>JBDSNZ010000232.1:0-7933 GCA_039915055.1 Ornithinibacter sp.
CCCACCGCAGTCTCCCTCGCTCTCGCCCCCGGACTGGCCGCAGGGGTGATCCAGGAGCAGGACATCACCGTCGTCGCCGCCTCCGGCACGTCCGGTGCGGGAAGGTCGCTTCGCCCGCACCTGCTCGGCTCGGAGGTGATGGGCGCGATGTCCCCCTACGGCGTCGGGGGAGTGCACCGACACACCCCGGAGATCGAGCAGAACCTCACCGCAGCCTCGGGCGGGTCGGGGGTCACGGTGTCGTTCACTCCGACGCTCGCACCGATGTCGCGCGGCATCCTCGCGACCTGCACCGCCCGGGTCGGTCCTGGTGCGGATGCCGAGTCAGTGCGTGAGGCGTGGGCATCGGCCTATGCGGAGGAGACCTTCGTGCACCTCCTCCCAGAGGGGCGCTGGCCGAGCACCTCGAGCGTGGTCGGCAGCAACTCCGTGCACCTCCAAGTGGTGTTGGACGAGCGAGTGGGGCGCGTCGTGGTGGTGGCAGCAATCGACAACCTCACCAAGGGGACTGCCGGGGCTGCGGTGCAGTGCGTCAACCTCGCCCTGGGCCTCCCCGAGGAGCTCGGCCTTCCCATCGCCGGGGTGGCGCCGTGAGCCGGATGCCGTTGCACCTCATGGAGCACCCTGAGCAGGTGTCGATCGTGCGGCTCTCCGGCGGACAGGAGCCCGGGTTCGACTGGACGACAGGCCCGTTCGCCAGCCTGACGCGCACGCCTGATGAGACCTCCGTCGTCTGTCTCACCGAGGTGGTGCCTCGAGGGGCTCGAACCGAGGGCCCGTTCAAGGTCGTCGAGGTGGCCGGACCGCTGTCGTTCGGGGCGGTGGGCGTGTTTGCGGAGGTGCTCGAACCCCTGGTGTCGGCAGGCATCTCGGTGCTCGGGTTCTCGACCTTTGACACCGACTGGATCCTCGTGCCGGTCGAGCGCGCCGCCGACGCCGCCACGGTCTGGCGCCGAGCAGGCCTCGTCATCACCCCCACGTCCCTGTCCGGAGGGCCCCGCTGATGTCCGTCACCGTTCCCCAGGGTTTCCGCGCGTCCGGCACGACCGCCGGGCTCAAGGCGTCGGGCCGTCCCGATGTCGCGCTCGTCGTCAACGACGGCCCGCACCATCACGGCGCCGCAGTGTTCACGAGCAACCGGGTGCAAGCCGCTCCGGTGACCTGGTCCCGTCAGGTGCTCGCTGACGGTCGGGTGGATGCGGTCGTGCTCAACAGTGGCGGCGCCAACGCGTGCACGGGCGCGCCGGGCTTCCAGGACACCCACGAGACGGCCGAGCACGTCGGCGCGCTCCTGGGCATCGCGGCTGGCGACGTGGTCGTCTGCTCCACCGGGCTGATCGGGGAACGACTGCAGATGGGCCTGCTCCTCCCCGGTATCGCTGCGGCTGGGGAGGCGCTGAGCCCCGACGGAGGGGGCGCCGCGGCAGAGGCGATCATGACCACCGACACCGTCGCGAAGCAGGCCGTGGCGCTGGGCGCGGGTTGGTCGGTGGGAGGCATGGCCAAAGGGGCGGGGATGCTCGCGCCCTCGCTCGCCACCATGCTGGTCGTGCTCACCACCGATGCCGTCGTCGATCCGGCCGACCTGGATGCCGTGCTGCGGTCGGCGACCGCGCTCACCTTCGACCGGGTCGACTCCGACGGGTGCATGTCCACCAACGACACCGTCCTGCTGATGTCATCCGGGGCCTCCGGCGTCGCTGTCCCCTCGGCAGACCTCGCCGTGGCCGTCACCGATGTCTGCGCCTCGCTGGCCCGTCAGCTGATCGCCGATGCCGAGGGCGCGCACCACGACATCACCATCGAGGTGCGCTCGGCCGCCTCTGAGGCCGACGCCCTCGAGGTCGCGCGCTCGGTTGCTCGCAACAACCTCTTCAAGTGCGCGGTCTTCGGCAACGACCCCAACTGGGGGAGGGTGCTCGCCGCGGTCGGCACCACGGCCGCCGCCTTCGACCCGGCCTCGCTCGACGTCGCGATCAACGGCGTCGAGGTCTGTCGCGCGGGTGGGGTTGGTGCGGATCGCTCGCTGGTCGACCTGTCCGGGCGCGACGTGCTCGTCGTCATCGACCTCCACGCCGGCGGCGAGCGCGCCACGGTCTGGACCAACGACCTCACCCACGACTACGTCCACGAGAACTCCGCCTACTCGACCTGAGGAGGTCCGCACCCATGACACCCCCCGAACAAGCCCTGCGCGGTGCGATCGACGCCGCCGCGCTGCGCGTCGCGCAGTCGAAGGCCACCACCCTGGTCGAGGCGCTCCCGTGGCTCGAGCGGTTCCGTGGGGCGCTCGTCGTCGTGAAGTACGGCGGGAACGCCATGCTCGACGACAACCTCAAGCGGGCCTTCGCGCAAGACGTGGCCTTCCTCCGGTATGCCGGCCTGCGCCCGGTCGTCGTCCACGGCGGCGGTCCGCAGATCAAGGCGATGCTCGACCGGTTGGGCCTGCGGTCCGAGTTCCGCGGTGGGTTGCGGGTGACCACCCCGGAGGTGATGGAGGTGGTCCGCATGGTGCTCACCGGTCAGGTCGGTCGCGAGCTGGTGGGCCTGCTCAACCAGCACGGCCCCCTCGCGGTGGGGCTCTCCGGGGAGGACGGCGGGCTGCTCGGTGCCCGGCGTCGGGGGGTCGTGGTTGACGGGGTCGAGCACGACATCGGTCTGGTCGGCGACGTGGTGCAGGTCGAGCCGGCTGCGGTGCACGACCTCCTCGAAGCGGGGCGCATCCCCGTCGTGTCCACCATCGCTCCCGATCTCGACGCCCCGGGCGAGGTGCTCAACGTCAACGCAGACACTGCCGCCGCGGCGCTCGCAGCGGCGCTCGGGGCGCGAAAGCTCGTGGTGCTCACCGACGTCGAGGGCGTCTACGCCTCGTGGCCCGACCGGGACTCGCTGCTCTCGCGCCTGTCGGTGAGCGCGGCCCGAGAGCTGCTCACGACGGTCGAGCAGGGCATGATTCCCAAGCTCGAGGCCTGCGTGCGGGCCGTCGAGGCCGGGGTGCCGCAGGCCCACGTGATCGACGGGCGCCAACCCCACTCCCTCCTGCTCGAGGTCTTCACCTCCGAGGGGATCGGGACGATGATCCTCCCGGACGAGGAGCCTGACGATGCCTGACCCGACCTCGACCACCGAGCACTGGTTGGATCGCTACGACCGGGCGCTGCTGCGCCTGTTCGGCCGCCCCCAGCTCGTCCTCGACCACGGGGACGGGGCGTGGGTCTGGGACGTCGACGGGCGCCGCTACCTCGACCTGGTCGGGGGCATCGCCGTCAACGCGCTCGGCCACAACCACCCCGCCCTCGTCGCTGCCATCTCCAAGCAGGCCGGTCAGCTCGTCCACGTCTCCAACTTCTTCACCTCCGTCCCGCAGGTCGAGCTCGCGGAGCAGCTGCTCTGCCTGGCAGGCGCCCCCGAAGGGTCAGCAGTCTTCTTCACGAACTCCGGCACCGAGTCGATCGAGGCGGCCCTGAAGCTGGCCCGTCGCACCGGGCGCACCGGCATCGTGGCCGCAGAGGGCGCGTTCCACGGGCGCACCACCGGCGCGCTGGCGCTCACCCACAAGCTGGCCTACCGCGAGCCCTTCGAGCCGCTCCTGCCCGGTGTCTCCCACGTCCCCTGGGGCGATGTCGACGCGCTGCGGGCGGCCGTCACGACCGACACCTCCGCGCTCTTCCTCGAGCCGATCCAGGGCGAGGCGGGAGTGCGACCCGGCGACCCGGCATACCTGAAGGTGGCTCGTGAGGTGACCCGTGACGTCGGTGCGCTCCTGGTCCTGGACGAGATCCAGACGGGGATCGGCCGCACCGGCACCTGGTTCGCGTTCCACCAGGCCGGTGTGGTTCCCGACGCGATGACGCTGGCCAAGGGACTGGGCGGCGGTGTGCCGATCGGGGCGCTGGTGACCTTCGGCGCAGCTGTCAGCGGCCTGCTCACCGCGGGCCAGCACGGCACCACCTTCGGCGGCAACCCGCTGGCCTGCGCTGCCGGGCTCGCGGTGCTCGGCGCCATCGCCGACGAAGGGCTCCTGGACCACGCCCGCGAGGCGGGGGAGCACCTCGACCGGCGCATCGCCGACCTGGGCCACCCCCTCGTCACCGGCATCCGCGGGGCCGGGCTGCTCAAGGCCATCGTGCTCGGCGGAGACCACGCTGGAGACGTCGCTGCGTTGGCCCGCGACAAGGGGTTCATCGTCAACCCCGTCGCCCCCGACGCGATCCGGCTCGCGCCGCCCCTCGTCGTCACCACCGACGAGCTCGACCTCTTCGTCGACGCACTCCCTCGCCTCCTCGACACCGCCGCATCCACCGCCACGGAGACCCGATGACCCTGCGCCACCTCCTCGCCGACGACGACCTCACCGCTGCCGAGCAGCGGGTGGTCCTCGACCGGGCCCTCGCCCTGAAGGCCGCGCCCTTCGCCGACCGCAGCCTCGAAGGGCCCCTGACCGTCTCGATCCTCTTCGACAAGCC
Source organism: Ornithinibacter sp. (assembly GCA_039915055.1). Classification (GTDB taxonomy): domain Bacteria; phylum Actinomycetota; class Actinomycetes; order Actinomycetales; family Dermatophilaceae; genus Fodinibacter. Next base: position 4,467 of record JBDSNZ010000232.1, read on the forward strand.
CACCCTGCGCACCCAGGTGTCGTTCGTCGGGGCGGTTGCCCAGCTCGGCGGGTTCCCGATGGTTGTCGACGGGAGGCTCGCCGGAGTGGGCGTGCGCGAGTCGGTGGCCGACGTGGCCCGCATCCTCGGACCGCAGTCGGCAGCGGTGGTGTGGCGCACCTTCGAGCAGAGCGCGCTCGAGGAGATGGCCGAGCACGCAGGGGTGCCCGTCGTCAACGCACTCACCGACGACTACCACCCGTGCCAGGTCCTCGCCGACCTGCTCACCGTGCACGAGAGCATCGGCGACCCGGCGGGACGCACCCTGGCCTACCTCGGTGACGGGGCCAACAACATGAGCCACTCCTACCTGCTCGGGTGCGCCCTCGCCGGGATGCACGCGCGCATCGGCACGCCCGCCACCCACCTCCCGCGGCCCGATGTCGTGGCACGTGCGCGCGCCATCGCGACGGCACAGGGCGGCTCGGTCACCGTCACCTCGGACCCTGTCGAGGCGGCCCGCGGTGCCGAGGTCGTCGCCACCGACACCTGGGTGTCGATGGGGCAGGAGTCCCAGAGCGAGGATCGCACCGGCGCGGCCAGCCCGTTCGACGCCTTCCGGGTCGACGAGGCCCTGATGTCCCACGCGGCACCCGACGCGATCTTCCTGCACTGCCTCCCGGCATACCGCGGCCACGAGGTGAGCGCCGGGGTCATCGACGGAGCGCGCTCCCTCGTCTGGCAGGAGGCCGAGAACCGTCTCCACGCGCAGAAGGCTTTGCTGTCGTGGCTGATCGAGCAGTCGGCCGGGAGCGCGTCATGACCGTGTCGACGAGCCGAGGAGCGCGCCAGCAGCGCATCGTCGAGATCCTCTCGGCCAGGGCCGTCCGCTCCCAGACCGACCTGCTCGACATCCTCGCGGAGGACGGCATCGAGGTCACCCAGGCGACCCTTTCCAGGGACCTCGTCGACGTCGGGGCGGAGCGGCTCCGGCTCGGCAAGAACCTGGTGTATGCCGTGCCGGGCGAGGGCGGGGACCGCACGGTGCGTCCGGCGCCCGACGGGGCCGAGCGGGTGTCCCGGCTCCAGGGCCGCTGCCACGAGCTGCTCGTCTCTGCCGAGCCATCGGCCAACCTCGTCATCCTGCGCACCCCGCCCGGCGCCGCGAGCTTCCTCGCCTCGGCCCTGGACCATGCCGGGCTCGACGACATCGTCGGCACCATCGCGGGTGACGACACGATCGTGGTCGTCACCCCCGGCGCCGCCCGCAGTCGCGCCCTCGTCGACCGCCTCATGTCATTCAGCCGGAAGGACACCACGTGACCCAGCCCGACGGCCACGCCGAGCACCACCCCAGCTCGGTCAGCCTCTGGGGCGGCAGGTTCGCGGGAGGGCCGGCCGATGCCCTCGCAGCCCTGTCGAAGTCGACGCACTTCGACTGGCGGCTCGCGGCATACGACATCGCAGGCTCCCGAGCCCATGCCCGGGTGCTGCACGGCGCCGGTCTGCTCGACGACGCGACCCTGTCGGCCATGCTCGATGCGCTGGAGGCGCTGCGCGCCGACGTCGCCTCCGGCGCGTTCCTCCCCCAGGAGGGTGACGAGGACGTGCACACCGCGCTCGAGCGGGGACTGATCGAGCGCGCCGGCGCGGAGGTCGGCGGGCGGCTGCGGGCAGGGCGCTCCCGCAACGACCAGGTCGCGACCCTGTTCCGGATGTACCTGCGAGACCACTCCCGCGTCGTTGCCGAGCTCGTTCTCGATGTGGTCGACGCCCTGGTGGGGCAGGCGACCCGGCACCTGGGGGTCGCCATGCCGGGCCGCACGCACCTCCAGCACGCCCAGCCGGTGCTCCTCTCGCACCACCTGCTGGCCCATGCCTGGGCGCTGCTGCGCGACGTGGACCGCCTGCGCGACTGGGACGTTCGCGCGGCGGTCTCGCCCTATGGCTCCGGCGCGCTGGCAGGTTCCTCGCTCGGCCTCGACCCCGAAGCAGTGGCTGCCGATCTCGGTTTCGACTCCTCGGTGGAGAACTCCATCGACGGCACGGCCTCGAGGGACTTCGTGGCGGAGCTGTCGTTCGTGGCTGCCATGACCGCGATCGACGTGTCGCGACTGGCGGAGGAGGTGGTGCTGTGGGCGACCAAGGAGTTCTCCTTCGTCACCCTCGACGACGCCTACTCCACCGGGTCGAGCATCATGCCGCAGAAGAAGAACCCCGACGTCGCGGAGCTCGCGCGCGGCAAGGCGGGTCGCCTCGTGGGTGACCTGGCCGGGCTGCTCACCACCTTGAAGTCGTTGCCCCTGGCCTACAACCGCGACCTTCAGGAGGACAAGGAGCCGGTCTTCGACGCGGTCGACACCCTCGAGGTGCTGCTGCCGGCCTTCGCCGGGATGGTCGAGACGATGTCCTTCGACACCGCTCGACTGGAGTCCCTGGCTCCCCAGGGCTTCTCGTTGGCCACCGACGTCGCTGAGTGGCTGGTGCGTGCGGGGGTGGCGTTCCGGGTCGCGCACGAGGTGGCGGGAGCGTGCGTGCGGGCGTGCGAGGAGCGCGGCATCGAGCTGTGGGACCTCACCGACGATGACCTTCGCGGGATCAACCCACACCTGACCCCTGGCGTGCGCGAGGTGCTCTCGGTCGAGGGCTCGCTGGCCTCTCGCGACGCCCGAGGTGGCACCGCGCCCGCGCGGGTGGCCGAGCAGCTCGAGCGCGTCGTCGCCACCTCCGCCGGCCACCGTGCGTGGGCTGCAGTCCGCCCGACGGTGCGCTGACGGCATCCGATGTCCGCACCAGCCACCAGACTGTCCCTGTGATGACCACGAGATCCCTGCCCCGCGCGTTCTTCGCCCGGGACCCGCTCGTCGTCGCGACCGAGCTGCTGGGGTGCCGGGTCACCCATGGCGGCGTCACCGTCCGCGTCACGGAGGTCGAGGCGTATGCCGGGCAGGCCGACCCGGGGTCGCACGCCTTCCGGGGGCGGTCACCGCGCACCGAGGTCATGTTCGGCCCCGCAGGACACCTCTACGTCTACTTCACCTACGGCATGCACTACTGCGCCAACATCGTGACCGGCCACGAGGGCGCGGCATCTGCCGTGCTCCTGCGCGCGGGGGAGGTGCTCGCCGGCCACGAGCTGGCGGCCAGCCGCAGGCCCGGGGTTCGCGAGCGCGACCAGGCCCGTGGTCCCGCCAACCTCGCCCGGACCCTCGGTCTCGGGCGCGAGCACAACGGGCTCTCCCTCGTCGGCGCGCGGGCCGGGGGCCGGGTCCAGCCGCCCGACGCGCCGCTCGACCCGGCTCGGGTGCGCACCGGTCCGCGCGTCGGCGTCAGCGGATCCGGTGGTGACGGCACGGTCTACCCCTGGCGGTTCTGGATCGACGGCGAGCCGACGGTGAGCTCCTACCGACCCGGGCGGCCGCGGAACCGCGCCGCCACGTGAGGCGTCGCAGCCCCGTGCGAGTGCTCTCCGTCCCGATCCTGTGCGC
>JBDSNZ010000009.1:0-4119 GCA_039915055.1 Ornithinibacter sp.
GGTTTCGCCGCAGGTCGCGATGTGGTTGGTTTGCGCCATGGGTGTCGAGGTCAACGCGCAGAGCTACAGCCGCGAGCAGCGCCAGCGCTACCGGGAGAAGGTGCGCCAGAACCTCGATGTCTTCGAGAAGATGCTCACCCAGAGCTCCTTCGAGTTCGACCGGCCGATGACCGGGTTGGAGATCGAGCTCAACCTCGTCGACGAGCACCAACAGCCGCACTTCCACAACGCGCAGGTGCTCGAGGCGATCGCCAACGAGGACTACCAGACCGAGCTCGCGCAGTACAACATCGAGCTCAACGTGCCGCCGAGGCCGTTGCCCGGGGACAGTGCCCTCGAGCTCGAGGGCGAGCTGCGGGCGAGCTTGAACGCCGCCGACCGCGCCGCGGCCCAGGTCGGGTCGAGGTTGGTCGCGATCGGCATTCTCCCGACGATCATGCCGGAGCACTACGAGGGGGAGTGGATCAGCAAGAACAATCGGTATACCGCGTTGAACGACTCGATCTTCGTGGCTCGCGGGGAGGACATCTACCTCGACATCGAGGGACCCACCGGGGAACGGGTCGCCACCTACTGCGACTCGATCGCACCGGAGTCCGCCTGCACGTCCGTGCAGCTGCACCTGCAGGTGGCCCCCTCGGAGTTCGCCGCCCACTGGAACGCCGCCCAGATCCTCTCGGCCCCCCAGGTGGCCCTCGCCGCCAACTCGCCCTTCTTCTTCGGCAAGCAGCTGCACGCCGAAACCCGTATCGAGCTCTTCAAGCAGGCCACCGACACCCGACCGATCGAGCTGAAGAACCAAGGGGTTCGACCCAGAGTCTTCTTCGGGGAGCGGTGGATCACCTCGATCTTCGACCTCTTCGAGGAGAACGTCCGCTACTTCCCGACCCTGCTGGCCGAGACCACCGACGAGGACCCGATGGCCAAGCTCGAGGCCGGGATCGCGCCTGAACTGGCCGAGCTCCGCCTGCACAACGGCACCGTCTATCGGTGGAACCGCCCGATCTACGACATCGTCGACGGCACCCCGCACCTGCGCGTGGAGAACCGCGTCCTTCCCGCCGGCCCGACCATCGTCGACGTCCTGGCCAATGCGGCGTTCTACTACGGAGCGATCCGGATGCTCGCCCACGATGAGCGTCCGGTCTGGACCAAGATGAGCTTCGCCGCCTGCGAGGAGAACTTCCGCCGGGCCGCCCGGGACGGCATCGACGCGCGCCTCTACTGGCCCGGTTTCGGTGAGCTCTGCGCCGACGAGCTCACCCTGCGCCACCTGCTCCCGCTCGCGCACGAGGGGCTGCGCGAATGGGGCGTCTCCGACGCGGTGCGCGAACGGTTCCTCGGGGTGATCGAGGGTCGGGCCACGACGGGCATCAACGGCGCGGAGTGGTCGACGCGGGCCGTGCGCTCCTTCGAGGCGGGAGGGTGCGACCGGCGCGAGGCGCTGCGCCGGATGCTCGAGCTCTACATCGAGCACATGGGATCCAACGAGCCGGTCCACACCTGGCCACTGCCCTGACCCGACAGGATGGAGAGAGTCACCATGCTCGAGCACTCGCAGGCATTCAGCGGTATCGCGGTCCGGGACCTCGCGCAGGCGAGGCAGTTCTACGGCGAGGTGCTGGGGGTGCGCGTCGACGAGAACGACACGGGCATGCTGGTGCTTCGCCTCGGTGGGGGTCGGTCGGTGCTGCTCTACCCCAAGGCGGACCATGAGCCCGCGACCTACACCGTGCTGAACTTCCCGGTCGAGCAGATCGACCCGGTCGTGCTGGCGCTGGCATCGCGTGGGGTCGAGTTCGAGCGCTACGAGGGCACGCCGATGGAGACCGACGCCACCGGAGTGTTCCGCGGTGGCGGGCCGCTCATCGCCTGGTTCACCGACCCGTCCGGCAACGTGCTGTCGGTCATCCAGGGCCCGGGGTTGGACGCCTGACGCTCACGCGGTTCGGTTCCACGCCCGGATCGCCGGTACCCCGTGCTCGTGACCGAGCACGCACAGGGCTCCCGCATCCAGGAGCAGGCAGGCGCCGAAGCGGGCATCCTGGCGCAACCACGTCGCCGTCAGGACCCGCAGCAAGTGGCCGTGCGCGACGAGGGCCACGTCGGCGGTGCGCAGTGGCTCGGCAGTGCGCACGAGCACGCGGGAGGCTCGCGCTGCGACCTCCTCCACCGTCTCGCCCGGGGTGTCGCCGGGCACCACGCCGTCGTCGAAGACGGTCCACGTCGGGTCACCGAGTGACGCGCGGATCTCATCGGTGGTGCGACCCTCGTAGCCGCCGTAGTCCCACTCCACGAGGTCCGCATCGACGGTGGGCGTCAGGCCGGCGAGCTCGGCGGTGCGCAGGGCCCGCGTCAGCGGCGAGGAGAGCACGAGGGCGAAGGTGAAGTCGGCGAGCAGCGGGCCGACCGAGCGCGCATCCTCCTCCCCGGCCGCCGTGAGTGACACGTCGGTCAGCCCGGTGTGCCGCCCGGTGCGGCTCCACTGCGTCTCACCGTGACGCACCAGCACGAGGCGGCCGGTGGACTGGGCTCTGGGAGACATGGCCCCACTGTCCCACCCCGATGACAGGATGAGCCGTATGCCGTCCCACGTCGCCTTCCTGAGGGCAGAGTCGCGAGACCTGACCGGCAAGTTTCAGACCACGACCTTGACCAACGCCGCCCTGGAGCGGATCACCGGGCTGACCATGCCCGGGCGCGACCTCGAGGTCGTGCGCACCATCGACGAGAAATGGGGTGCCTGATGGCAGCACAGGGTGAGACCGGTGGCACGGGGCTCGGCCACCGCAGCGTGTCGATGACCCGTGAGGAGCAGGGCGCCTACCTCGTGAGCAACGTGCGCGGGGGCACGCTGCGCGTCGGCGGGGGAGGGGAGTCGGCCGACTTCACGCCCGTCGAGCTGTTTCTCACGGCGATGGCGGCCTGCAGCGCCACCGATGTGGACTTCATCACGAGCCGGATCGCAGAGCCGACGTCCTTCGACGTCACGTCGACCGGCGAGAAGATGCGCGACGGCGCGGAGAACCACCTCGGCGACATCGAGGTCGTCTTCACCCTCCGGTTCCCCTCGGGCGCTGACGGCGACCGGGCCCGTGAGCGGCTACCGCGCGCCATCGAGCAGAGCCGCGACCGGCTCTGCACCGTCTCGCGCACCGTGCAGCGCGGCGCCGACATCGTGATGCGCGAGGACTGACCGGTATCGAGGACGTCACCAGCGCCTCCTCACCGATGAAGAGGAGTGATCGACATGGAGCAGGACCCCACACTCGCGGCAGTGAAGACCTACGACTACCTGCGCCTCGCTCTCGCAGCCCTCGTGCCGCTGCTCTTCGTCTCCGTGGCGATCGAGGTGTCCCGGGCCGGGTGCGGCCTGCAACCCTCCATCAGCGCCTACTACTACACCCCGGTGCACGCGGTGTTCATCGGTGTCCTGGTCAGCATGGGCGTCTGCCTCATCGCCCTGAAGGGAAACACCGACGGCGAGGACGTGCTGCTCAACCTGGCGGGCATGCTCGCCCCGGGTGTCGCATTCATCCCCACCTCGGGCGCCGGGTCGTGCCCCTCGAGTGCGCTCCTCGCCCCGGACGTGGCGGCCTTCGTCGCCAACTCCATGCCTGCGTTGTTCCTGGCCGGCCTCGTCGTCGGGGTGCTCGCCGTCGTCATCGCGAGGCGGGAGAGCGGAACACGGGGGATCGGCTCCACCAACCGCCGCGGAATCCTGCTCTCCGTCGCCGTCCTCGGTGGCGGCAGCGTGTGGTTCTTCCTCGATCGGGGGAGCTTCATCGCCCGCGGCCACGACGCCGCCGCGATTCCGATGTTCCTGGCGATCATCGCCGTGGTCTGGATCAACGCCCGGGACGTCAACGCCGCGGTCAAGCAGGGCGCGATGCCCAGCTCCCGCAACCGTTTCGTCCCGATCTACCGGTCCATCGCGGTGGCCATGCTCCTCGCCCTGGTCGGCACCGTTGCGATCAGCCTCGCGACCGGATCGACGTCCGTGGTCTTCTGGGTCGAGGTCGTGTTGATCAGTCTGTTCGCGGTGTTCTGGGTGGTCCAGACGGTGGAGCTGTGGAAGCGGGGGCTGCGTCGCACCTGACGCACCGCCAGCGCGGGCCT
>JBDSNZ010000019.1:0-7294 GCA_039915055.1 Ornithinibacter sp.
AACGTCGAGTTCGTCACGGGCTCCCCCGGTGGCTCCCGGATCATCTCCTACACGGCTCAGTCGATCGTCAACCTCATCGACTTCGGCCTCGATCCGCAGGAGGCGGCGAACGTCCCGCACTACATGAGCCGCAACGGCAGCACGGACCTGGAGCCCCCGACACCCGGGGTCACGACCGACTACGACGTACAGGCCTTGGCAGATGCGCTGACCGCCCGGGGCCATCGCGTCAACGTCGTCGAGCAGAGCAGCGGGCTCTCCATCATCGCGGTCACTGACGGCGGGTTCATCGGTGGAGCGGATCCTCGTCGCGACGGCACCGTCGGGGGCCGCTGACGACGACATGCCGGATGCCGGGTTCTGCGGGCCGGTGCGCGAGGACGTCCCGGCAGGTTGGTCCACCAGAGGGCGAGGTGCCGGACGCCACCGTGCGCGGCATCCGCTCGGTTCTCCTGAGAGGTCAGCTCGCGGAGCGCAGGATCCCCGCGATCTCACGATGGCCGAGACGATCTGCGTGCTCGAGGGCCGTCACACCGTCTGCATCACCGATCGATGGGTCCGCGCCCGCCCCCAGCAGCACCGAGACGATCTCCTGGTGACGCGCTCCCCCGTCGCCGAGGATCACCGCCTCCAGCAGGGCGGTCCACCCCAGCCGGTTGACGTGGTTGACGTCGACGTCGGTCGACACGACCCGCCGCACGTAGTCGACGTGGCCGCGCTCGCTGGCCGGGATGACCGACACCCCGCCGAACCGGTTGACCCGCGTCAGGTCCGGCCCGGCCGGAAGGAGTGTCTCCAGCATCGCCACGCTCCCGGTGACGCCGGTGACCAGCCAGGGGGTGTCCTGCTGGGCATCCACGGCATCCGGGCCGGCTCCGAGCGCCACGAGCACCCGGGCCACCTCGACGTGGTCGCCGGTGACGGCCAGCAGCAGCGCAGTCCGGTCGCTCTCGTCACGGGCCTCGAGGTCGGCCCCGTCGCGCAGGGCCAGGGCCACGGCATCGGCATCTCCGCGCGCAGCCGCAGCGAGAAGGGCCGCATCCGGATCGGCGAAGGGCTCGTGGCGGTCAGCGGCATCCAGCACGCGCTCCAGGGTGCGGTAGCCCCGCTCTCGGGCCATCTGCAGGGGCGTGAGGCGCTCCTGCTCGGACGGCCGGTCGAGCTCGACGCCGCCCGCCACCAGCGCCTGCACCGTGGAGAGCTCGTCAGCGGCATCCGCACCGAACCAGACCGCCTCGTGGATGCCCTGGTAGCCGATGCGGTTGACGTGATCCCGATCGATACCCGCCTGGAGGAGCCTCCCCACCACGAGCTGGTGACCACGCTCGGCCGCCCGGATCAACCCGGTCCCGTTCCAGCTGTCCTTGGAGTCGACGTCAGCACCGCTGCGCAGGGTCAGCTCGAGGAGGTCCAGGAAGCCCTCGCTGGTGGCGATGAGGTAGGCCGACTGCTCGGTGTCGTCCTTGGCGTCGACGTCAGCTCCCTGCGACACGAGACGGGTGGCCGCGTCGACGTCATCGGCCCACGCCGCATCCCGGAGCTGTTCGTCCAGGCCTGCGCTCGATGTCGGGTTGCCACCGTCCCGACCCGGCCCGACCCCTCCCCTGCTGCACGCCACCGCCGACGACACGAGGGCAACCACGACAGCAACGACGAAGGCACGGGAACGCATCACCCGGTCATTCTCGCCGGTGGTCGAGCCGCTGGAGCAACCGGCGCCCGCGCGGGCTGAGTGAGGGTGCGCGCCCGTCGGCACCCACCGAGTCCGAGACGAGCCACCGGTAACCGACTCCCCGGTCCACGAGGTCCTCGGCGTAGACCCGGCGGGCGGTTGCCGTGGGATCGGCACCGTCGTCCGCGACACCCACGAAACGGGCGACCTCCCGGTCACGCACCGCCTCTCGGCCCTCCACCGCGTTGATCGCACGCAGCGGGGCGAGCAGCGGAAGGGCCAGGGTCAACGCCACTCCGAGCACCATCGCCGCGGCCACCAGTGCGTGCTGCCACAGCGGCGCACCCGCATCTGGGTCGGTGCGCGCGGCCACGACGCCCGCGATGGCGAAGTAGCCGGCGCCGTAGAGCACCGCCCACCCAGCCTCCGCCCCAACGGGGTGGGACAGCACGGCATAGGAGTATGCCGTGTGCTCACCTGCAGGGGCGCGTCCCAGCGTGCGCAGCAGGTTGCCGAAATGTGATGCGGCCCAGCCGCCCGCGATGATGCAGACGGCTGCGAGAGCGGCAGCCACCCACGCGTGCTGGTGGAGCCACCGAGTGGCCACCGCCGGGTCGTTGTGCACCAGCGCCCAGGCGATTCCGGCCGGGATCGCCACCACCGCGACCCGCAGCAGCACCGCGAGCGAGCCGGAGAGCAGGGCCGTGAGACGTCGCCGGGCGTTGCGCACGCTGCGCTGCCTCTCGGAGAGGCCCTCCCGGGGCACCTTCGGTCGGCGTTGCCCGTCCGCCAGCCGGTCCAGTGCCGACCACACGCTGCCGGTGTTGGCGGGGAGCGAGCCGAGCAGCATCAGCCCCAGGGCGAGCGCCAGGACCGCCACTACCGTGACTGCACCCCGCTGCGCCGAGGCCTGCCCCTGGCTCGCATCATGGAACGCGTAGGCGAGGAGCGGGATCACCGGGGTCAGGAGCACCACTCCGTGCAGCAGCGTGCGGGTGCGCACGGTGCCGTAGGCGAGCGCGATGAGCACGGTGCTGATGCCGAACATGGCAGCCGGCCCCGACCATGCCTGGGGGAGTGCACCGAAGAGGGACAACGCCACGAGCACTGCCCCGACAGCGAGCCCCACGAGAGTCAGCCCGCGGGCGATCACTGCACTCGAGGTCAACCCGACGATGACCCAGTGACCGACGAGCATTGCTCCACGGATCAGCCGGGTGACAGGTCGCAGTGCACCGAGTCCTGAAGCGGGAGAGTCGAGCACGGTCGCACCCACCGCGGCCGCCGTCGACGCACTGCGGATCATCAGGTCGCTGGCGCTCTCGTCGCCCAGTGGCTCGCGGCCCACACCGGCACGGTCGAATGCCGTGAGCAGGGCCACCCGGTCGGCACCCGAGAGGCGACCGGCGTCCTTGGTGGCGTCCTCCAGGCGCGCCAGGAGCGGGGCCTCCGATGAGAGGAAGAGCTCCCCGCGCGACCTCGGGTTCGCCCCGTCGGTGCGGTCCTCGCGGATCGCAGCGGTGAGCGCCGGCACCTCCTCGGTGACGGAGTCCAGCTGGACCGCCCATGCGAAGAGGTGCGCCAACGACGGCATCATCGGTGACAGCTGCTCCGTGGGCACCTGCAGGTTGAACGCGCCGGTGAGCTCGGCGACCGCGTCCTCGCGGAGCACGACCACGCGTGGGTCGTTCAGGAGCCCGGTTCCGCCGAGGAGGTGATCCGCGAGGTCGTCGACCGTGGCGCGGGCCAGCACTCTCGGGTCGCTGTCGGCGTCGAGGTACCCGGACAGGTACGCGGTGCGCCGCACCCGCGCCGGGTGCAGCACGGAACGGGCGAGGACCGTCGCGGCGTCGAGGCGCCCCCACGTCCAGTCGTTGACCCGCCAGGACCGCTTCAGGAACCCGCCGAACCGCTTGACCGACCAGCCCCCGAGCTTGTCGTCGCCGGTGCGGCTGTAGCGGGCAAAGGCGTTCTCGGTCTGGGCGGAGAGCTGGACGATCTCGATGGGGATGGTCGAACCGCTGCTGGCCTCGTCGCCGAGGGTGGCGCTGGCGACCTCGAGCTGGAGCAGCGTCGTGAGCAGGGCTCCCTGGCTCACGGCGCCGAGACCAGGCGCCAACGCGTTCCTCCACCGGTGCAGCACCCGGGAGTCGCCGAGGGTGGGCACCCGGTCTGCGCCGGCGCCCGTCAGCGGGTGGGCGTCACAGTAGGCGCGCAGGACCGGAAGAGCGATCTGGAGCACCTCGGCGATCCGCTCGACGTGCTGGCGCACCGCACGACCCGCGCTCCCGGGCGCATCCGACAGCAGCCGGGCGGACAGGGCCGAGCGAACACGCTGTTCCCAGGCATCGGCCGCGTCCTTGTCGCGGCCCGCCGTGAACCGACGCTCGTTCTCCGAGAGGGCGACCCGCTCGATCGCACTCGCCAGCCGGTCATCCGACGCTCCTGTCATGAGCCGGGCGTAGGACGCCAGCCTCAGGGTCCAGTAGTGCTGGTCCGGGCGCAGGGTCGCCAGCACCTCGTCGGCTTCCCACATGTCGTCGGTCAGCGACCGGGTGTTGTGCAGCAGGCGGGCCCGCTCAGTGAGCATCTCGCGAACCTTGCGCGCCACGTCCCAGTCAGCCCCTTCGGGCAACAGCCACACGAGCTCACGCAGGAGCTCGTTCGCGGCCTCCGCCACGGAGATCGCCCCGCTGACCCCCCAGTGCCACACGTCGTCCTCGTCCGGTCGGGCCGTCGTCGGCAGGGTGTCCGGCACGTAGGGGATCGAGGCGTCCGACCTCGTGTCCGTCCCGTCGGCCCAGTCCTGCTGCGCTCGCTCCGCCGCGCGCCGGATCCGCTCGTAGTCCCAGGCGTCACCGTCGTCGGGGAACGACTGCGGCGGACGCCTCCTGACCTGCGCCCTGGCGAGGTCCCTCGCCGCGTGCCACAGCCGGATCCTTCGGTAGTGCGGGAACAGCGACGCGGCGAGGGACTCCAGAGCGAGGGTGTCCGCCATCTCGGACAGGATGTCACCGCGCGTTCCCCGACGACCCGCGGCGCGGATGTTGTGGTCCTCCAGCTCGTCCACGAAGGTTCGACTGCCCGCTGCCGACAACGCTCCGAGCACTCCGCTGAGAGACTGCGTCAGGCTCGGCGGGGAGGCCAGCGCATCGGCCGGGTCGGGTCCGGGTGCGGGTGCGTGGGGGTAGACCAGCAGCATGATCCGCCGGACGGGTCCGTCCGCCGGCATCTGCTCGATCGCCTCCACCGCGACCCTCGTCGGTGTGTTGGCCAGCACTCCACCGTCGACGACGAAGCGGGACCTGTCCCGTTCCGGAAAGGCGTCGCCCCATTCCTCGACGAGACCTGCCATGTCCGGCCTGAGCTCCGACGTCTGGGCGGTCACGCCGGCCATCGCCTGGTCCGGGACAGCCGACACGGGAACGAACGAGGGCTCGAAGGCGACCGGGAAGCTCGAGGAGCTGCGCGCCGCGAGGGCGAGCTGGGCGGCGGTGAGGCGGATCAACTTCGGGCCGAACGGGTCCGTCTCCGGCGTGGCATCCACCCCGCGCCGCCAGTGGAAGCGGGCACCGTGAACCGCCTGCGGCAGTCGCTGCCCCAAGGCATCCACGGTCACCTCCTGGTTGCCGCGCAGCACGGTCGTCATCACGGTCAGGTCGATCGGCGCGTCCTGTGCACGGGTGGGCGCGGAGGGCACCGCCAGCGCCGTCAGGGCGGCATTCAACTGCGGGAGGAAGTGGTCGTCGCCCTTGAGCAGCGAGCTGGGCGACCCACGGAACGGTTGGCGCAACAGCGTCTCGATGCGCCCCTGCTCGACCCAGACGTCGCGCAGCGAGGCGAGGTCGGCGAGCCCGTTGGCCTGGGCGAGTGCGAGCGCCGCCCCGTTGACGCCCCCTGCCGAGGTGCCCGAGATGACGTCGACCCGAGCAGTGCACCCGGTGAGCGCGAGGAGCGTCGCATAGGCCCCTGTGCTCGCGGCACGCGCCTTCACGAGGTGGTCCAGCTCCAGGGCGACCCCACCCATCCACACCGCGAGGGACACGCCACCGTTCATCACCACGGCGAAGCGGATCTCCTCCGGCGGCACGCTCGACAGGTCGTGCGTGCGAAGTCCTTGCACGGCATCGTCATCGGTCATGGCTCGCTCCTCGCCCGCGGATGGTGACCCCATGGTTCACCGCACGGGGGTCCGCCGACAACCCTCAGGAGCACCGGCCCCGCCGGCTGATACCCCCGACGTCAGGTCAGAAGCCGAGCCTGCGGAGCTGTTTCGGGTCACGTTGCCAGTCCTTGGCGACCTTGACGTGCAGGTCCAGGTGCACGCGCTGGCCGAGGATCGCCTCGATCCCGTGCCGGGCGTTGGTGCCCACCTCGCGCAGCCTGGAGCCACCGCGGCCGATGACGATCGCCTTCTGGGAGTCGCGTTCCACGAAGACGTTCACCCGCACGTCGAGCAGCGGACGGTCCTCCGGGCGCCCCTCGCGCGCAGTGATCTCCTCGACCACCACCGCGAGGCTGTGTGGCAGCTCGTCGCGCACGCCCTCCAGTGCCGCCTCGCGGACCAGCTCGGCGATCATCACGGCCTCCGGCTCGTCGGTGAGCACGCCGTCGGGGTAGAGCGGCCCCGGCGAGGTCGGGAGGCGCTCGGAGAGCACGTCGGCGACGTCGCCGACCTGGTCGCCACGGGTCGCGGAGCAGGGCACGATCGCATCCCAGTCGCCGAGTCGGTCGATGGCGATGAGGTGTTCGGCCAGGCGCTGCCGGTCGACGGTGTCGGACTTGGTGGCGATCGCGACGACCGGGGTGCGCTTCCCGCGACCCAGCTCGGCGAGCTCACGGGCGATGAACTGGTCACCGGGCCCGATGCGCTGGTCGGAGGGAAGGCAGAAGCCGATGACGTCGACCTCGAGCAGGGTCAGTCGCACGAGGTCGTTGAGCCGCTCACCGAGCAGGGTGCGCGGTTTGTGCAGGCCGGGGGTGTCGACGAGGATCAGCTGGCGACGCTCGGAGGTGACGATGCCGCGGATCGTGTGCCGCGTGGTCTGCGGCTTGCTGGAGGTGATGGCCACCTTGGTGCCGACGAGGGCATTCGTCAGGGTCGACTTCCCGGCATTCGGGCGACCGATGAGACACGCGAACCCCGCGAGGTAGGGCTGGTCCGGCTCCGTCATCCTGCGCGCTCCTCGAGGTCGGTGTGCTCTGCCGCGGTGGCCACCCGTTCGACGACGACCGTCTCGATCCGGTGGCGCCGCCCGGACATCCGCTCCGCGGTCAGGCGCAACCCTGCCACCTCGCACGTCGAGCCGAGGATCGGCACCCTCCCGGTGACCTTGCCCATGAGACCGGCAACGGTGTCGACCTCGTCCTCGTCCAGGTCGACGTCGAAGAGCTCGGCGAGGTCGTCGACGTGCAGCGTGGCGAGCACCCGCATCCGGCCGTCACCGAGATCCTCGACCTCGGAGGACTCGCGGTCATACTCATCGGTGATCTCGCCGACGATCTCCTCGAGGATGTCCTCGATGGTGACCAGCCCTGCGGTGCCGCCGTATTCGTCGACCACGACCGCGAAGTGCGTCTGGTCGCGCTGCATCTCGCGCAGCAGGTCATCCACCGGCTTGC
>JBDSNZ010000044.1:0-11019 GCA_039915055.1 Ornithinibacter sp.
CGGCATTGACGAACAGCAGGTTCGGGTCGTCGTGGATCAGCGGCGCCGAGGGCACCACCGTGTGACCGTTCTGCTCGAAGAAGGTCAGCCAGCGGCGCCGGATCTCAGCGGTTTCCATGTGGTGTCAGTCCTTGGGTGTTGCCGTGCACGGGCACGCGACATCGTATGCCGCGCCGCACGTGACGTGGGCGGGTGGACATCGGGAGGGGGCAGGAGCCCCTACGGAGCTCGCTCGCCGGTGGGGTCCAGGAGCAGCGCCCGTGCCTCCTCGGGGGTCAGCGAGCGCCCGGGGTCATCGGCCCCGAGGTGCGCCGCGGCCCGTCGGGCCGCCGGGTCCTTGTGCCACCCGGCCTCCACGTCGAGGTCGGGGCGCAGCGGGTCGGGGGCATGGCGGGGAGCCCGGCCGGTGGCGTCGGCGACCACAGCCACCTCGACGGCCTCGCGCAGCTCGGCCTCCCGCCTCGTGGACGCCTCGCGGACGGTGGCCACGAACCGGCGGGTGACCGGCATCCGCCACACGCCGTAGCCGAGACCCGCTGCGGCAGCGAGGAGCAGCACGGAGGTGCGGGTCCTCACGAGCGATCTTCCTTGCGCAGCCCGGAGACCGCGACCCGCACGCCGTAGCTGAAGGCCGCGACCTTGATCATGGGCGAGCCCAGCGTCGCGGCGAAGACGGAGGTCAGGGCCGACGCGTTGGTCGTCATCGTCGTCACCGAGCTGGTGATCGTGTCGACCCTGGTGAGCTGGTCGTTGGTGAGGCTCACGGTGTCGGTCAGGCCCTTCAGGGTGGGCTGCACGTTCTCGGTGGTCGTGCGCAGGCTCTCGCGCGTCTCATCCAGGATGCGGCCCGCCTTGGCGACCAGGCCGGCGAGGCGCACCACGAGATAGGCAAAGGCCACTGCGGCCACCAGTGCGGCGATCCCTCCGAGCGTCACGGTCATGGCGGGGAGCCTATCCCGCGCGCGTGGTCCCGTCGCGCCCCTTCTCGGCGGGTGACGCGCTCAGCGACCCAGGCGCTCACGCACCCACCGCCACCGTTCCTGCAGGCGCGCCTCGAAGCCGCGGTCGGTCGGCCGGTAGTAGTCCGTGACGCCCTGCAGGTCGTCAGGGAGGTACTGCTGACGCGCCACCGCATCGGGCTCGTCGTGGGCGTAGACGTAGCCCTTCCCGTGGCCCAGCTTGGCGGCCCCGGCATACCCGCTGCCTCGCAGGTGCGGCGGAACCTGACCACCCTTTCCGGCCCGGACGTCGGCGATGGCCTCGTTGATGCCGGTGTAGGCGGCGTTGGACTTCGGTGCCAGGGCGTTGTGGACCACCGCCTGCGCGAGGATGATCCGGGCCTCGGGCATGCCGATCTGGGCGACGGCGTGCATCGCCGCCACCGCCGTCTGCAGCGCGGTGGGGTCGCCCAGGCCGACGTCCTCGGAGGCGGCGATGACGATGCGGCGGGCGATGAAGCGCGGGTCCTCGCCGGCCTCGAGCATCCGCGCGAGGTAGTGCAGTGCCGCGTCGACGTCGGAGCCGCGCATGGACTTGATCAGCGCCGACGCGACGTCGTAGTGCTGGTCACCGGTGCGGTCGTAGCGCACCGCGGCGTGCGCGACGGCCTGCTCGGTCTGCTCGAGCGTGATCGTCAACCTCTCGGGGCGGGCGGCACCCGCGGCGAGCGCGTCCTCGGACACCCCCGCCGCTGCCTCCAGGAAGGTGAGTGCCCGGCGGGCGTCACCGCCGGAGAGCCGCACGAGGTGGTCGCTGGCGTCCTCGGCGAGGTCGTATGCCGCGGCGAGGCCGCGCTCGTCGGACACCGCGCTGGTGAGCACGTCGGCGACCTCCTCGTCGGACAGGGGGGTGAGCGTGACGAGCATCGAGCGCGAGAGCAGCGGGGCGATCACCGCGAACGACGGGTTCTCGGTGGTGGCTGCGACGAGCACGACCTGGCGGTTCTCCACGCCCGGGAGCAGCGCGTCCTGCTGGGCCTTGGTGAAGCGGTGGATCTCGTCCAGGAAGAGCACCGTCTGGCGACCGTACATGTCGCGCGAGCGGTTGGCCTGCTCCATCACGGCGCGCACGTCCTTGACGCCGGCCGTCACCGCGGAGAGCTCGACGAACTCGCGGTCGGCTGCGGTCGCGACCAGGTGGGCGAGCGTGGTCTTCCCCGTGCCCGGTGGCCCCCAGAGGATCGCCGACAGCGCCCCGGCCGCGCCTCCGCTGCCCTCGATGAGCCGCCGGAGCGGGCTGCCTTGGCGCAGGATGTCACCCTGACCGCGAACCTCCTGCACCGAGCGCGGTCGCATCCGCACCGCGAGCGGGGGCAGCAGGGCGCCGCCGACGTCGGGGCGGTCCCCCGCCGCGGCGCCGAAGAGGTCGCTCTCGCCCTGGCTCACCAGAGCGAGGCTACCCACCGCCTCTGACGCCGCACCGCGCTCCACCCCGTGGGAGTCGTGGGACGCTGGGCGCCATGACGTCGAGCGAGCCGGCATCGCGCTCCCTGCTGAGCCGATGGGGCGGGGTCATCGCCCGGCGCGCCACGGCCGTCGTCGTGTTCTGGGTGGTCTTCGTGCTCGTCGGGTTCGGGACGGCGCTCGGCGCGTTCGGCAACACCGGGCTGTTCGCACGCCTGGGCAGCGGGGAGATCGTCGTCGACGGCGAGAACCAGCAGGGCCGGGCCGTGCTCACCCAGGCCGGTGGCAGCGGGTTCAGCACCTACACGCTCATCGTCGACGGGGTGGATGTCGCGGACCCCTCCGTCGCGGCAGCCGCGACAAGGGCCGTCGCCGACCTGGCCGCGGTCGAGCACGTGAAGTCGGCGGTCAACCCGTTCGTCGTCCCCGGTGGGCCGACCAGCGACCGGAGCCGTCAGTTCCTCCTCGCCGGCAACCCGGCATCCGGCGGCTTCGCGACGGTCGTCACCTTCGACGAGGCGAACACGGCGGCCGAGGAGACGGCCGCGACGGCCACGGTCGACGGCGTCTTCGACACGCTCGTCGAGGAGAGTGGGGCGACGAGCTCCCGGCGTGGCGGGCTGCGGACCCTCGTCGACCGGATCGTCGACCAGGTCAAGGTCGACGGTCAGCGTGGGGAGGGCATCGCGCTGCCGGTCAGCTTCCTCGTCATGGTCGTCGTGTTCGGCGGGTTCCTCGCAGCCGGTTTCCCGGTCTTCGGGGCGATCGCCTCGATCGCCGGGGCGCTCGCGTCGCTGCTCGGCTTCTCCTACCTGCTGGACCTCGACGCGTCAGTGGTCAACGTCGTCACCGTCCTGGGGCTGGGGTTGTGCATCGACTACGGACTGCTCGTCGTCAGCCGGTTCCGCGAGGAGCTGCGAGGTCGCCTCGACGGAGCGCCCGCCTCCGCGCTCACGACTGCCGAGGTCGTGGCCGCGACCGAGACCACCGTGGACCGGGCCGGGCGCACGGTCATCTTCTCGGCGCTCACCGTCGCGATCTCGCTCGCCGGCCTCATGGTCCTGGACATCGACTTCATCCGTGCGGTGAGCGCGGCGGGGGTGTCGGTCGTGCTCATCGCCCTCGCCGTCGCCCTCTCGCTCATCCCGGCACTCTGCACCCTGGGCGCACGGCGCCTGCTCCGCCGCGGCACCGAGGTCTCCGGCGACGTCGGGGTGTTCTCACGCCTCGCAGAACGGGTGCACCGCGCGCCGTGGCTCGTCATCGTCGCCGTGTCCGCCGTGCTCGTCGTCCTCGCGCTGCCCGCGATGCGCCTGGAGCTGACCTCCTCCGGACCGGAGCTGCTGCCCAAGGGTGCGCCCGAACGCACGTTCTTCGAGGACTTCCGCGAGGGCTACCCGCTGCTCGCGGGCGCCGAGGTGCTCGTCGTGGCCAAGGCTCCGGTCGAGACGGTGACGGCATGGGCGCAGACCGCCGTCGAGCGCCCGGAAGTGCGCTCCGTCGACCCGGTGCGCACCCTCGAGGGTGGCGTGGTCACCGTCGGCTTCCAGACCGGCGACACCGGCACCGGTGACGGCTCCCGCGCCCTGGTCGACTCCCTGCGCGCCGACCGTCCACCGTTCCAGTCCTGGGTGGTCGGCCAGGCCTCGGGCATCCTGGACTTCCGGGCGACGGTGGCCGACCGTGCCGGATGGGCGGTGGGCCTGGTGGTCCTCGCCACGCTGGTGCTCCTCTTCCTGATGACGGGCTCCGTCGTCATCCCCGTGAAGGCCCTGGTGATGAACGTGCTCTCCCTCGGCGCGGCCCTGGGCATAGCGGTGTGGATCTTCCAGGACGCTCACCTCGAGACGCTGCTGCGCTTCAGCTCCACCGGCGCCATCGAGAACACCATCCCCCTGCTCGTGTTGGCCTTCGGTTTCGGTCTCTCGATGGACTACGAGGTCTTCCTCCTCTCGCGCATCGTCGAGCTGCACGAGCAGGGCCACGACACCCGCACCGCGGTCACCCTCGGGCTGCAGCGCTCGGGGCGGATCATCACGTCGGCGGCGCTGCTCATGGTCATCGTCTTCGCGGGTTTCGCCACCGGTGACCTGCTCATCCTCAAGCAGATGGGGGTCGCCCTCGTCGTGGCGATCACCCTCGACGCGACGCTGGTCCGGATGCTGCTCGTGCCGGCCACCATGTCGGTGCTGGGGTCGGCGAACTGGTGGGCACCGGCGCCACTGGGCCGCCTGCACCGCCGGTGGGGCATCACCGAGTGACTCGTCCGCGGCCCCACCCCGGCGCGCGAGACGTGCGGGTCAGAGGCCCGCGAGCACCTGCGCGACGACGATCTTGGTGATCATCGCCACCGGGTAGACCAGTGCGTAGGCCACCCCGACCCGGGTGTCGTGCCCGGTGCGCTCGTTGACGTAGGCGAGGATCGCCGGCTGGGTCTGGGCGCCGCCGATCGCCCCGGCCGTCTCGAGCCACGGCATCCTGCGGAGCACGTGCACTCCGAGCACGAGCAGGAGTGCGCCGACACCGGTGAGCACCAGACCGAGCACGGCCACCCGCCACCCGGCATCCGAGGCCAACGCCTCGGTGATGGTGCCCCCCGCGCGCACACCGGCGTAGGCGAGGAAGGTCACCATGCCCAGCGCTGAGAGCGACTGCGCCGCGCCGTGGGACATGGAGGTGATGACCGGCCCGAGCCGGCCGACCCGGCCGAAGACCAGACCCACGACGAGGGTTCCCATGGCGGGGCCGATCGTCAGGCCGCCCCCGGGAGTGGGCAGGCTCACGAGCCCGAGCGCCAGACCGCCGGCCAGCCCGAGCGCCAGGCCCCCGACGTTGATGTCGGACATCCCTCGGTCGCTGTCGCCGAGGTAGGTGCCGACCTCGGCCATCCGGCCCGTCGGGCTGATGACCCGCAGGCGGTCGCCCATCGCGAGGACGAAGGTGTCGTGGGCGACCAGGTCGAGATCGCCCCGGCGCACCCGGCTCACCGTCGCGCCGAACCGGGCCTCGAGCTCGAGCTCGGCGATCGTGCGTCCGACCAGCGGCTTGGAGGACAGCGTCACCCGCCGGAAGTCGAGGTCGCGCCGGTCGGCGACGATGTCGTGGGAGGACGTGTGCCCGAGGCGTCTCGCGACGTCGTCGAGCAGGCCGGGCGGCCCCACGATGGTGAGGAGGTCACCGCGGGTGATCGGCTCGCTGGGCGCCGGCACGATCATCGGTCCGGGCTCGTCCTCCCGCTTCAGCCGGGAGATGGCGATCTGGTACCCGTGCTCGAGTCCGAGGGCCGCCACGGTGAGCGGCTCGTCCACCTCGACCCGGACGGTGACGTGTCGGATCTCCTCGCGGCGGGCGTCGGCGCCGGGCCTGCGCAGCGCCCAGGCCGAGGCGGCGAGCATGACGATCACGCCTGCCAGGTAGCTGATCGAGTAGCCGACCGTCGGCAACGCCGGGTCGCCCGCCCGAGCGGACGCCGCGGCCAGCGCAGGTGTGTTGGTGAGGGCACCGGCATAGGCCCCGGCGACCGTGCCCGGCGCGATGTCGAGCGCGCGGCCCAGCCCCACGGCGAGGAGCCCGACGAGGGAGAGGGCGCCCGCGACGACGAGCATGGTGGGCCACCCGTCGCGCAGCGAGGAGAAGAAGTGGGTGCCCGACACCACGCCCACCGTGTAGGTGAAGAGGATCAGCCCGAAGAGGCCGAGGACCTCGGGGATCTCGAGCTCGACGGCATACGACGCCGCCCATGCCGACACGCCCAAGGCAGCGAACAGCACCGCGGCAGGACCGAGCCGCACCTCCTTGACCTTGACGTGGCCGAGCGCTGCGCCGAGCGCGAGCAGCACCGCGAGGAGGAGGAGTGGCTCGTCGGCGAGGAGGTGCAGGACGGGCCGCATGCTGCGATCGTCCCACGGCAGCGCTGGCCCGGCGTCACCGTCCACACGTGAGCGGGGTCCTCGCGGCGGGAGCCGTCAGTACCAGTGCGGGGAGCGCGACAAGAACGCCTCCCACGCCGCGCAAGGGGTGCCGTAGCGCGAC
Organism: Ornithinibacter sp.; assembly: GCA_039915055.1. Lineage (GTDB taxonomy): Bacteria > Actinomycetota > Actinomycetes > Actinomycetales > Dermatophilaceae > Fodinibacter. Next base: position 6,435 of record JBDSNZ010000044.1, read on the forward strand.
TCGATGTAGCCCAGGCCCCACGCGATCTGGGTGCTCGGGTTGACCAGCCAGTCCGCGCCGGCACTGGCCATCTTGCTCCCGGGCAGGGACTGCGGGATGCCGTACGCACCCGACGACGGGTTGCTCGCACTCCACCTCCACCCGCTCTCGGCGAACCACAGGCGATCCAGGCAGCCCCACTGCGAGGCGTCCAAGGACGGGTTGAGCATCGCCCGCGCCACCGAGCGCGGGTCGAGCTGGGCGGCGGTGAGCTCGGCGCTCCCGCCGCTGCTGACCAACGGCAACGACCCGCGGCCCCCGCCGAAGGCGCCACCGGCTGCCTTGGCGGCGGACGCGAGCTCCTCCAGCCGCGCCTGCTCGGCCTCCAGGGTGCTCTTGCGCGCGGCGGCGAGCTCGACGAGCATCTCCTGCTGCTGGGTCTGGATGCGGCTCGCCGCCTCGCTCGCATCGATCGCCTCCTGCTGCACCGCGACGAGCTCCGCCTCGACCTTCGCCGTGGCCCCGCTCTGCTGCGCTTGCGCGGACTCCGCTGCGAAGCGGTCGGTCGCCGCCGCCGAAGCGCTCAAGGTCGCGTCGACGAGATGGCCCTGGTGCACGGATCCGATGGCCTCCAGGTCTGCGTGCAGGTCCATGAACTCCTGCAAGCCGTCAGCGCTGAGATAGATCGCCCACTGGTTCATCGGCCCCGCGCCCTGCATGTAGGCGGACGCCGCGTCATCACGCACCCGTCGGTCGGCCAGGTCGGCAGCCGTCGCGGTGCGGGTCGCCTGCGCCCGCGCAGCATCGGCCGTCGTGGTCACGCGCTCGAGGTCGGCGACGGCGCTCGCGTAGGCCGTGGACGCCTCCGACACCTTCGTCTGAACCGCGCTCAGGGCCGCCGACGCCTCGTCGTAGCGCGCCTGAAGTGCAGCGACCTTCTGCGCCGCAGCCGCCTCGGCCGCGCGGGCTGCATCGACGTCGGAGCGAGGCGTGCCGGTCGAGCGCACCGAGGGGGTGGGGGGCGTCGGCGCCGCGGCTGCCGGGAGCACACCGATGATCATCACCCCCGCCACAGCGGGCCCCAGCAGGGCGCCTCGACCGCGCCGGGTCGCGACCCAGCTGCGCGCTGCACTGCGCCACGACCTTCTCACCGGACCTCCACCGACTTCCACCTCGACGCCCAAGGCTACGTCGCGCCGCCCCCATCGGCACCGGCAACGACGAATCGCGTGCTGTCGCCGCGGCACGCTTCCCGGCTGAGCACGTCATGACACGCTGTCGCGCATGACGAAGGACGAGAGCACCCGGATCCGGGTGCTCGACACGGCCGAGGAGCTTCTCCGGGCGAGTGGACACCACCGCGTCGTCACCCTCGACGTGGGGGCTGGGTTCCGTGCACCGGCGTATGCCGTCGGTCCTGCCGGGGGCGCCACCGTCACCTTCCACCATCGGTCCGACCACGGCATCCCCGGGTCGGCGGCGCTGGGCACGGCATCCGGCCTCGCCGTGCTCCTGGCCGACCCGCGGGTGCGGGCCTGGGTGCTCGGTGGCGGCAACCGACACCTCAGCGTGCCGCGGGGGTCGGTGCACGTCGTCGAGGAGTGCCTCGACCTCGGCACCCGCGGTGGCGAGTGGGACTGGATGTGGACGACGAGCCTGCCCCCGACCGTGCCCGGGGAGGGCGTCGTCGGGGTGCTCGACCCGAGGTGCGCCGAGGAGACGAGGGCCTTTCTTGCAGAGCACAGCCCGCGGACCCACGGCCAGCCGTTCGCGCGGCCGGGCCAGCACTGGGTCGCGGTGCGCGACGCCCTGTCGGGCGCCCTGGTCGCCACGGGCTGCAGCGAGCCGTGCGCGGCGGGCACCCCGACCTTGGCCGGCATCGCGGTTCACGGCGCACGGCGCGGCGAGGGCTGGGGCGCAGCCGTCACAGCCCACCTCACCCGCCGGGCGGTCACCGACCACGGCGCCTGTGCGCTCGGGATGTTCGCCGACAACGATGGCGCCCGCCACCTCTACGAGCGGTTGGGTTTCACGACCGGGATGCAGTGGACCAGCCGCTGGTTCGGGTGAGTCGCCTACCGTGGGAGGTCACGACCCCACTCCTGAGAGGTGAGACATGCCCACCGTGAGCAACGGACCCGTCGACATCCACTACGAGGACACCGGCGGCGACGGCCGCCCCGTGGTCCTCATCCACGGTTGGCCGCTGAGCGGTGAGTCCTGGAGCGAGCAGGTCCCCGCGCTGGAGGAGGCCGGCTACCGGGTGATCCGCCACGACCGGCGAGGCTTCGGGCACTCCGACAAGCCCGGCACGCAGTCCACCTATGACTACGACACCCTCACCAGCGACCTCGACGCGGTGATGACCTCCCTCGACCTGCGCGACGCCACCCTCGTCGGCTTCTCGATGGGCGGCGGTGAGGTGGCCCGCTACGTCGGCACCCACGGCGAGGAGAGGCTCCGCAGCATCGCGTTCACCGCTGCGGTCCCGCCGTGCCTGCTCAAGGACGAGGACCACCCGGACGGAGCCCTCGACGACGCGACCGTGAGCGGTATGCAGGACGGGTTGCGCGCCGATCCGCGAGGCTTCCTCGACGGGTTCACCAGGAACTTCTTCTCGGCGGGAGGCGAGATGCGGGTCACCGAGGAGCAGCGCCAGGTCGCTCTGGCCCTGGCCCTGCAGGCCGACGTGCACGCGGCGGCCGAGTGCATCCGGTCCTGGGTCGAGGACTTCACGGGAGACCTCGCGAAGGTCACCGTGCCCACCCTGGTCATCCACGGCGACTCCGATGGCATCGTGCCCCTGGAGGTGTCCGGTCGGCGCACCCACGAGGCGGTGGCCGGCAGCGAGCTGCACGTCATCGAGGGCGGCCCGCACGGCATCAACACCTCGCACCCGGGCGAGTTCACCTCCCTGCTGCTGGACTTCCTCGCTCGCTGAAGGGGGGCCCCAGCTGCTCACTGACCCCGTCGAGTGAACAGAACGCGCCGTCTGCGGCTGTCCGCAGGCGGCGCGTTCTGTTCCTTCGACGGGGTCAGCCCTCGGCGCCGGTCTTCGGCTCGGATGCCGGGGGACGGCTGTCGATGCCGGCCTCCTTGCGCTGCTGCGCGGTGATCGGCGCCGGCGCGTCGGTGAGCGGGTCGTAGCCGCCACCGGACTTCGGGAACGCGATCACGTCGCGGATGCTGTCGAAGCCGCCGAGGAGCATGACGATGCGGTCCCAGCCGAAGGCGATGCCACCGTGCGGCGGCGCGCCGAACGCGAAGGCGTCCAGGAGGAAGCCGAACTTCTCCTGGGCCTCCTCGGGGGCGAGCCCCATCACCGCGAACACCCGCTCCTGCACGTCGCGGCGGTGGATACGGATCGACCCGCCACCGATCTCGTTGCCGTTGCAGACCATGTCGTAGGCGTGCGCGAGCGCCGGCCCGGGGTCGGTGTCGAAGGTGTCCATGAACTCGGCCTTCGGTGAGGTGAAGGCGTGGTGCACCGCGGTCCAGGCACCGCCGCCGACCGCCACGTCGCCAGCCGCCACGGCGTCCGCTGCCGGCTCGAAGAGAGGTGCGTCGACCACCCAGAGGAAGCTCCACGCAGACTCGTCGATGAGCTCGCCGCGGCGACCGATCTCCAGTCGCGCAGCGCCGAGCAGAGACCGCGAGGCCTTGGCCGCCCCCGCGGCGAAGAACACGCAGTCACCCGGCTCGGCGCCGACGTGCGCGGCCAGGCCCGACAGCTCGGACTCGGAGAGGTTCTTTGCGACGGGGCCGGTGAGGCTGCCGTCCTCCTGCACCAGCACGTAGGCGAGCCCGCGCGCACCGCGCTGCTTGGCCCACTCCTGCCACGCGTCGAGCTGCTTGCGCGGCTGGCTCGCGCCGCCGGGCATGACGACCGCCCCGACGTAGTCAGCCTGGAACACCCGGAACGGGGTGGCGGCGAAGTAGTCGGTGCACTCCACGAGCTCGAGCCCGAATCGCAGGTCGGGCTTGTCGCTGCCGAAGCGGCGCATCGCGTCGACGTAGGTCATCCGTTCGAAGGGGGCCTCGAGGTCGACCCCGATGAGTGCCCAGATCTCCCTGACGACGGCCTCGCCGAGCTCGAGCACGTCGTCCTGCTCCACGAAGCTCATCTCGATGTCGAGCTGGGTGAACTCCGGCTGGCGGTCCGCGCGGAAGTCCTCGTCGCGGTAGCATCGGGCGATCTGGTAGTAGCGCTCCATGCCGGCGACCATGAGCAGCTGCTTGAACAGCTGCGGGCTCTGCGGCAGGGCATACCACGAGCCCGGTGCCAGGCGGGCGGGCACGAGGAAGTCGCGGGCCCCCTCGGGGGTGGAGCGGGTCAGGGTGGGGGTCTCGATCTCGACGAAGTCGCGGTCACCGAGCACCCGGCGCGCCGCCGCGCTCACCTTCGAGCGCAGCCGGATCGCATGACCCGCCGACTGGGTGCCGGGGCGGCGCAGGTCGAGGTAGCGGTGCTTGAGCCGCGCCTCCTCCCCCACCGTGACACGCTCGTCGAGCTGGAAGGGCAGCGCGGCAGAGGCGTTGAGCACCTCGATCGAGGCAGCGACGACCTCGACCTCGCCGGTGGGCAGGTCGGGGTTGACGTTGCGCC
>JBDSNZ010000046.1:0-14243 GCA_039915055.1 Ornithinibacter sp.
CGGGCTGAGCAGCTGGACCATCTCCGGGCCGCCGTCCTGGACGGGGCGTTCGGGGGCCTCGGTGTGACTGACGTGGTGGGTCACGCCGAACGCCATCTCGAGGGGGGCGACCTCGTTGTCGCTCACAAGGCACTCCTTCTCCGGCTTCCGCTCGTGACGGGAGCCGCGTCGGGGCCGACCACGAGAGCGCGGGGTGGCGCTCGCCCGGTCGGCTGATTCGTGGTGACCACGGTGCGGGGTGTGCGGTGGGTCACTGCCGGTAGGGCCCACCGTACCGGCCGCTCGGGTCCGACGCCGACGTGACGTCCTGCCGGCGGCGGCGCACGGCGGCCACCGCAGCGGCACCCAGCACGAGGATGACCAGCACGGCATACCCGAGGACATAGTTCCGGTCGAGCAGCGTCGGGTTGTCGGGCCTCGCCCCCGGCTTGCCGAGCACCGGCACCGCGATGAGGGTGAGCGGACCGAGCACGACGAGCGCCCACAGCAGCGGCACTCGCAGCCAGGGCGCCGCCCGGCGGGCAGCCAGCACGCCCAGGACCACCACGACGGGCGCGATGATGCCGTCGTGCGCGACCAGCCCACCGAGCACCCAGACGAGCACCGCCACGACCTGCTCCAGCCCCAGACCGACGAGGCGGAACAGGCCGTATGCCGCACCGGCCACTCCCAGCGCGATGAGCACGCCCCGCGTGGCAGCTGCGGTGCTCACGCCTCCACCTCGATCTCGTTGACCCACTTCGTCTGCAGCACACCGGGTCTCGCGGGAGCGATGAGGCGAGCGGGATAGCCGTGGTCCGGGGCCAGTGGCTCACCGGCCAGGGTGAGGGCGAGCAGGCTGTCAGGGTGCCGGGCGAAGTTCGCGGGGAGGCGGCTCTCCCGGTAGGCCCCTCTCGGCTGCATCGACCGCACCACGACGGCGGACCCTTCGCCGCCGCCGGCCAACCGCACGATCTCGCGGATCGGGATGCCGGACCAGGTGCCGGTGGCGCTCCACCCCTCGACGCAGGCGATCGGCAGCACCGCCTCGTGCTGCGGCATGGCGCGCAGGTCGTCGAGGGAGAGCTCCGTGGTGCCGCCCGGCCCGATGAGCTTGAGCCTCCAGGCGGGGTCGTCGAGGAGGTCGGCCACGAGCGCCCCAACAGCGCTGCGGTTGACCGGAACCCCTTGTGGCCCCTCCCCCGAGCGCACTGCCAGCAGGCCGAGGCGACGCAGCCCCGGGATCTCGTTCGACGTCGCGACCACGACGGCGATCGCAGCCGAGATCCACGTCGCGTGGAGGAGGGTGCGCCGCGAGGGCGACTCGCTGGCGGGCTGGTCTGTCTCGCCGCCGACGCCCTCGGGCATCGGGTCATCGACGGGCCCGGTGATCGCCGCCCGGATGATCGGGAGCTTGACACCGATGTGGATCACGAGCGAGCCGATCGTGATCCACGCGACGGCGTAGTGCGCCCTGATGAAGTCGAAGGACCACGGATACCACTGGGCCGAGTTGGCCAGACCGGTGACGAGCATGAAGATGGCGCCACCGAGCAGCAGTGCGATCGACACCCGCTCCAGCACGTGCAGCACGAACGAGCGCGGCTCTCCGGGAGGACGGATGAAGAAGCGGGGGAAGACCGACCAGAGCTTGACGAGCAGCAGGGGGATGGCCGCGGTGCCGGACGCTACGTGCAGGCCCTGGGTCAGCTGGTAGAGGCGGGCCGGGGATGCCGGGAGGGCCACGGGGGGCGTGGCGAGCTGGGACGCGTGGCTGTAGAGGCCGGTGACGAAGCAGATGGCGAAGGCGACGCCGAGCCAGGTGCCCACACGTGCCGTCGTGCGGGGACCCCGCAGCCCGCTGTCGAAGCACTCGGGGGAGGGGACGAGCTCGTCGATCCGGGCGGCGAGCCCGGCGAGCGCCCGCTCGGTCATGGCAGCAAGTCCTCGAGGTCACTCCCCTGCGAGCGAGCCCCCTCTCCGCGTGCCGCGGCTCCGTCGGCCCCACCAGTGAGACGGCGCCACTCCCGTGCGAAGGCGGTGTGCGGGAACTCGCCGGCGACGATGGCGGCATCCTCGGCGTCGTCCACGTCGCGCAACATCGGCGCGAGCACCGGCGCGCAGCCCGCGGCCCTGAGCGCCGCCCCCGTGAGGCGACCGGTGTCTGGCCGGCTCATCGGCACACCGGTGAGCACGCCCGCCTGCGCGGCCTGGGTCGTCACGAGCACCCACCATCCGCCGTCGACCGCCGGGCCGAGCACCGGTCGCCCACTGGTGTGTGCGAGCTCGCCTACCTCGCGGAGCAGGCCCGCGCTGACCTGGGGAGTGTCCATGCCGATCTGCACGACGGGCCCCCCCGAGAGGCGGTGGGCCTGGCGGTGCCCGTCGAAGAGCCGCTCACCGAACGACTCCCCGCCCTGCTGCACGACGAGCCATCCCGCGACCTCGCGTCGGATCTCGTCGGCTCGCGCGGCGAGGGCGAGGTCACCGGTCAGCGCGAGCACACGCCTGTCCTGGGGGTATGCCGCGGCGGCTGCGGTCAGCGTGTCGAGGAGGGCTGCGGCAGCCAGCTCGGCTGCCCCCTGGTCGCCCACCACCGGCGCGAGTCGGGTCTTGGCCCGGCCCGGCACGGGCGCCTTGGCCATGACGAGCACGCTGCCCCTCACGGCAGCACCCTGGCGAAGTCGCGGGCCGCGCGCACGGTGCCCTTGACCGACCCGGACACCTTCGAGCGGGTGCCCGCGGCACGCGGGTGGTAGGTGATGTCGTGCTCGGTCAGCGTCCAGCCGGCCTGTTGTGCCCGGGAGAGCAGCTCGACCGGGTAACCGAACCGACGGTCCTGCACCCCGAGCGCGAGGAGATCCTCTCGGCGGCAGACCCGGACCGGCGCGATGTCGTGCACCTCGAGGCCGGTGCGGTGGCGCAGCCAGGCCAGCACCAGCGCGTTGCCTGCGCGTGCGTGCCAGGGCCAGATGCCCCGAGTGGCTGGTCGGCGCCGGCCGCAGGCCATCGTCGCTGCGCCGGACCGCACCTCCTCCAGCAGCGGGAGGAGCTCGCGAGGGTCCATCGACCCGTCCCCGTCGAGCACCGCGACGAACTGCGCGGTCGCCGCCTCGATCCCGGAGTGCACCGCGGCCCCGTATCCGGCACGGGCCTCGTGCACGACGCGCGCACCGAGCGAGGCAGCGACCTCGGCGGTGCCGTCACTGGAGCCGTTGTCGACGACGATGACCCTGATGCCATCGGGCACCAGCGCCATCACGCCCGGGAGTGCTGCCGCCTCGTCCCGGCACGGGATCACGAGGTCGCAGTCGAGGTCCACGCGCTGACCCTAGGCGCGTTCGGCGCCCGGCGCGCGACCGCGGGTGCTTACGACTTGGTGACGAGGTGCTGTCGGGGCACCGGCATGCGCCGGCAGGGCGGCTCTGCACGGCATCCTTGGGGCATGGCGACCACCACGGGCGAGACGGCGACGCAGGTGTCACCGGGGACCGACGCCGGGGCGGGGCGGCGCGCGTTCATCGGCCTCGCCGCCGGAGCGCTCGTCGTCGCGACGGCCATGCTCGTGCCCGTCCTGAGCGGGGTGGACGTCAAGGCCGGAAGCGCCGCACCCCTGCTCGGGGACTGGATGGTGAGGGTCTGGTGGACGAGCCCGGTCGCGATCGTCGTGGCGGCGCTCACGTCCTGGGGAGGGCTCCCTGCCGCCCTCGACCGTCTGACGTGGCGCCGGTTGCTCATGCTGTCGTGGGTCGCCTCGGTCGTGTGGATGGTGTCACTCGCCCTGGTCGACGGACCGGCGGGGATGGGCAAGGTCCTGAACCACGGCACCGAATACCTCGAGAGCGCTCGGATGATCGACGACGTCGGGGAGATGCTGCGCAGCTACATCTCGCGCATCCCGCTGGACGCCCCCGGCCACTGGGCGGTGCACCTCGCGGGCCACCCGCCGGGAGCGGTGCTGATGTTCATCGGGCTCGATCGCATCGGGCTGGGCGCCTGGCAGGTGGTCGGCGTGATCATCGTCGCGATCGGCGCCACGGTTCCTGCGGCGGTCGCGCTCACCCTCGACCGTCTCGGGGCCCGCGACCGGGCACGGGCCGCACTGCCCTTTCTCGTCATCGGCCCCGCAGCCCTGTTGATGGCCGTGTCGGCGGATGCCGTGTTCACTGCGATCGGGGCCTGGGGAGCCGCGTCGCTGGCGGGTGCCTGCGCCGCCCGTCGACCGGTGGTGCGGTGGGGGCTGGCGGTGCTGGGCGGCCTGCTCCTCGGCTGGTGCGTCATGGTGTCCTACGGGCTGCTGCTGCTCGGCGCCCTCGCGCTCGCCGTGCTCATGGCATCGCGCGGATCGGTGCGGGAGCGCGCGGCGATCTGCGCAGTGGCCGTGGTCGCGGCACTGGCCGTGGTGCTGGCGTTCGCGGCCTTCGGGTTCGCGTGGTGGGAGGCGTTTCCCGTTCTGAAGGAACGCTATTCCGCAGGAATCGCGCATCTACGGCCTGGCTGGTACTGGGTGTTCGGCAACATCGGCGCCCTGGTGCTCATCGCAGGGCCGATGCTCCCCGCCGCACTCGCGGCCGGCTGGCCGAGGTTGCGCGACGTGCGGCGCTGGGCCTCCGATCCGATCCTCGCCCTCGTCGTCGCCGGCGTGGTGATGGTCGGCGTGGCGAACCTCTCGATGATGAGCAAGGCCGAGGTGGAGCGGATCTGGCTGCCGTTCATGCCGTGGCTGCTGCTGTCGGTGCTCTGGCTGCCACCGCGCTGGCAGCGGTGGGCGCTGCTGGCGCAGGCCGTGACGGCTCTCCTCATCGAGCACCTGATTCATCTGTTCTGGTGAGGTCGAGGCCGTCGAGGCCGTCAGCGTCGCTCAGGCGCGCAGCGGCTCGGTGGCGAAGCGACGCAGCCCCTCGCCCGGACCGATCCTCGCGGTGAACCCGAGCTCGGCGCGGGCCCGCTCGGGCGAGGCCACCACGTGCCGCACGTCGCCGATGCGGAACTGTCCCGTGACCCTCGGCTCGAGACCGCCGCTCGAGCCGGCCGCCACCGCCCGCGCCACGTCCGCGATGCCGATCGGCTCTCCCGAACAGACGTTGTATGTCGCGTGCGAGCCGCCCGGCCGGTCGGCGACGGCGAACGCTGCAGCCACGTTGGCCCGCGCCACGTCGTGCACGTGCACGAAGTCGCGCATCTGGGTGCCGTCCTCGTAGACGACGGGGGCCTCACCTCGCTCCAAGGAGGAGCGGAACATCGCCGCGACCCCGGAATAGGGGGTGTCGCGGGGCATGCCCGGCCCGTAGACGTTGTGGTAGCGCAGCGAGACGGCCGCACCGGGCGCCTGACGGGCCCACGCGCTGGCGTAGTGCTCCTGCGCGACCTTGCTCGCCGCGTAGGAGCTGCGCGGGTCGAGCAGGGCCGACTCGTCGACGAGCGCCCAGTCCAGCGGCCCGCCGCACACCGGGCACGGGGTGTCGAAGTCGCCGGACTCCAACGCCTCGGCCGTGCGCGAGCCTGGCGCCTGGTCCCCATGGTCGGGACAGGTGTATCGGCCCTCGCCGTAGACGACCATCGACGACGCCTGCACGAGGTTGCGCACGCCCCGCGCGTGCATGGCCGCGAGCACGGACGCGGTGCCGAGGTCATTGTGACCGGCATACAGGGGCAGGTCGGCCGCACTCACCCCGGCGCCGACCATGGCAGCGAGGTGGATGACGACGTCGATGCCATCCAGGAGGTGGCCCCACTCCTGGGCCCGGCGAGTGTCCAGGACGTGGATGCCGGGCGGTGGGTCCTCGCGGGTGGCGACACCGTGCGCCTCGGGGAGCAGGAGGTCGACGGCGACGACGTCCACCCCCTGGGCAGACAGCTCGGACGCGGTGGCGGTGCCGATGAAGCCGGCCGCGCCGGTGAGGAGGACTCGCACGCGCCCAGTCTGCCCCGAGTCGGCGCCGCGGCCCCCCGGCGTCGACGGATGGGCACCCAACCTTCGGCAAGCGCGTCGCGGGCCGGGCCCACCCTCAGCCGTCGTGGCCGAGGAGGAGGTGGACGAGTCCGTCCGCCTCCTCGGTGCAGGCGCGGCACCCGCGGAGGTGGGTTTCCATCGCCGGGTCGTCGTGCGCCGGGTCGTGCACGCGCGCCTCGACATAGCTGTCCATCTGCTCGAAGCACCCGTCGCACGAGAGATACGGGGTGGTGTCGAGCAGGAGGGCGTCGATCGCCGGCAGGTTCAGTGGCGGACCGGGAGTGGGTGCTGCGGTGCTCATGGTGTTCCTGACGAGGTCGAGCTGAGGTGGCCCGTCGTGACGAGCTCGGCACGAAGCCGGACCCGCACGTCGTGGACCGTCTTGTAGAGGGCGCCGCGCGTGGAGCCGAGCCGGTCTGCCAGCACGTCGATCGGCACGCCGTCGATGAGCAGCGCGATCGCCACCCGTCGCTGGTGCGGCGTGAGTGTCGTGCGCATCGCCCGCACGAGCGCAGAGCCGAGGTCGTGGGCCTCTGCGGCCTTGTCGGGTGCGGCGTGCGCCGGCGCCTGGAGCTCGAGGTCGCGAAGCTCCACCTCGCGGTGCTGCCACTGGATGCGTCGCACCTCGGTGGCTGCCTGGAGGATCGCGAACTTGAACGCCCAGGTGCTGAAGCGGCTGCGGCCCTCGAAGGTGTGCAGCTTGCCCAACAGCGCGGTCATGGCCTCGTCCGCGGCCTGGTTGGCCAGGTCGTCGACCGCGTGGGGAGAGGGGTCCGGCAGTGCGCTGCGCATGCGCCACACCTGGTGGGCCGCAGCGCGCACCATCAGCGCGTGCAACCGGCGCATGGCGTCGTCCTGGGCCGGTCCCGGTGTGGCAAGCGCGGCAACCCAGTCCTCGGGCTCGACCTCGCGACCCCGGGGGCCGCGGGCCGGAGAGAGGCCGACCGGCACCGGGTCATCCCGGTTCGTGGTGTTCACCGGGCACCGGTCACGGTGTCGTCAGGGGCGAGGATGCGGGCAGCCAAGGCTGGCGCGCACCCGCGATCGACGAGCTGCAAGAGGGCATGCAGGTCGACGTGCTGGTGCGCGAGGTCATCGGCCAGGTCGGCGGCGAACCCGGCATCCCGCAGCCGCCTCGCGCGCCAGAGCACGACATCGACGGACGCGTCGACGACCGGTCGACCCGCAATGGAGTGCGGCGCGGGGATCCGCTTGGTGGTCATGCCCTGTTTGCTGCACACGGGGGCTCACTTCTTACCGGACATCCCAGACGGGGTATGACGCGGGGGCTGCGGTGTCACCAACACGGTGTCAGCATCCCACCCCGCGCCCTGCCGCGGCCGCCCGATGAACACGGCGAGGGATGCAGCACCGATCAAGGAGGACCCATGGCCACCATCGACCGACCAACACAGCACGGCGCCCCCGCCATCCCGATCACCGCCAGCGGCCCCACATCCACTGCAGCCTCCCGGCCACCACTGGCACAGGACCCTGCGCGGCAGGCGTTCCTGGTCCTGCGCGGCGCGTTCGTCATCGCGCCGATCGTCTTCGGCCTCGACAAGTTCACCAACTGGCTGGTGCAGTGGGACCAGTACCTCGCACCGGTGCTGTCGGACCCGTTGCCCGTCAGCCCCCACCAGGCGATGTACGCCGTCGGCGTCATCGAGGTGGCCGCGGGTGTGCTCGTGGCCCTGCATGCCCGACTGGGGGCAGTGGTGGTGGTGGCCTGGCTTGCTGGGATCATCCTCAACCTGATGCTCATCCCGGGGTTCTACGACGTCGCGCTGCGTGACTTCGGCCTGCTCCTGGCAGCCGTCGCGCTCCAGCGTCTGGCAACGCGCTACGACCCGCGGCCGCTCACCTGGCCCCTGCACCGAGGTTGAGCCGTGAGCACCGCGTTCGTGCTCACCGGTGGTGGGAGCCTCGGCGTCGTGCAGGTCGGCATGCTCGCCGCGCTCCTGGACCACGGCATCGCGCCGGACCTGCTGGTGGGCACGTCTGCGGGTGCCCTCAACGCCGCCTACGTCGCCGACCCCGGCCTGACCCCGGAGCGGGTCGACGCCCTCGGCGCCCTGTGGCAGGAGGTGCGTCGCCGGGACGTCTTCGCGGTGAACCCCGGTCGTTGGCTGGCAGTAGCGGCCGGCACCGCGCCCTCGCTGTTCTCCGACACCCGCCTGCGAGCGCTCGTCGAGCGACACCTCGTGTTCGATCTGCTCGAAGACGCTCGCATCCCGGTGCACGTGGTGGCCACCGACCTCGTGACCGGGCTGGCCATCGCCGTGGCCGAGGGATCGGCGGTCACCGCGGTGCTTGCCAGCACCGCGGTGCCCGGACTGCTGCCGCCGGTGTGGCGCGACGGTCGGACCCTCGTCGACGGCGGCGTCGGTGACTTCGACGCCGTGCAGCACGCCGAGGACTGGGGCGCGGACGACATCTACCTGCTCCCGGCCGGCTATCCCTGCGCCGGCTCCGCCCCGAGCACTGCGATGGGAGCGACGCTCAGCGCCCTGAGCCTGCTCCTGCACCGACAGCTGCTCGCGCAGGTGCGTGAGCACCACGGTCCTGCTCGGCTGCACGTGATGCCGCCGCTGTGTCCGCTCTCGGTGTCTCCCGCCGACTTCTCGCACGCCCCGGAGCTGATCCAGCGCAGCCAGCAGGTCAGCAACCAGTGGCTGGACCGGGGCGAGGACAGGACCGACCCGGCATCCGTGCTTGCTCTGCACCGACACCCGTGACGTGCGGCACGACCGCACCGGCGGGCCCCGGTCAGGCTCGAGGGTGCGTCGGCGCGCACGCGCCGGTGTCTCAGGTGGTCGGCGCGTCCTCGACCTGGTCGAGGGTGATCCAGAACTCCTCGTTCGTGCCCCAGTGCAGCGACAAGTACGGCCCTGACAGCTCCAGTCGCGGGCTGTTGGTGACCATCTCCACCACCCACGTCTCCTGCTCCGCAAGGGGCGGGGGGCACGATTTGCGCGTGGTCGCCAGCTCTTCGAGGACCAGCCTGCTGTCGACCACGGACGCCCGGGCCCTCCCGGTGTTGCACCCGGTCTCGACCAGAACGAACCCGTCGGCGATCGTCAGGCTCACCGTGCCGACCACGGGGGCCGGCGCGCCGAAGTCGTTCCCCGCGACCCAGCTTCCGTTGATGTCGCCCAGACTCCCCACGGGGATCGACCCGTTGGCATTCTCGCGTGCTCCACCCGTGCCCGTGAGGACCCCCACCACGGCGAGGGACGTCACGGTCACGGCGACGACCGCGAGCGTCATCGGTCGACGTCTCATCCGTTGCTCCCCTGCTGCCTGTCGCTGCCGACGACCTCGTGCGTGCTGCCATCGACGCGGTGGTCCTTGTTGTCCTCCACCCACGCATCGACCGTGGTCCAGTGATCGTCGAGCCAGTGCGCGAAGTCCTCGGGGTCCAGCGGCACCGTGTCCGCGGCATACGTCCAGGTCTTGACGAGGAACGGCCTGTCGGTGAACGGCAGCGCGTCCCAGATCAGCCGTGGCGTCGAGAGCCCCCCGAAGCCCGCGTGCGCCACGACCATGAGATCCGCCCCCGGTCGGGCCGAGCGCGCAGCCCAGACGCCGCGTGTCTTGGGCGGCAACACGTTTCGCAGCTCCTCGGCCCTGCGTGCCCGCTCCGTCTCACCTCGTAGACGCAGGCGGTCGATGATCTGGGCCCGGCGCGACGGAGTCCAGTTCTGACCCTCCGGGAAGATCAGGAAGACGTCACCCTCGCTCATCGACGAGGCCATCGTGGACACGCCGGCCAGCCGGTCCTCACCGGCGCCGGAGCCCGACGGCACGAAGAACGAGTCCAGTCGGGTCAGGATCGTGTCGACCCCCGGGTCCCAGCGCAGCGCCTCGGCGAGGACGATCCGTGGCAGACGCCCCGCAGTGCGCGAGAGGAGCCACGCGATTGCGAGCGAGTCGGCGGGACCGGCGTGACGGGCCAGGGCGATCAGGGGCTCGCTGTCGGACCCGAAGTGCATCCGGTCCGTCAGCCGCACCTCCAGCCCGACCCACCGCCGCGAGTAGTACATCAGCGCGTCGAGCGCCTGGGAGAGCAGCCGCTCGTGGTCCTCGCGCCACGTCGGGGATGATCCGTCGGGGCTCCTGGCCCACAGCGTCCAGCACGTCATGAGCATCCGGATGTCGACCCACATGATGATGATCGCGAGGCACGCCACCCGGAACAGACGAGCCCGCCGGTCGAGGACGACAGTGAACGCTCCCACGATGACCAGCGGCATCAGGAGCAGGGTCACCACCACCCCCACGACGGGCCACATCACGTGGAGCACGCGCCGCACCGGCAGCGGAGGAGGGGGGATGCTGCGGGCGCCCATGAACGCCAGCGTATGCGGCTGGCGGGCGGTACGTTGGCCGGACCTGCGAAACCCCGAGCACGCAGCAGTGAGGACCACTCCAACCATGTCGATCCCAGACCCCGTGTGGGCCGCCTCCTACGGCCCAGGGGTGCCGCTCCACCTCGAGCACGCCGACACCACCCTCATCGACCAGCTCGACACCACACTCTCCCGGTGGCCCGATCGGACGGCGCTGGAGTTCCTCGGTGCGAGCACGTCGTGGTCCGAGATCGGCGACAAGGTCAGCCGAGTGGCCGAGGGCCTGCGCCGCCTCGGTGTCGGGGCAGGGGACAGCGTGGCTCTCGTCATGCCCACCTGCCCGCAGAACGTCATCGCGTTCTTCGCGGTGCTGCGCCTGGGCGCCACGGTCGTGGAGCACAACCCCCTCTACACCGCGGGTGAGCTGCGCCTGCCGTTCATCGACCACAGGGCGCGGGTCGCCATCGTCTGGGACAAGGTCGTGCCGGTGGTCGAGGAGCTGCGTGCCTCCTCCAGCCTGGAGCACGTCGTGGCCATCGACCTCACCAGCGAGCTGCCGTGGCGCACGCGTCTCACGCTGCGACTCCCCGTCGCCAGGGCGAGGGCAGCGCGCCAGCAGCTGACCGCTCCCGCACCGGGCGCGCTCCAGTGGCACGACCTCCTCACGTCGCCTCCCCTGGACCCCTCGCACCCGCGACCGGATGCCGAGGACGTCGCCCTCCTGCTCTACACCTCGGGCACGACGGGGGTCCCCAAGGGAGTGCCCCTGCGCCACCGCAACCTCGTCGCCAACGTCGAGCAGGGCCGGGCCTGGGTGCCCGGCCTGCAGGAGGGCCGGGAGACGTTCCTCATCGCCCTGCCGCTCTTCCACGCCTACGGGGTGACGGTCGGGATGCTGCTCGGTGCGAGCCTGGGGGCCACCCTCGTGCTCCTGCCGCGGCCCGAGGTGGGTCTGCTCATGGATGCCATCGAGCGGCAGGTTCCCTCGTTCGTGCCGGCCGTGCCACCCCTCTACGAGCGCATCGTCACCGAGGCCGAGCGGCGCGGGGTCTCCATCCACGGCATCCGCTATGCACTGTCCGGCGCGATGCCGCTGCCGGCCGAGCTCGTCGAGCGCTGGGAGGCCGCGACCGGGGGGTTGCTCGTCGAGGGTTACGGGCTGACCGAGACCGCACCCGTCGTCGTGGGCAACCCGATGACGCGCGACCGTCGACCCGGCTCCATCGGGGTGCCGTTCCCCGACGTCGACGTGCGGGTGGCCGACCCGGAGGACCTCGACCGCGAGGTGCCCCTCGGTGAGCGCGGCGAGCTGCTCGTGCGTGGGCCGCAGGTGTTCGACGGTTACCGCGGGATGCCGGAAGAGACGGCCGCCGCGTTCCACGACGGGTGGTTCCGCACCGGCGACATCGTGACGATGGACGAGCGAGGCTTCATCACGATCGTCGACCGCATCAAGGAGATGATCATCACCGGCGGCTTCAACGTCTACCCCTCCGAGGTCGAGGCCGTGCTGCGCTTGCACGACGCCGTGCACGACGTGGCCGTGGTGGGCGTGCCGCAGGTGAGTGGCAGCGAGGAGGTCGTCGCGGCCATCGTGCTGGCGGAGGGCGTCATGGAGCTGCCAGATGGCCTGAAGGACCACGCGCGGACCTCACTGACGGCCTACAAGGTGCCTCGCCGGTTCGTCGTCGTCGAGATCCTTCCCGTCAACGCGATGGGCAAGGTCGTTCGCCGCGAGGTCGCTACGGTGCTGAGAGACCAGTGAGGTAGGCCGCCGCGGCCACCCTGGCCTGCTCCATCCGCTCCTGCATCTTTGCCTTGCGGGCGTGGCCGAGCGAGACGTTCGGGCTCTGGCTCGCCCCGCTCGGCAGCACGTGCATCTCGACGTCACCCGGCACCGACTCCATCTCGTGGACGAAACGATGCCGCCGGGCGATCTCGAACGCGACGGTGGCGACCTCCCACGGCTTGGACGGCGGTTTCAGCGGCTGCTCGACCCGGCCGACCTGGAGCACGAAGATCCTGGTGGCTCCGAGTGCCAGGGCCCGCCCGACGGGGATGGAGTGCACCAGCCCGCCGTCGAGGTAGTGCTGCTCGCCGATGCGCACCGGCGGGAAGAGGCCAGGCACCGAGCACGACGCGACGACGGGGTCTGTGAGGTCACCCTCCGTGAACCAGCGCCCGCTCGCGTCCTCGATGCACGCTGCGACGCACTGGAACTCCACCTCGAGTTCTTCGAAACGGCTCACCGGAAGGTAGCGCTCGATGATGTGTCGCAGTGGGGCGTTGGACAGGAGGTGGGTGCGGTACCTCGCGATGCGGGCGGCCTGCCGCATCGGGTTGTCGAGGAAGACGCCCTCGCGCACCACCGCCTCCCACACGGCGGCCAGCCGCTCAGCGCCCTCGGGCCCCGGGTCGGCCGCGATGAATGCCCCGTTGAGGGCGCCGATGCTCGTGCCGAGCACGAGATCAGGA
This sequence comes from Ornithinibacter sp., assembly GCA_039915055.1. GTDB lineage: Bacteria > Actinomycetota > Actinomycetes > Actinomycetales > Dermatophilaceae > Fodinibacter. The sequence goes on from JBDSNZ010000046.1 coordinate 12,760, forward strand.
CGAATTCCACTGTCGGCCAAGGCCCGCACCATCCCCACCTCGCTGGAGCCGAGCACACCACCGCCTCCCAGGACGTACGCGGTGAGCGGGACGCGCGGCATACCCCCAATCTATGCCGGGTGCAGCTGCCCGTTCGATCTCACCGTCGTCGACGGCTCGTGCAGCTTCGCGGCCGAGCTGCCCGTGACGAGGCTCCGATCACCATTTCACTCAGCCGAGAGGTGCTGCATTCCGCCCACTCTGAAGAACGCCGGCACGTACTCGGTTGCCGCGGTCCGCTCGCGCGGAACCTGTCCCCCTCCGCGAGTTGCCCACCACTGCACGGGACTCTCCCCGTCGGGTTAGCCCAGTACGCGGCTCACGGCCCCCGCTACGGCCAGGGCGGCGTGCACGCCGTTCGCTGGGCCCTTCTCGAAATCTGATCCTTGGCTTGCCATGGTGTTGGTGACGTGGGCCAGACACACCACCGGGCGACCGCGAGCGGTGGCATACGCGTAGAGGGCGGCCGCCTCCATCTCCACGCACACCGCGCCGTCTATCTGGGCCGCCGCGATCTGGTCGGCGGTCTCGCGGTAGGGGGCATCGGTGGTCCACGAGGCGCCGGTAAGGACCGGCTCGGGCAGGTCCTCGAACGCCCCCTCGAGCCGCTCACGCAATCGCGGGTCCAGGTGGCTCCAGCGACCGGGAGGCAGGTAGTGCACGCTGGTGCCCTCGTCGCGCAGGGCGCGGTCGATCAGCACGAAACACGGAGTCTGTGGAAGTGGGCCGATCTGGCCCGCGGAGGCGATGCTCATGACGAGCTCCGCGCCAGAGGCGGCGAGCTGCTCGGCAACCAGCACCGCGAACGGTGCGCCGACCGCCATCCCGACCACACCGACCTCCGTACCGTCCAGATCGACTGTCCACATGTCGGTGTGGAAGCACGCCCAGCCCGGATGCCGGCGGCCGCGACCCGCCGTCGAGAGATACCGCACGACATCGCCATCAGGGTCCAAGAGCGCCACCCGAGGCACGTCCACGACCGCCAGCCGCCGCTGGCGACGGGCTTCGCGCAGGAGGTTGGCTGGTTCGAACACGGAAGGCGCCGCGTAGTTTTTCGGTTGCAGGAGCGGCAGGACGTCGTCGGTCACATTGCTATCCCAGCACAACCCGCGGTGTCGCGGACCGGGCGGGAGGACACCACCCGACAGGCCGAGCGTTGCGCATGATCCACGCCGCGGGAGCAGATCGAGGAGCGGAGGACGACCACCGGGTGAAGCATTCCCACTGCCGCGAAGGCCACAGAGCGGGTCGCGGCATGTACCCAGAGACTTCGCGGTCGGGTGCATTCGCTGGCCGTCAGCGCTCCTCGGCAGCCGCCTCGCCCGCTCGGCGAAGGGCGCTCCACGGCAGGTCTTCCACGCCAGGCCGACGAGCAACCGGCTCTCCGGCGCATGTAGATGACTGACTGGATATGCAGACCAATGGGTGGGTCCTACCGCCCA
>JBDSNZ010000220.1:0-11551 GCA_039915055.1 Ornithinibacter sp.
GCCTCCTCCCCCACCGTGACACGCTCGTCGAGCTGGAAGGGCAGCGCGGCAGAGGCGTTGAGCACCTCGATCGAGGCAGCGACGACCTCGACCTCGCCGGTGGGCAGGTCGGGGTTGACGTTGCGCCCCTCGCGGGCGGTCACCTCGCCGGTGACCAGCACGCAGAACTCGCTGCGCAGGTCGTGGGCCGCGCCGGTCAGCACCTCGTCTCGGGCCACCACCTGCACCACGCCACTGCCGTCTCGCAGGTCGATGAAGGCCACGCCCCCGTGATCGCGCCGCTTCGCCACCCACCCGGTGAGGGTGACGGTCTGGCCGGTGTGGGCGGCACGCAGGGTGCCGGCCTCGTGGGTGCGGAGCACGGAGGATTCCTTCGTCGATCGGTGGTGTCGTCTGCTGGGGCCGCGGACCGGCCGCCCAGCCCTCTCATCCTAGGGATGAGCCCGAGTCCGTACGAATCAGTAACGTCTTCGGGACCCCCACATCCATGGTGCAGGTGGCTGACATACCGTGCCCTCATGGGACGCTCGTGGCGCTGGCTGGTGGTGCTCGCCGTCGTGGCGACGCTCACCTCCCTGCCCCTGCTCGTCTCCGCCTTCCCGCTCGGGTCGGGCACCAACGCCTCAGCCCTCCTGTCGAGGATGCGCGACTCGGCCGACCGCCCGTATGCCGGGTATGCCGAGTCCTCGGGATCGCTGGCACTTCCCGCGTCGGACGTTCTCGACGACGTGAGCACGCTCCTCGGCGGCCGGACCCAGGTGCGGGTCTGGTGGCGGGCCCCGGACGACTGGCGCGTTGACACCCTCACACCCACCGGGGAGCACGACCAGTTCGCGGTCGACGTCGGGACCGCCAACTGGGACTACGAGGACAACCGCACGTCCTACGAGCGGGGAGACCTCGGCCAGGTCCGGCTACCGAGGTCGCGAGATGTGGCGCCCCCCGACCTCGCCGCTCGCCTGCTCGGGGACGCCACCGATGATCGCGTCACCAGCCTGCCGCCGCGGCTGGTCGCCGGCCGAACCGCCGACGGGCTGCGCTTCCTTCCCGACGACCCGCTCGGGAGCATCGCGCAGGTGGACGTCTGGTCCGACGAGGCGTCCGGCATCCCGGTGCACGTCGACGTCTACGGACGGGGCGAGAGGATCCCCGCCGTGTCGAGCACCTTCCTGGACTTCAGCAGCGAAACGCCCAGCCCCTCAGTCACCCGCTTCGTGCCGCCGGCCGGCTCACGGGTGGGCAGTGGCCGCCGTTTCGACCTCGTCCGCGCGGTGGGCCGGGTGCCTGACGCGGGCCTGCCGCAGGACCTGCTGGGCTACTCGCGACTGCCCACGACCGCCGGGCTCGAAGGGGTCGCCCAGTACGGTCGTGGGACCACCCAGTTCGCCGTCGGGGTGCTGCCCGAGCGGGCGGCCCGCTCGCTGCGCCAGCAGCTCTCCGTGGCGGTGGGATCCACCGCACTTCCCGAGGGCGTGGCGCTCTCGGTGGGGCCGCTCGCGCTCCTGCTGACCGACCCCGCGGTGACCGGCCGCACCCTGCTGCTCGCGGGCACGCTGACACCCGAGGGGCTCTCGCGAGCAGCGGCCGGACTGCGGCAGGGCCCAGCCTGATGACCGCACCGCCGCGAGCTGACACCGTCATCCGCACCGAGGGCCTGACCAAGCACTTCGGGTCGGTGGCAGCGGTGGTGGACGTCGATCTGGACGTGCGCCGAGGGGACGTCTACGGGTTCTTGGGGTCCAACGGATCCGGCAAGACCACGACGGTGCGCTGCCTGCTGTCCCTGGTGCTGCCCACGGCAGGGAGCGTGGAGCTGTTCGGTGAACGGATGCCGGGCGCGGCCGGCTCCGCCCTGGCGCGGGTCGGCGCCCTCGTGGAGGGTCCGGCTGCCCACGGCCACCTCTCCGGGTTGGCCAACCTCGTGCTCCTCGACGCGAGCGGGCGGGGGTCCGCCGGGCCGGTCGCAGGTGGCCGCCGCGACCGGCGCGACCGCGCACGGCACGCACTCTCCCTCGTCGGTCTCCAGGCCGCCGGTCGACGCCCGGTGCGCGCCTACTCCCTCGGGATGCGCCAGCGCCTCGGGCTGGCCGGAGCGCTGATGCGCCAGCCCGAGCTCCTCGTCCTCGACGAGCCGACGAACGGCCTGGACCCGCGCGGCATCCGCGAGATCCGTGAGCTGCTGAGCACCCTGAACGCCGCGGGCACGACGATCTTCCTGTCCAGCCACCTGCTGTCCGAGGTGGAGCAGCTCTGCACACGGATCGGGCTGATCGACCGCGGCGAGCTGGTCCTGGAGGAGGACCTCGCCGACCTGCGGGCGCCCACGGGCAGGATCCTGGTGCACACCCCCGATCCGCACCTCGCCCGGTCGTTGCTCGGCGAAGAGGTCGAGGTGCACGACGGGGAGCGACTGTTGGTGCTGGCCAGTGACCCGGCCGCCCTGAACGCGCGGCTCGTCGGGGCTGGGGTGCGGGTTCGCGAGATCGGGCCCGAAAGGCGCTCGCTCGAGGACGTCATCGAGGAGCGCACCAGCGAACGGGCAGAGGACGAGGTCGCGACATGAACCTCACCGAGCTCACCAAGCTGTTCGGGCGCCGACGCACCTGGGTGGCGATCCTGCTGCTCAACCTGCTGCCGACCGTCGTCGCCGGTTTGCTCGCCTGGACGGGAATCGCTCCTCGACCCGGCACCGGGCCGGCGTTCCTGAGCGCGGTGACCGCCAACGGGTCGCTGTTCGCGATCGCCGCCCTGGCCATCGTCCTGCCGCTCTTCCTACCGGTGTCGGTCGCGGTGGTGGCCGGTGAGTCCGTGGCCGGAGAGGCGCAGGCGGGAACCCTTCGCTATCTGCTCATCCGCCCTGTCGGACGCACCCGGATCCTGGTGCGAAAGCTGGGCGCGATCACGGTCTTCGTGCTCGTGGCCGTGCTGTCCGTGGCGGGGGTGGGTTTCGTCGTGGGGCGACTGCTCTTGGGGAACGCCCCGCTGTCAGGCGCGATGCTCAGCCTGTCGGGGTCGGCACTGACGCCCGGGCAGGTCGCCGCGCGCAGCGCCGCCGCCATCGTGTTCGTCACGATCTCGATGCTCGGTGTCGCGTCGCTGGCGCTCTTCCTCTCGACGCTCACCGACTCCCCGCAGTCGGCCAGCCTCGGCGCCCTCGCGTTCCTCATCGGCTCCTCGCTGCTCCTCACGGTCGACGCCGCACGCCCGCTCCAGCCCTACCTCCCGACCCGCTACTGGCTTTCCTTCGTCGACCTCTATCGGGACCCGGTTCTGTGGAGCAACATCGAGCGAGGGATCGGTCTTCAGCTCGTCTACGTGGTCGTCTTCCTCGGCGCCGCCTGGGCGAACTTCACCACGCGCGACGTCACGAGCTAGCGGCCACCCGCAACCGGGAGCAGTCCGCGGTCGTCCACGTCGGCACGGCTCTCCCGGCGAGCGCCTCCTCGACCAGGGCCTGCACCAGTGGGTTGTCCGGGAGGTCGCCGTGGCGCGAGGTGTCGTCGGGGCAGATGCTCTGCAGCGACGGGCTGGGCACCGTGTCGAGCACTGCGGAGGAGGGCGGCACCACGACGTCGTCGAGGGTGGTCCACAAGGACACGAAGACCAACCCGGTGGGCACGGGCTCGGCATCCAGGCGCGAGAGCAGCGGACTGCCCGGCACCAGCTGACGGCACGCAGCGGGGCACGACCCGGCCACCAGCGAGCCGACGGACGCGAGATCCGTTCCGTGGTGCGGGGACCCGAGAGTGACGAGCCGGCGCAGCCGCTCGCTCCCCCCGTCCTCGGTGGCCCACAGCCGGGCCACCACTCCGCCGGCGGAGTACCCCACCACATCCACTGACGGCTTCCCCGTGCGCGCGAGGGCTGCGTCGACCGCGAGGTCGAGCACCCCGGCCTGTTCATCGAGGTCACCTCGCCCCTGATCGGGAAGGGCGAGCACCGTCACGTCGCGACCCCTCTCGCGCAACGAGTCCGCGAGCGTGGCCAGCGACTGCACCGACCCTCCGTAGCCCGGCACCAGCAGCACAGGCCCGAGGACGGACTGGTTGACGGTGCCGGTCGGGCGCCGCGCAAGCACCACGGCGACCACCGCGGCCACCAGGGCGAGGACGACCAGGGCGACCAGGGTCAGCACCAGTCGCCGCCGGGCAGGAGCCAGTCGGGAGAGCACACCTCATCATCGGCCATCGCCGACGGCTGACACGTCGTCCGGCAGGGGTCAACCCGCGGAGTCAACCTGCCGGATGTCGCGGTTCAGGCGCGACGTGCTGGCAGCAGGCAGAGCTCGTTGCCGGAAGGATCTTCCAGGACGCGCCAGGGCAGGTCGCCCCAGTCCGGGTGCAGCTCACGGCCACCGGCGCGCTCCACGACACCGACCACGGCATCGGGGTCATCACCGCGTTCGAGCCGGATGTCGAGGTGCACCCGGTTCTTCGCGGCGCGCTTGGGCTGCGCCTCGTGGCACAGCTCGAGGAGCGGACCACGTCCGGACGGGTGCCGCAGTGCGACCGGCATCCGGCTCTCGACCGGGTCCCACCCGGACAGCTCGGCCCAGAGCGCGCCGTCGCGCTGCGGATCGGCGCTGTCCAGGGGCAGCGCGGCAATCGGGCCCGAGGCCTGGTACTCAGCACGGCTCTCCATGACGCAGAAGGGGTTTGCCTCCGGGTCTGCAAGCACCACCCAGGGCACGTCACCCTGGCCGATGTCGAGGTGCCGCGCGCCCAGCTGGAGGGCACGCCCCACCACGTCCGCCTGCTGATCGCCCCCACGGAGGTCGAGGTGCAGTCGTGGGTGCGCGGACGCCACCTCTGGCACCCGGGGGAAGCAGAGGTCGAGCACGACGCCACCCGGGACGATCAGGCGCGTCTCGAACAGGTCCGGCTCGTCCGTGATGGTCTGCGTGCCCAGCAGCGACTGCCAGAACCGGCCCAGCCTGCCGGGGTCGTGCGCGTCGATGGCGAGATTCTCCAGGTACACCGCTCCGTCGTACCACACCGATGTGGGCAGCGGACCGCGCCGGGGAGGGCGATCCCCCCTGGCGACGCACGTCCGTGACAGGCTGGGACTCACCATTTCCCCGATCCGGAGCCACCATGACCCACCTCCTGCCGCGCCGAGTCGTGCTGCGCTCCGCAGCCGTCGCCGGGGGTTTCGCCCTCACGGCATCCGCGTGCTCGACCGACGAGGACCCGTCCACCGCCGTGGACCAGCCTGGCGCCGAGGCACCTGGCGACCACGCGGTGGTCGTGCGGGATGACGGGCTCGCCGTGACCCTCGCCGCCACCGACGACCTCACGGTCGCGGCATCCCGGGCGATCCTCAGCCGCGCCACTGCGGTCGTCGTCTCGACGAGGACCCCGAGCGACCTCGATCCCGCTCTCGCGGCCGCGACGGCCTTGGGCCTGCCCCTGCTGCTGACCGGGCCGGACCTGCCGGGTGAGCTGGACCGCCTGACCACGCGCACGGTGGTTCGGTTCGGCGCGGCGGAGGCCGTCGGCGACCTCGGGTCTCGCGAGGTCATCGAGGGAGGTGCCGGCACGGAGCTGCCCGACCTCGCCGGCCTTCCTCGAGCGCCCGACACCGGCTCCGCGGTCGTGCTGCTGCGCGACGGCGCAACGGTTCCCGCCGTCCTCCAGCCGTTGCTCGCCCTCACCGGCGCGACTCCGCGCACGGTGGAGCAGGTCGACCCTCGCCGCGACGAGGGAACCAGGGAGGTGCTCGGCTCAGCGGCAGCCGCCCCGGTGCTGGCCATCGGGGACGGTTTCGGTGGAAACTTCGCGACCCGGGTGCGCACCGCGCGCACGGCCGCCGACCTCCCCGGCGGCGGGCTGATGCCCTTCCCCGGACGCAGGATGGTCGCGCTCTACGGCCACCCGCAGACCACGACGCTGGGCATGCTGGGCGAGCAGGGCCCCAGCGCGTCCGCCGCCCGTGCCCGGCGCCTCGTCGAGGAGTTCGCGCCGCTCACGCAGGAGAAGGTGATCCCGGCCTTCGAGCTCATCGCCACGGTCGCAGCAGCGGCACCGATGCCCGACGACAGCTACTCGCGCAAGACCGCCGTCGAGGTGCTGCTGCCCTATGTCGAGGCCGCGGAGGATGCCGGCGCCTACGTCGTGCTCGACCTCCAGCCCGGTCGCAGCGACTTCCTCACCCAGGCCAAGCTCTACGAGTCGGTGCTCCGCCGGCCCTGGGTGGGTCTGGCGCTCGACCCGGAGTGGCGCCTGAAGCCGGGGCAGAAGCACATCGAGCAGATCGGCTCCGTCGCGATCGAGGAGGTCAATGCCGTCGGCGCCTGGCTCGCCGACCTCGTGCGCACCCACGACCTCCCCCCGAAGGTGCTCACCCTCCACCAGTTCCGCACCTCGATGGTGCGCGACCGCGAGCGCCTCGACACCGCCCTGGACGAGATCCAGTGGCTCGTGCACGTCGATGGCCAGGGTGGGCAGGGCGACAAGCAGGCGACGTGGCGGGCGCTGCAGCGTGGCCTGCCCGAGGGGGTCTGGCTCGGGTGGAAGAACTTCGAGGACGAGGACACCCCCATGCTGACCCCCGAGCAGACGATGGAGCAGGTCGAGCCCACTCCCTGGTTCATCTCCTACCAGTAGGGGCGCTCGCTACTCCCCGTCGACGTACATCCACCGCCCGGCCCGACGCACGAACGAGCTCCGCTCGTGCAGCTCGCCGTGCTGGTGGGTCGCGCCCTCGCCGGCGACCCAGCGGGCCCGGTACTCCACCACCCCCGTCGCGTCGTCCTCCCCGCCGTCCACCACGTCAAGCAGTTCCAGCTCCTCCCACCGCACCCACGGGTCGGGCTCGACGTCGGTGGGACGGGTTCGGGCGTGCCAGGTACGGAAGAGGTGGTCGCCAGCGGCCACCGCGTATGCCGTGTAGCGAGACCTCATGAGCTGCTCGGCCGTCGCGGCGAGCACCTCGCCCCGCACCAGCGGACCGCAACATTGGTCCAGCGTCGCTCCCGGGGGCACGCCACCGCAGGGGCAGATGGCGTCGCCGCACTCGATGTCATCGACGTCCCCGGACATCCTCAGCCACACAGCAGAACCGTGCCCGGTCCTCGCGCCCTCGACCACGTCGCTCGCCTCCACCCCCGTTCTACACCCGCTGCGCGGGTTCCGGTTCCTTCAGTGAGCAAACACTCAGCCCCGCGGGTGGGCGGTCCGCTCAGCGTCGGCCGGGTGAGCGGGTGGGCCACGGCGCGTCCGCGGGCAGCAGGCCGACCCAGCCGCGGTCCCTGAGCCTCGCGGCCGCGAGCGCGCCGATGAGCAGGGTCGCGTTGTGCACCCGACCGCCCAGGGCTGCGTCGACGAGCTCGTCGAGCGGGACACGGCGCACCGGCATCCCGAGCTCCTCACCATCGCGAGCGTGCCGCTCGTCGTCGGGGACGCTCGACAGGCCGCGGGCCAGGTAGATCCGCAGCACCTCGCTGGAGCCGCCGGGCGTGGTGTTGTGGTCGAGCACGACGTGCCACTGCTCCGCCCGCAGGTCGGTCTCCTCGAGCAGCTCGCGCGCGGCACTGAGATGGGGAGGCTCACCGTCGATGTCGAGCAGCCCTGCCGGGAGCTCCCACTCGGTGGCGCGCACCGGGTGCCGGTACTGCTGCACCAGCACGACGCGGTCCTCCTCGTCGAGGGCGATGATCGCCACCGCACCGGTGTGGTCCACGAAGTCACGCGTGACCACACCTGCCTCGCCCAGGTCGACCTGTTCGCTGCGCACGTCCCAGACCCGACCCCGGAAGACCCGCTCCGAGGCCAGCACGGGCTTGGCCCCGGGAAGGTCGGCCAGCGGCTCAGGCATGGGCGTCGGCAGCCTCGGCGTGCCGGGGTCGCTCGACCTCGACCAGGCGCGCGGAGCGCTGCGCCTGGATCGCCGCCCCGATGAGGCCGGCGAAGAGGGGGTGGGAGCGGGTGGGCCGGGACTTGAACTCCGGGTGGGCCTGGGTGGACACGTAGTAGGGGTGGACGTCCGCGGGGAGCTCGACGAACTCGACCAGCCCCAGGTCGGGATGGGTGCCACTGAAGCTCAGCCCCGCCTCCTCCAGTGGGCGACGGTAGGAGTTGTTGACCTCGTAACGGTGGCGGTGCCGCTCGTGCACCGTGGTGACGCCGTATGCCGTGGCCACCACCGAGCCCTCCGTCAACATCGCGGGTTGGCTCCCGAGGCGCATGGTGCCACCGAGGTCACCGGCACCCTCGACGAAGGACTTCTGCTCCTCCATGGTCGCGATCACGGGCGCCGTGGTGTCGGGGTCGAACTCCGTCGAGCTCGCTTCCGTGATGCCGGCGACGTGCCTGGCGTACTCGATCACCATGCACTGCAGACCCAGGCAGATGCCCAGGGTCGGCACGAGCCGCTCACGGGCCCAGCGCAACGCACCCACCTTGCCCTCGATGCCGCGGATGCCGAAGCCCCCCGGCACCAGCACGGCGTCCACCCCACTGAGGGCTCGTTGGGCCCCGGCCTCACTCTCGCAGGAGTCCGAGGGCACCCACCTGATGTTCACTTTCGCGTCGTGGTGGAAACCGCCGGCGCGCAGCGCCTCGGTGACCGAGAGGTAGGCGTCGGGGAGGTCGACGTACTTGCCGACCAGGGCGACCTCGACCTCGTGCTCGGGCTCGTGGACCCGTTCCAGCAACAGGTCCCAGTCGGTCCAGTCCACGTCCCTGAACGTCAACCCCAAGCGGCGGATGACGTAGGCGTCGAGCCCCTCCCGGTGCAGCACCTTGGGGATGTCGTAGATGCTGGCCGCGTCGACCGCCGCAGCCACGGCCTCGGTGTCGACGTCGCACATCAGGCTGATCTTGCGCTTGATCGAGCCCGGGATCTCCCGGTCCGCCCGCAGCACCAGCGCGTCAGGCTGGATGCCGACCTGGCGCAGGGCCGCGACGGAGTGCTGGGTGGGTTTGGTCTTCAGCTCCCCGCTCGGGGCCAGGTAGGGCACCAGCGAGACGTGCAGGAAGAAGACGGCGTCGCGGCCGAGGTCGTGGCGCACCTGCCGGGCCGCCTCCAGGAACGGCAGCGACTCGATGTCCCCGACCGTGCCACCGATCTCGGTGATGATCAGGTCGGGCGCGTCCTGCGGGTCCACGCCCGGGGACCCGGCGGCCTGGGCCCGCATGCGGTCCTTGAGCTCGTTGGTGATGTGCGGGATGACCTGCACCGTGTCACCGAGATACTCCCCGCGTCGCTCGCGCTGGATCACCCGGTTGTAGACCTGCCCGGTCGTGACGTTGGCGCTGCCGACGAGGTTCACATCGAGGAAGCGCTCGTAGTGACCGATGTCGAGGTCCGTCTCGGCGCCGTCGTCGGTGACGAACACCTCGCCGTGCTGGAACGGATTCATCGTCCCCGGGTCCACGTTGAGGTAGGGGTCGAGCTTCTGCATCGTCACCCGCAGGCCGCGTGCGCGCAGCAGGTGTCCCAGCGATGAGGCCGTGAGCCCCTTGCCGAGGGATGAGGCGACGCCTCCGGTCACGAAGATCTGTTTCGTCAGGGCCACCACGGGCTTCAACGATACGTCATGACCGTGCTCGCCTCGACGCCGACGCCCCGATCCTCCGCTCCTTCTCAGCCACCGGACCTCGCTCGAGCGTCGAGGACGCTCTCGTATGCCGTCAGCGCTGCCTCCAGCGCGTCCTCGGGGGTGGGGAGCTCGCCGGACCGCTCCACCGCCTTGGAGCGCAGGTCGTCCCGGACCGAGCCGTGCAGGACCACGTCGCGGATCGCGCGGGACAGCGAGGTCGGATCGGCGGCGGGGACGAGGAGAGCAGCCTCGCCCACCACGGCGGCCGTGCCACCGACGTCTGTCGCGACGATGGCGGCACCGGCGTGCAACGCCTCCTGAAGGCCGACCGGCTGGCCCTCCCACAGCGCACTCGAGATCACGACGTCCGCCGCGCCCAACAGGTCGGGGATGTCGTCACGTCGGCCCAGCAGGCGGATCGGGAGGGACTCCGCGTCGATGCGCGTCTGGAGCGCCGCGCGCTGCGGCCCCTCCCCCGCGACGACGGTCACGAGGTCGGTGTCGCGGATCTCCGCGTGCGCATCGAGCAGGGTGTCCAAACCCTTCTGCGGCGCCAGGCGCGCGACGACCACGCCCAGTGAGGTGGGCCCGGCGATACCCAGGTCGGCGCGCACGGCATACCGGTCCCGTCCCGCGCTCCGCGGCAGTGGCGCCGCGACGACGGCGAGCCCGACGCGGCGAGCGCCGAGCGAGGTCATCCGCTCGACGAGGTCGGCGGACACCCCGAGGACCAGGGCCGCGCGCAAGGCCACGACCCGCTCGAGCGCGGCGTAGACGGCACCGGTGAGCGCCCCGGCCGGAGCAGCGTTGTGCAAGGTGGCGAGCACCGGCGTGTGGGAGCGCCCGGCCGCGAGCACGGCGAGGGCGGCCGCACGAAGGCCGTGCGCGTGCACCACATCGGCGCCGGCGACGAGCCGCCGCAGGTCACGCACCGCGACGGCGTCACGGGCCGGATGCGGTCGGTCACTCAGCTCGACGGGGGCATACGACGCCGCGACCGCCGCGAAGCCGAAGTGCTCCTCGACCGCCGGCGGACACGCCACGACGACCTGGTGCCCCCCCGTGGTCAGCGACCCGACGAGGCCGTGGACGTGCTGACCGACACCGCCCGCGCTGGTGCCGAGCACGACGAGCACTCTCATCCGTCATCCCCTCCCCGTCGGCGGGACCTCCCGCGCCGGAGGACCTGGGACATCATCTCGCGGTCCCCGAGGAACAGGACCACCACCCCGACGACCAGCGCGAGGACCCCCGCACCAGACCCCACCAGCACGGCCTCCAGCAGGCTGTCGAGCGAGCGACCTCGAGACACCGCGTCGCCGGCGGCCACCGCCAGGGCGATCGCCACGACCAGTGCGCCGGTCGTGCGCCCGGCGCCCGCGATGACCCCCGCGCCCCAGGCGCGACGCACGAGCACCACGAGGACGACGGCCGACACCGTCATCCCCAGCGAGGAGGACAACCCGAGCCAGCGCAGGGTGGATGCGGGAGCGCCCCCACCGCGCAGCACGACCAGCGGCAGCAGGGCCGCGATGCTCCAGCCCAGAGCAGCCGCCAGGGCGGCGTGCAGGGGAGCACCTCGCACGTAGAGCGCGCGCGTGAGCAGGGCGGTGAGCCCGAACCCGACCAGCCCGGGCGCGTATGCCGTGAGCGTGCCGGGGAGTGCGGCCAGCGCGGCCGTGCTCGTCGCGCCGCCCCCCCGACGGGCATCCAGGAGGGAGAAGAACGCCCCGACCGCGGGGGCCGCGGCGATGAGCACGCCCACGGACAGCCCGGAGAGGACGAGGACGGCACGCAGCGACCGGGCCAGGGTGTGCGTGACGTCCTGGCCGGCACCGGTGCGCTCGGCGAGTGCCGGGAACGCGCTGGTGGCGATCGGCACTGCGAGCACGGCATACGGCAGCAGGTAGACGGCCTGGGCGTACTGGTAGACCGGGAACGTCCCCTTGTCGCCCGACTCCTTGGCCAGCCACAGCGTCACCGACACCGCGGCGGACTGCGCGAGCAGGG
>JBDSNZ010000166.1:0-14746 GCA_039915055.1 Ornithinibacter sp.
CTGGGACTTCCTGCCGGAGGGACTGTCGATGTTCGCGGACAAGTTCGGCGACCGGGCTGTGGACGAGATCGAGGACCGCACCCGGCATGCCCACGCCGGGATCCCCAGGACCCTCGCCGAGATCAAGCAGATCGCCGAGACCGCCTGAACCACCACGGCCATACCGGCAGCACGGCGTGTTCGGCCCCGCCGGGCGCTCGTCAACCAACCAGGCGTGCTCGTGCTTGACGCTGACGACTCGGAGGAGCGTGGCGACCATGCCCTTGACGCGTCCGCCGTGCAGAACGTCACCCTTGCGAGCACGCTGTCGCCTTCCCGACTCGTCAGCAGATCGATGCATCCAGATGCGACTGGCGGCCGTATGACGCACGCATCGCGGCAGGAGCTGTGAACTACTGAGCCACGTGTGCTTCTGCCCAAGCCGTTGCCGCTGCCGGAGTGTTGATCGCGGCGCCGGCGTCGAGGACCAGGACGGGTACGAAGTAGGAGCCGGTCATCGCGAAGACTTCCCGGCGAGCCTTGCCTTGGAGGGACCTGGGTGGCCGGAGCTGAAGTGCAACCCTGGCCGGAGCCGCCCGGTCCCGGTCCAGCGGCGCTATCGGGACGGTTAGCGAGCCGGTATGTTTTCCGGGGATGCGCATCGGAGGCCCTCAGCGCATCGCGTGAGCCAGCTCGCGGAGGTCCTGGGTTCCGACCCGGCAGCACCCGCCCACCAGCCTGCACCCGGCGGCCACCCACGTCGCCGCCAGGGCCGGGTCGAAAGCGCCACCACCGCCCCACTGCTTGCGCTCGGCGTCCCACTCCTCGCCGCGGTTGGGGTATGCCACGGTCGGCATCCCGGTGACGGAGTGCGCGACGGTGATCGCCGTCAGCACGTCGTCGGGCGCACAGCAGTTCACCCCGGCAGCGACCAGCGCCGAGGACCTTGCAGCAACCGCGAACGCGTCGGCTAGCGACTGGCCGGCACGGGTGCGCCCATCAGCAACGCTGTAGGACAGCCACGCCGGCACCCCCAGCTCGTCGAGCAGCGCGATGAGCACCTCCGCCTCGTCGACGTCGGGAATGGTCTCCACCGCGAGCAGGTCCGGGCCAGCAGCGGCCAGCAGCTCCAGGCGCGGGGCATGGAAGTCGCGCAGCTGCGCGGCGGTGAGCCCGTAGCGGCCACGGTACTCGGAGCCGTCGGCCAGGACCGCCCCGTACGGGCCGACCGACGCGGCGACGAGCAGCGTCCGGCCGGTCTCAGCGGCCACCGCCTGAGCGGCGTCCCGGGCTACCCGCACGCCGCGGCCGAGCAGGTCGACGGCCTCACGCTCAGGGACCCCGGCGTCGACCAGGCTCGGCACGGAAGCCTGGTAGGTGGCGGTGGTGGCGACGTCCGCACCGGCGCGGAAGAAGCGCTCGTGTACCGCGCGCACCCGGTGCGGCTCGTCGAGCAGCAGCCGCGCGGTCCAGAGGTCGTCGGTGAGGTCGGCGCCGTCTTCCTCGAGGGCTGTAGAGAGCCCACCGTCGAGGACGAGGGCAGGGCCGGCGCGCAGTGCAGTGGCGGTGATCACCCGGACAGTCTGCCGGTGCCCGGGCGCCGCTCGACCCGCGTCAGGCGACGAGGCGGCGTAGAACCCCAGGTTGACGGGTCGCAGCAAGTGGGGAGGATGAAAACCGTCGCTCCAGGAGCAGCAACTCTCCGCCCAGGCGGTGGCGGCAACGAACTCCTGCGCGTGTCCGGCCTAACCGAGGAGCTGACCGAGCTCCTGGGACCCGGGTCGATGTCGTGGCGGCCTCCCTGCTGCGTGATGAGGTCTCCTCCAGCCCCCTTGCCGACGCCGTGGCGGTGTGAGCCGCTCCGAGGACGAGCGGCTCGCCGTATCAGCAAGGGGTCGGCACCGACATGACATTGCTCGACGTTCGAAGCCTCAACGCGGACGTGGTCAAGCAGGGCAGCCTTGCGGCGACTTGGTCCGCGGCGCTGAAGGGGGGGAGTTCAGATACGTCGAGGAGTACCTGGATGCGAAGCTCCCTGCGCCGGCCACCACTTTGCCCCTCGGACTGGGACCGGTCATGGTCCGTGGGGGAGCAGTGCCGCCATTCTCCGCGGGGCTGCTCCTCGAGGGTCGGCGCCTGACCGGACTGCGTCGTGCGGTCAGGACCTCTGCTGACGACGAGCTCAGCCTCCTGCTGGCTGTCGGCCACGACCCAGTGGGCGAGGTGCAAGTAGTGCCCACCGGGGACCCGCCGCACGGTGACCAGCCGCTCATCATGGTGGACCAGGACTTCTCCCGCCTCGTTCACGACAGGACAGGGCGGCGCGACGTCTTTCGCCAGGTGGCCTACGCCTGGCTGACGGGCAACGGAGATGTCCACGCCAAGAACCTCTCGATCCTGGGAACTGAAGCGACCGGAGAGTGGCGTTCGGGCTGCACGTGAGTCTCACGCAACGCGCGGCCGAGAGGACTCTTCGCGAGCCGCTATAGGCGACGGTGTCGGTCATCGACCACATCGAGGACGGCGCAGTCCTTCTCCCTGCCCAGGTGCTGCGGACTTGGGGGGAAGGGCCTGAGGAAGAGGCGCAAGAGTCTCCTGACGTAGAAGCCGGCCCGTCCGCGAGGGGCTTCTACGGGCCCGTACCATCCGTGTCATCCGGTTCTGAGGTCGTGCCATCCGGTTGCAGGGGCCCTGGACCTGCTTCTGCGGGCCGTTATGTGCCCATGTCGCAAGGGGCCGCTCCCGCGCTGGCCGGACGGCGAGCGCACCGCGGCGAACGCCAACGGCATCCGCGAGCTCAACCGACAGGTGGCTCGTGCTCAACGAGGAGGGCTCTTTCGTCGTGCATCACGGCGCCGTCGACCGGAGCTCCTCGGCGCCGGAGACACGTTCATCTGGATCCGGATCACAGCCGGAACGGGCCGCGTCCGAGCACGCCGACTGCTGCCTGAGAACGAGAGCGCCCACGTCCGGCCGTCCCACCGCCCCATCCGCTGGCCAGCGGATGGGGCGCCAAGAGCGTCTACCCCGACAGGGCGCGACGGCATCGGTAGGCACGAGAGGCGCACGTCGCGGCCGGCGGACGGAGCTCCTCGTGCGAACGCTCCGGTGGGTTGGCGGCTATCCGACGCACTCCGCGAAGTACACCTCGATGTTCGTGATGCCATGGCAGGCGGGACCGTTGAACTGCGCCAACTCAGGAATCTCGTCGTCGGGTCCGACGATGAAGGTCTGGAAGTCGACGACACCGTCGCCGTCGAAGTCAACGCCGATGAGCCCGTGGAACCCCACTCCAGTGTCCGGATCCACAAGTCCGCTGGCGATCCTTGCCGCCAGGCCGGGGGTCGTCCACTCGATACCCGAGGGCCCGAGAATCAGCTGAACTCCCGCCTGCGCCGGTTTGCTCGCGTTGACGCACTCGTGGGCGAGCGACGGTACCGCGGTCAGGACGATCGCCGACCCTGCAGCGACGCATGCCACGGCGAACCGAGTCATGATCTTCATCCCAAATCCCTTCTCGTGACAGGGCAGTGCCATTCGCTGCCCTCCAGCGATTGTCGACCCGGGGCACAGGGTCCGCAATGGTTCGAAATGACTATCCGCGCGAAGGTCGGTCTGCCCGCCGGTGGCGCTGTTGACTGCCCCCAAGGCCATCCTGGAGCACCCCGACGGGCCCCGGGTCGGACCAGGAACCTGCTATCGCTGTGCTACCGAACCGGCCAGGACTGGCCGCCACGAGGCGGGATCAACGGACCCGTTGAGCGGTACACCCGAGCACCAAAGGGCGCCGGCAACGACGGAGCCGGGAGATCTGGCCGGCGCTCGTAACCCTTCGGTCGCCTGCTCACCAGCCACTCTCCCCACCACGTCTGCGACCTTGTCCGCGCAAGCGGTTCAGGGTCGGTCCTGATTGCCGCAAAGACGGAATGTCTCCCCTGACGGCACCAGGCAACCTCCGAGTATTGCCGCTCGTGCCGCGCTTCCCGAAGGTGCGTCATGGCGCCGCCTGATGGCAATCAGGAGCCGGCGCGGTGGAGCAGTCTGTCGGTCATGGCCAGCACCCGAAATGCAGCACGTTGCAGGGGCACGGGTGGACCCGCCAAGTACATGTCGTGAGCGAGACCGAGGCGGGCTGAGACCGGCAGTGAGGGCATGCCCTTGGAGTTGATGCGTCCTTCGCGGGCGAGGCGGAAGAACTCATCGAAGAACTCCTCGATGCCGGCCCCCGGAGTGAAGGTGATGCGCACTTTGGCCGCGGCTGCGCCGTACGGAGCCCAAGCGTGCAGGGCACCTGCAGGCACACGCACGGTTTCTCCCGGGCCGTTCATCGACTCCTCGCCGCGACACCGCAGCAGTATGTGACCCTCGAACACCTGGAACGCCTCTTCTTGCGAACGGTGAATGTGCTCCGCCGCCAAGAAGGCCGAGGGGCTCAGCTCGAGGTCGAGCTCGGCGAGCGCACCACCGGTCTGTTCGCTTGTTCGCACGAACGTGATCCGCTCCCCGGTGACCGGGTTCTCAATCACATCACCCACATTCACCATTGCGGGAACCTAGCAGAGCCTCTGTGGACGCGCTGACGATGAAGATCCGCGAGCACTACCGGGTCGTGAAGATCGCGGTCACGGTCGCCATTTGCCTCAATGCCGACGGATGCCGTGAGTGCCTGTATGTGCAGGTCAGCGAACTACCCGCCTTCCCCCCCGGCCACTGCATCAGCAGGCGGTGAGCGGCTCGAGCCCCGGCCATCCTCAGGCTCCTGACCTTGCTCCGTGCCCCGCGGGCTTGCGAGGGGGCCCGTCGATGCGACTGGCGTCACGGACACCGGCGGCCACAGATGGTTGGACAGATCGAGGACAACCTTTGACAGAGATTGACCAAAACATTCGTGCGCATCAGGATGAGGGTTATGCCAGCCCCCAGCACAGGTGCTCCTGTTCCAGACGCGGGGGCAGCCCACGAGTGGCCGGGCGCCAATCCGACTGCCGACCTCTTGGGCAGGTCCGCCCACGGCGATGAAACCGCGTTCGCCGAGTTCTATGACTCGACCTGCCGCCTGCTCCTCGGCCTGGTGAGAAGCGTGGTGCGCGACCCCGTCGTAGCGGAGGACGTCACGCGGGAGGCGTACATGTACCTCTGGCGACACAGCGCCCGGTTCGAGCCCTCCCGGGGTAGCGCCACCGCCTGGGTCACAACGATTGCGTACCGCGGAGCGGCGGAGCGCATGCTCACCTTGAGCGGCCCGGACGTCGTCAACATCGCCTGAGGTCGCAGGCGCTACGGACGGCTGGTGGAGGACCCGAACTGTTTTGCGGGTTCGCTGCCCGAGCCGGGTGAGCGACCCGAGTGAGGTCGGTGCGGTCTTCTCCGCCAGACCGGACCGCGGGTAGCCTGAGCCAGCCGCGGGACGGGACCCGTGGAGGACAAGCACACAGGGGGCGAGGGATGGCGCAACACCAGGGTCTGCGTGGCAGTGTCCGAGACGGCGTCGCCGTCCTCGTCGATGCCGCGAAGCTTCTCGCCCGACACTGGCCGGTGCTGCTGTCCATTGCCCTGCTCGGTGTCGCCGTGCGTGGCGCCGCGCACTGGGGCGCGGTGACGGCGAGCGACCACGTCGGCTGGCTCGGGCTGATGCTGCTGACGCTGGTGCCGTTGGGCTACCTCCTTCCCGTCATCGCCATGTTGCACCTGTGCGGCCGGGACCTGCCCGCTCTGCAGGCGCTGCGCGACCGGCATCCCGAGGACGCCACGAGCGGTCGCGATCGTCGGTTGTGGCACGTGATGGTCTCGGTCCTGGTGCCGTTCCTCACCGTCTACGTCGCCAACAACCTGCTGCGTGCTGACATCAAGTCGTTCCAGAACGCCGCCGTCGCAGATGAGTTCAACAAGGGCTTCGAGGTCACCCGCGACTTCGGCAACCGCGTCGGCATCTACCCCTTGCAGGTTGTGGTGATGATCGTGCTCGTCGCCGTCGTGGTGCGCTTCGCTGTCGGCAAGGCCGAGAAGCGGTGGCCGTGGCTGCTCATCGCGGCGGTCGGGGCCCTGGTCGAGATCTACTACACCTCGGTCGTCGCCCGTCTCATCGATGGCACCAAGGAGGATGCGACGGGGTGGCTCCGGGGCCGTCAATCCGTGGACTGGGCCCAGAGCAACTATGCCGCAGCGGTGGAGCGCCTCGGCTGGCTCGCGCACCCGGCCGACACCATCACCGGCTGGGTCTTCGGCGTCCTCGGCTCCTTCGACGTCCTGGTGATCGTGCCCCTGGCGTGGCTGACCGTCGCGGCCGTCGTGCTGGGGCACAAGCTCGCGCCCGAACCACCGCTGGACCACCCGGCGCTCGACCGCCTCACGATGGTGCCGGCGCCCCTGCGACGAGGGCTCGGTGCCCTCGGTGCCGACGTCGCCAGTCGCTTCACCGCGCTCCTGAACGGCCTCCGGATGCTCGCCAGGGCTGGCCTGGTGCCGATGTTGTTGTTCTGCCTGACCTACCTGATCGCGCTGCGCATCCCCTACCTGTTCGCCCTGGCGGTCCGCAGGGTCGTGGGGCCGGTGGACACCACCACCTGGCTCGCGTTCGCGCCCATCGAGTCGGCCATCGGGTTGGCCCTGTCGATGGTGATGATCAGCGTCTTGTTGGCGGCCGCGATCGACCGGATGGTCCAGCCGTTGCTCAGCTCACCGATGCCTTCACCCTCAAGAACTCCGGCTTCTCCCACCACATCAACACCTGCGTGATCTGCGCGTCGGGGGGGACGAACACGATCGGCGAAGCGGTCCACGTCGGTGGCCGCTCCTCACCCGGGACGGTCTCGCGGTCTTGCCCCGCGAAGACCGGAGGTTTGGGACCGGGCTGTTCCAGCGGATGACACGGGCTGGGGTCGTTCTGGCGCAGGTTGGCGAGGGTGGCCGCGAACTCGTAGCGCACGCCGCGGCTGTCACGCAGCGCCAGTTGGCAGCCATAGATCGACTGCTCCGGGTCGGCCTCGAACGAGAGCCCGACCTCGAGCGCCTTCATGCCGCTCGGGACGGCGATCGGGTCGCCGTACTCCTGGGGGATCTCAGTGACCTCCCGGATGCCGTCCACGCGCACCTTCAGCGTGCGAGACGTCCTGCCGAGCGCGTCCGTGTAGCCCTGCTGATACCGCACGAACTCGCCCTGGGTGCCCGAGGTCGACGAGCGCAGACCCGTGTTCCACCAGTCGTCATCGAGTCGGATGCCGTTGGCTGCCACGGCGAGCGCGGCCACCAGGGGGAGCGCCAACAGGCCGAAGCGGTTGCGGCGCAACCATTCTCGCTGAGTCTCACTCATCGGGCACTTGGCCGATCGGCTCGATCCGCGGACCGTTCAGCGGGTCCTCGTTCGGTGCGACGACGTCCCGGCTGGCAGCGAAGCCCTGCGCCGCGGCGGCATCCAGTCCCAGGTCGACGTGCAGCACGTGGTCGCGACGTTGGGCCCACCAGTCCTGGCCCTTGGCGACCTCGAGGACCGCCCCCTCGATGGCATCCGCCGGCACCTCGAACACGGGAGTGACGTGCCAGGTGACACCGGTGGGGATGCGCCCGATCGGCCAGCGGCGGTCTGCGTGGTATCGACGCCCGTCCTGGGCCAGCAGGCTGTAGCCACCGAGGACGACCGGCTCGTCGTGCGCCTGGATCTCCAGGTCGACCAGGAGGAGGTGCCCGGGAGTCGTGTCGGTGCCGTAGAGACCCTTGATTCCGAGAGCCGGTCGGGCTGCGACAACCGTGACATCGGCATAGCGAAGGGCGGTGCGCTCACCGACCACGCCCTGCACGACGAAGGGATCAGCGGAGGCCCGCTGGGTTCCCAGGTCATTGGGCATCGCGTCGGTGACGGCTCGCCCCGCTGCGAGTGCGGCGATGACCAGGACCGTCGTGGCGCCTCCGCGTAGCACCCGGTTCACTGTGCCTCCCCCGCCGGGGGTTCGTCGCGCACGTCCTTGACCGGGTAGGTGCCCTTCGCGACCGTCGTCGGGTCCTTCCACTCGAAGCTTCCCGGGGTGAAGCTGTCCTCTCGCCACGTGTAGCCCGGTATGCCCACGCTCACCTCGGTCGCCACGTCCTGGCCCGTCGTCTCGAGCAGCACGGCCGCCTCGTAGGTGAGGTCGGGTGGCAGCTCCGAGATCGCGGAGAAGTCCTTCATCGACACCGGTGACCGAAGCACGGGCGGCGCCAGGCGGGCTCCAGTGGGCGTCACCTGCAGCTCCTTGCTCAACAACAGGGCGGAGACCGGCTCGTCAGTGGTGTTGCGCACCTTCACCACCACCACCAGCAGCCGGTTGCCGGCCTCAGGCGTCACGTAGGGCTTCAGGTCGTCGATGGCCCGCACGCGCTGCACCGAGACCTCGAAGGGCCCGGACTCGATGACGGCACCCTGCCCGGCATCCGCGTACGACGCCTGCGCCGGCGCGAGCCCTCCGAACACACCGGACACGGCGAGCGCCACCGCGCCGACGGGCGCTCCGACCCGCGTGGCGGGAGCCTTCATCGCCCACCTGGAGGCGCGCGCCAGCTGGCTCGCCAACATCGCCCCCGGTGTGCTCACCCGCACATGCTACGAGTTGGGCCCGCGCGGCCGAGCCCGGGCTCAGACCTCCACGCCACCGATGGGCTGGCTCGCACGACGCCTGACCGGGTTGCGAGGGGCCCGACCACCTGGGGACGCCCCGGGCCGCACGGGGTGCGCCCCGGCTGCGGTGGCGGGACGAGCCCGAGAGCGAGGCGTAGTCCTCGGTGGCGGGGATACCCCCAGGGGTAATGCTACGGTTGGGGGAGCTACTTCGGCACACGCCACGAGATCAGGAACCAGGAGCATTCGCCATGTCGTACACCCTGAGCACCACGGTCGACCAACCCTTCGACGACACGGTCACCGCAGTGCGCTCAGCCCTGTCGGAGCAGGGCTTCGGCGTGCTGACCGAGATCGATCTCAGCGCGACTCTCGAGGAGAAGCTCGGCGCCCGCATCGCCGCCCAGGTCATCCTCGGCGCCTGCATGCCACCGCTCGCTCTCGCGGCAATCGAGGCCGAGCCGTCCATCGGTGTGCTCCTGCCGTGCAACGTCGTGGTCCGCTCCGTCGACGGGCAGGACGGCACGGTCGTCGAAGCGATGGACCCGAGCATCATGGTGACCATGACGGGGAACGACGCGCTGCGCGAGGTTGCGGCCGACGCACACGCCAGGCTGACCGGTGCGCTCGCGGCCCTCGGTGGATCGGCGCCCGCCTGAGACGTCCGCAGGGACGTCAGCGGGCCTCGACGGTCCCCATCATCCCGAGGTCCTCGTGATCGAGGATGTGGCAGTGGTAGACGGTCCTGCCTCCGAAGTCGCGCACCGGCACTCGCACGGTGACCCGACCGTGGGCCGGGATGATGACGACGTCGCGCCAGTCGGGTGGGTTGCCCGGGTCCCGACCCGAGCCGGAGACGAGCTGCATCGGCCACACGTGCAGGTGGAACGGGTGGTCCATCATCGTCGCGTTGCCGATCGTCCACTCCTCGATGGTGCCGAGGGCCAGCTGCTGGTCGACGCGGCGTGCGTCGAAGCTGCGGCCGTCGAAACCGAACTCCATCCCGCCCCCTCCCATGCCCATCCCCATGCCACCGGTCATGGTGATCGACCGCACCCGGTCCACCGTCGAGGAGCGAAGGTCCACCACGGGCGCCGTTGAAGCGGGCCACCCCATGGAGGAGGAGGCGTTCGCACCGGGGCCGGCGGTCGTGGCCGCGACGGAGACGGAGGCCAGCGCGGCATCCGGGGAAGACGTCGAGCCCCCCATCATGGACATCCCGCCGCGGTCGACCTCGAGCGTGCGCAGCGCGAAGGAGCCCTTCTGCGTGGCGCGCACCAAGAGGTCGACCCTGTTGCCCGGGGCGAGGAGCACGCTCTCTTGATCACTGGGCTCGTGAAGGGCCTGTCCGTCGTAACCCAGCAGCCCCCAGGTGTGCCCGTCGAGCCGCAGGTCCAGGAACCTCGAGACGCAGGCGTTGACCACGCGCCACCGCTCGAGCGCCCCGGGCGCGACCTCGATGCGTGGCTGGGACTGGCCGTTGACGAGCAGGAGCGTGCCCTCGCGCCCCAGCATCGCGTCGTCGTGGCTCGCGGCGGCGACCTCGCCGGACCCGGTCAGGGTGGTGTCGCTGACGACGAGCACCCGCTCGCGGTCGGCGCCGGCCTCCTCGTCACCGGTGACCAGCAAGGCACCGAACAGCCCGCCGAAGACCTGGTCCGCCACCGTGCCGTGGTGGTGCGGGTGATACCAGAAGGTCCCCGTCGGGTGGTCGTCAGGGATCTCATACTCGTAGTCCACCGACTCACCGGGCGCGACCGCTCGGAACACGTTGTCGCTGTTGCCCTCGGGCGAGACGTGCAGCCCGTGGGTGTGCAGGTTGGTCATGGTGGTCAGGTCGTTCTGGAGGCGCACCCGCAGCACGTCGCCGGGGCGCACCGACAGTGTCGGCCCGGGGCTGGTGCCGTTGTAGGCGAGCGCCATGGTGGGCCGACCCGCGACGGTGGCGCCCGCGGCGGCGCGCAGCGTCAGGTCGAGGACCCCGTCGGTGCTGGTGAGCACGGCGGGTTCACGCAAGGGCTGCGACGTCACTGCGCCGGCGGCACCGGAGGGCCCGAGGGCTCGCCATGCACCGGCGGCACCGACAGCACCCGTCACCACCGTGGCGGCACCGACCCCGGCTGCCGTCAGGGCCTGGCGTCGGCTGATCCGGCCCAGCAGCGGCACGGTGGGCTCCGGCATGGTGAGATCCTCCCTTCGGTGTGGCGTGATGCGTCAAGGCTCACACGACGACGTTGACGTCCTCGGTGGAGCTGGTGAAGAAGCCATGAAGGTCGCGGGGTGTCGGACCGGGCGAGTCGACGAGTGCTCGGTGCGCAGGCGACCGGGTGGCGCAGCGCACCGCGCGAACTGCCACCCCGCACCACCCCTGATACCCCTAGGGGGTAAACTTTCGGTGGCGTCGCGAAGCGCCACCAGAGTTGGGCCCCGGCCCGCTCGACCTACCGAAGGGACGACAGATGACCACCATGAACTACTCGGTGACGGGGATGACCTGCGGACACTGCGCGAGCGCGGTGACCGAGGAGCTGAAGGCGCTTGCCGGGGTCACCGATGTTGCGGTCGACCTCGATGCAGGCGCGACGTCCACCGTCACGGTCACCAGCGAGGCACCGCTCTCGGTGGATGCCGTCACGAGCGCCCTCGAAGAGGCCGGCGACTACCGCCTGGTCTCCTGACCCACCCTCTTGACCCGCAGCTCCTGACCCGCAGCTCCGAGGCCTCACGGAGGCCTCGGAAGTGCGCGTCACAGCAGTCGGGTGGTCGTGGCCCCGAGGTCGGTGCTGGAGAGCAGGGAAGCGCCCCCACCACCGACGACGACCACCTCGATCGTGCCGTCGACCACTCGGGCGTCGAGCGAGGTCGACTCGCCGAGCTCTTTCGGTCCTGACTTCCACGTCGACCCGGCATCCTCGCTGAGGACCAGACGCCCGGTCGTGCCGACCCCGACGACGGTGTTCGCGTCGGCCCAGTCGACGGCCACCAGCAGCTCGGGAGGTGTCAGCGTGCTCCACGTCGACCCGCCATCCGCGGTGCTGAGCAGGCCGTCTCGGGTGGTCGCGAGCACCCGACCGCCTTCGGGCGAGGCCGCGAGCACATGAGGCTCGGTCGGGATCGAGACAGATCGCCAGGTGGCCCCGTCGGTGCTGAACCGCAGTGTTCCGTCGAAGCCCGCGACGACTCCCTGTCCTGCGGTGAGTCCGTGGAAGTCGGACTCGCCGGCCCGCGAGAGCGCGGTCCACGTCGCCCCTGCGTCGGTGGAGCGGATGAGACCGACCGGTTGCTCGAGGTCCGTGCCGGGTCCGGGGTGACCAGATGCCAGGTAGGACCCGTCGGGCGCCACCGCGAAGCCCATGAGGTCGACGACCGGCCCGACCGGCACCGGGCCCGCAGGATCGAGACGGAACAGGCCGGCGTGCGTGGCCAGGACGACGATGCCCGTCCCCGGCTCCCTCCCGACGCCGTGGATGTGGCCGATCGGTCGTGAGGTCGCTGCGGGCGGGACACTGGAAGCGGGCGGGGAGGATGCCGGGCCCGCTGGCGCGGACGAGTCGGTGCCCGTGATGCCGGTCGGCGATTCGGCATCCGCGCCGCAGCCCGCCAGCGTCAGTGCGAGGGCCAGACCCGTGCCGGCGAGCGCCACTGCGGCTCGGCGCCCGGCGCGAGGTGTCGCGGCGCCCCCTCGGGGCGGACGTGGCAGAGCTGTGGGTGTCATCGATCCTGCTTCCTGGTCGGGTGGGGACCTCAGTGTCCGTCAACGACTCGGCGTCGTCGGGAGCGGTACTCCTCGAGGCTGATCTCGCCGCGCGCCAGGCTCTGGTCGAGGGTCCACAGAGGTGCCTGCGGGTCGGCCCGGCCGGGTGCCGGGCGCCTGAGCAGGCGAATGATGGCGAGGGCCGCGAGGACCCACAGCAGGAGAGTGCCGCCGAGGGTGAGCACCATGAACCACGGCGACATCCACCCCATCGCTCCCACTGCCCGCACCCGCCCTCCGCGTCCTCGGCCTGTTCGTGACCTTCAGCCCCATCGAAGGGGAGCCGGGTGGCAGATTCGTCGACATTCCATGAAGAATTGACGAAGGATGCCGTCTTGAGGGTCTGCGCGGTGACCGCGCCCGGCGGGATCGGCCAGACTGCCGTGGTGCCTGCTGACGCATCAACGACCCCGGCGATGGTGCTCGTCGTGGATGACGAGGCTGCTCTGGCGGCGATGGTCTGCACCTACCTCGAACGAGCTGGTTACTCCACCATGACGGCTGACAACGGCACGGATGCCGTGCGGCTGGCCCGCGCGAGCGACCCCGACGTCATCGTGCTCGACCTGGGGCTGCCCGGGCTCGACGGCATCGAGGTGTGTCGGCAGGTGCGCACCTTCTCGGACTGCTACGTGTTGATGCTCACGGCACGCACCGAGGAGACCGACCGGCTCATCGGGCTGTCGGTGGGCGCAGATGACTACGTGACCAAGCCCTTCAGCCCGCGCGAGCTCGTCGCCCGCGTGCAGGTGCTCCTGCGCCGGCCGCGCAACCGCGGCGGCGAGCCCGAGAGCCGGGAGGCTCCGCTGCGGGTCTTCGGTGACCTGGAGGTGGAGCCGGGAGCGAGGGTGGTCACCGTCGGGGGGAAGGCGGTCGAGCTGACGCGCACCGAGTTCGACATCCTGGAGGTGCTCTCCGCCCGGCCCCGCTATGCCTGGGCGCGGCGCGTGCTGATCGACGAGGTGTGGGACCGGGCGTGGGTGGGGGATGAGCACCTCGTCGACGTGCATGTGGCGCACCTGCGTCGCAAGCTCGGTGACGACCCGGCGGCGCCTCGCTACATCGAGACGGTGCGAGGCGTCGGGTACCGGATGGGCGCCGGTTGAGTGCCCGGTCGCGGCGACCAGCCCCGGGCCGGGCCTGGGGTCCACCCTCGAGGTGCGCCTCCCGCTCAAGAGCGGGGCGCGGCGATGACCTGTGCGCGGCGGACACCTTCATGGAACCTTCATCGAAGCGCGACGTCTTGTGCGGCACGAGCAGCGCAGGCTCATGTTTCCACCGGATCGCACCAAGGAGCACGTTCGTGAGAAGAACCATCGTCGGCCCGCTGGCGGCCGCAGGCGCAGGTCTGGTCCTCCTCCTCGGCGCAGCCGGGTGCGGGAGCACTGAGACCGCCACCCCGGCATCCGCCTCGACCGGGTCAATGATGTCGACCTCGGCGGGTGACCCCGGGGACGTGCAGTTCGCGCAGCAGATGATCCCGCACCACGAGCAGGCGGTCGAGATGGCTCGACTGGCACTGGATAACCGCGCCGGAGCCTCCGACGAGGTCAAGAGCCTGGCGCAGCAGATCTCGACCGCCCAGGAGCCCGAGATCGCCACGATGACCGGCTGGATGTCGCAGTGGGGTGCGTCCACCGACATGGGCGAGATGGACAATGGCGTGGGCGGGATGGACCACGGCATGGACGGGATGATGAGCGATCAGCAGATGGGTGACCTGGCCTCCGCGACGGGCGCCGACTTCGACCAGCAGTGGATCACGATGATGATCCAGCACCACGAAGGTGCCATCTCGATGGCCGAAACAGTCCTCGGCACCACGAATGACGCGCGCGTGAGCGAGCTCGCCCGGGCGGTCGTCCAGGGCCAGAAGGCCGAGATCGCGACGATGCAGGGCCTGCTCCGAGCGCCGTGACCGGCGCGGGTGTCTCAGACGCTCGTGGTCGGTCCTTCGACGGACTGAGCGGGCGACGAGGCTGACTCGGCAGGCCCCAGCCCGTGAGGTGCCCTGGACCAGGCCGAGGTCAACGCGCCAAGCGTTTCAGGAGCATGTCGAGCAGGGGCCCGCCCTGGTCGGTGTCGAAGATGTTCTGCGCGTGGGCGTTGCCGGGCAACAGGGACACGCGGTTGTCCGGGCCGGGCGACACCGCGAGGAGCTGTCGCGGGATGTCGGCTCCGGGTTCGCCCTCGCTCGCGATGAACAGCTTCGGTTCCGTCCCGAGGCCCTTCACGACCGTGTTGGGCGAGATCAGGACGAGTTGGTTAGGCAGGTCGGGCTGCTCTGCGGCCAGCTGCAAGATGGCGTCGGCTCCGGCGCTGCCCCCGACCAGGGCGACGTCCTCGATGCCACCCTCGTGAAGGCTGTCGACAGCCGCACGGATTCCGTCGGTGCTGATGTCCTCCACCGCCACCACGGTGGCTCC
>JBDSNZ010000174.1:0-17228 GCA_039915055.1 Ornithinibacter sp.
CCCGCTACCTCGACGGGAGGGCCTACGGCCTGAACATGGGGCTCGTCGGTGTCGGGTCCGACAACGCCCGGGGCACCTTCGACAACCTCGTCGTGCAGACCAACCCCCCGCAGGCCACCTTCGACGGCACCGAGGACTTCACCACCGGTGCCGGACGGTTCACCGGCGGCAGCGGCTCCTGGTCCGTCGGTGGTGGACGACTGTCGGGCTCGGCCGGTGGAACCGCGCCCGCCCTCGACGTCATGGACATCCCCGTGCGGGCAGCGGGGGTGACCACGACGACGGTGGGGTCCACCGTCCGACTCTCCGGCGGCGCATCGGCGGGTTGGGTGTTCGACCACTACAACGCCAAGGACTACAAGTTCGTGACGTTCGACCAGGCCTCCGGGGTGGTCACCATCGGTCACGTCACCAAGAAGCAGCGGGTCGTCGACCAGACCTTCGCCGCGACCCTCGGCGCGAACACGGATCTCGGTGTCGTCCTGACCCTGCGGGGCACGACGGTGACGGTCTCGCTCGGGGGCGTCGAGATCGGGTCGTTCAGCTACGACGCGATGGTGGGTGACGGCGCGATCGGTGCGCTGGTCGAGCGCGGTTCGAGCACGTTCGATGATGTCCACGTCGTCATCGGCGTGCCCGTCACCACGTCCCCCGACCTCGTGCCCCCAACGCTGTCCGTCCCCCCTGACGTCACACGGTCCGCTACGTCGGGAGCGACCTCGCTGTACGTCAGCGACGCCACCATCGGCACGGCGACCGCGACCGACAACATCCCGCGCACCGCGGTGCTGGTCACCCGCAGCGGCGTCCCGGACGGCAACCTCTTCGCGCTCGGCACCACGACCATCACCTGGACGGCCACCGACGTCTTCGGCAACCAGAGCACCCGCACCCAGACCGTCACGGTGACCGCGACGGCTCCGACGCCTCCCACGGTGACCATCGCGGTCACGGACGCCGCCGGTGCGGAGAGCGGAAGCGACCCGATCGTGTTCACCGCCACCCGGACCGGTTCGACGACGAGCTCGCTGGCCGTCACGGTCGGTTGGGGTGGTACGGCATCCGGAGCCGACTACTCGGTGTCGGTCACCGGCGGAACCCTCGTCGGCTCGGTGCTCACCATCGCCGCCGGAAGCTCGACCGCGACGATCACGGTCAGGCCGGTGGACGACACCACCGCCGAGCCCACCGAGACGGCCACGCTCACCCTCTTTGCCGGGGTCGGCTACACCACGACGGGGACCACGACCGTGAGTGGGTCGATCGCCGACAACGACGCACCGCCGCCCCCGGTGACCCCGACCCTGAGCATCGCCGACGCCACTGTCTTGGAGGGCGCCTCCCCCGGCTACGTCGTGCTGACGATCAGCCTCTCCTCGCCGGCCCCCTCCGGTGGCGTCACGGTGCAGGTGCGCACCTCCAACGGCTCGGCCGACACCAAGGACTACAGCACCGTCAACCAGAGCGTGACCATCGCAGCCGGTCAGTCCGGCGCCACGGTCACCGTGTGGATCACGAACGACAATCGGCGGGAAGGGACCGAGACCTTCACCGTCACCCTCTCCTCCCCCGTCCGCGCCACCATCGCCGACGCCACCGCGGTGGTCACGATCCTCGACGACGAGAGCGCCCTGCTCGCCGACGCCCTCGGGTCCGGTACGGCCAGCGAATCCCCGTCGCGTCTGCAGGTGGCGGTCGGCAGGCGCACCGCCGTGACGGCGTGGGCCGCTGCAGGCCTGGACACCCGCGGGCTGGCCTCCGCCCCGGTGCGCGTGACAGATCTCCCGGGGGCTCTGGTGGGGTACTCGAGCCATGGCGGCGTGTGGCTCGACCTCGACGCCGCGGGTCATGGCTGGGGCCCTGGTGGCTACGACCTGGTCGCGGTGCTGATCCACGAGCTCGGGCACGTGCTGGGCCTGGACCATGCGCAGCTGGATCGCGCGCTCCAGCTGATGGGTCCCACTGCCCCGAGCCCTCCCCACTCCGCGCCCGCGACCGCGCCCGCGCCTCGGGAGGGCGCGCTCTGGTCCACCCACCCAGCACCCGGAGACGTGCCTCGCACCCTCGTCCGAGCCGGTTCCGCTCACGTCCCGGATGCCGTCGCTCGTCCCGCTCCGTTCGCACCAGTCCGACCGGCACAGGCGCCACCAGCCCTGCGCTCCGCGGTCCGTTCCCCGATCTCCGTGCCGGCGGCGCACGTCAGCACGACGCCGCCGGCACGTGACACGGCATACCTGCTCTGGTGGCTGGTCGCCGTGGCCGCGGTGGTGGCACTGGGTCAGGGGAAGAGGACGAGCTTGACCAGCGCCACCACACCGATCACCACGATCAGGGCGCGCAGCGCCTGAGGCGGCAGTCGCCTGCCGACCGTTGATCCCAGCACGCCACCGATCAGCGACCCGATGGCGATCAGGCCGACCACCGCCCAGTCGATCCGGTCCCGGGCGACGAGCAGGAACACCCCTGCGGCCACCGCGTTGACGACGGTGGAGAGCACGTTCTTGTAGCCGTTGAGCCGTTGCAGCGGTTCGCTGGACAGCGCCCCCATGATCCCCATGAGCAGCACGCCCTGGGCCGCACCGAAGTAGCCCCCGTAGACCCCGGTGCCCAGGACCCCGGCCTGCATGAGCGAGGTGTGCCGCGCATCGGATGCCGCGCCGTCTGCCCGTCGACGCAGGGTCCAGGCACTCAGCCGTGGTCCCAGCACGACGAGCACCACACCGATGAGGATGAGCACTGGGACGATCGCGCGGAACAGTGCCGGGTCCAGGAGGAGCAGCAGCACGGCGCCCAGCACTCCGCCGACGAAGGATGCCGGCACCAACCGGCGCAGTGCCGGTGCGGCACCCACGAGCTCGGCGCGATACCCCAGGCTGCCGGCGACCCCGCCGGGAAGGAGCCCGATCGTGTTGGACACGTTCGCCGTCACGGGCGGGATGCCGAGCAGCAGCAGGGTCGGGAACGTGATCAGGGTGCCCGAGCCGACGATCGCGTTGATCGTGCCCGCCCCCACACCGGCAAGGACCACGAGCAGGGCATCGGACAGCGGCACCCGGCCACCCTAGTGGGGGTGACCGGGTGCCTCAGCCCCGGAGTCGCGGCTGGTGGTGCGGGTGCTACCGCTGTGGCTCGTCGTGGACGTCCGGCTGAGCGGACTGCTGTGTCGGGAGCACTGGCGGGGCCGGGGGTGCGGGGGGCACCGGGGGTGCCTGGTCAGCCGGCGGAGCGGGCGCGGCAGGTGGCACCGAGTCCGTCGGGGCGGGCAGCGGCCGGGGCGGCACGGCATCCGCACCGCGCCGCACCGGGGGCTGGACCCGCGATGCCGGGGACGCGTGCTCCTCGGCCTCGCGGCTGGCCATCCCCGCCTGGCCACGGGCCCGGGCGAGGGCCTGTGCCGGGTCCTCGAGAGTGGTCTCCTCGAAGGCACTGCCGATCTCGCCCGGGTCGACCCACTCGTCCTCGGAGCCCTCGTCGAAACCGCCCTGACCGCGACCCAGCATGCCGCCGATGCCCTTGAGTGCGTCGGTCAGCTCGCTGGGGATGATCCACATCTTGTTGGAATCCCCACGGGCGATCTGCGGGAGCACCTGGAGGTACTGGTACGCAAGGAGCTTCTGGGTCGGCTTGCCGCGATGGATCGCGTCGAACACCTGCTGGATCGCTCGCGCCTGGCCCTGGGCCTCCAGAATGCGGGCCTGGGCCGACCCCTCCGCGCGCAGGATCGAGCTCTGCTTCTCACCTTCGGCGGTGAGGATCTGGCTGGCCTTCTGGCCCTCAGCCGTGAGGATGATGGCGCGGCGCTCGCGCTCGGCCTTCATCTGCTTCTCCATCGACTCCTGGATCGAGTGGGGCGGGTCGATGGCCTTGAGCTCGACGCGGTTGACGCGGATGCCCCACTTGCCGGTGGCCTCATCCAGCACCCCGCGCAATTGGCCGTTGATCTGGTCCCGACTGGTGAGTGTCTGCTCCAGGTCCAAGGAGCCGATGACGTTTCGCAACGTGGTCACGGTGAGCTGCTCGATGCCCTGGATGAAGTTGGCGATCTCGTAGACCGCGGACTTGGGCTCGATCACCTGGTAGTAGATGACCGTGTCGATGCTCACGACGAGGTTGTCGCTGGTGATGACCGGCTGCGGCGGGAACGAGACCACCTGCTCGCGCAGGTCGATGTTGGCGCGCACCAGGTCGACGAAGGGGACCAAGATGTGCAGGCCGCCCTCGAGGGTGCGCGAGTAGCGCCCGAGGCGTTCGATGATGAGCGCAGTCTGCTGCGGTACGATGCGCACCGTGCGCACGAGCACGATGATGACGAAGGCGACGAGCAGCAGGATGACGATGATGGACAGCAGTCCGTCAGGCATGACGATCCCTTTCGATGGGGTTGCCGGATCAGGCAGGTGGCTCGGAGTCGAACGGAGCGTGAGGGGCTGCAGCGGCGGGGCCCACGATCGCGGTCGCCCCATGGATGGCGATGACCCGCACGTCCTCACCGGGCCCGATCATCGCGCTGCCGTCGGTGACCCGAGCCGACCAGGTCTCCCCCGCCAGCTTGATCCTGCCGTCGGTGTCGGTGACCGCCTGGAGCACCCGCGCATCGCGTCCGACGAGGCCTGCCGCACCGATGTGGTGGTCGGTGTGTTCGTCGAGGAACTGGCGACGGATGAGCGGGCGCACGACGAAGAGGAGGAGGAGTGCGGCCGCGCCCGCGAGGACCAGCTGGAGGGGGAAGGGCGCCCCGGCCCCGGCTGCGACTCCGCCGACGACCGCACCACCGGCGAACATCAGGAAGACGAAATCGACGGTGGCGGCCTCGATCGCGGCGAGCAGGATGGCGATGCCGATCCAGCCGAGCCAGAAGTTCTCCGTCAGCCAGTCCATGGACCAACCTCCTTGTCATGGGGCGTCAGCGGATGGACGCGCGCCAGCCGCTCCTGGTTCCACACATGCTCAGCGAGCCCGCGCGGCATACCGATCCCCCCGGACCTCCAGCTCGAGAGGCAGGCCGAAGGTGGCCTCCAGGTTCTCGGCCGTCAGGGTGATCTCGATGGGCCCCTGCGCGACGATGCGGCCATCTCGCACGAGGAGGACGTCGGTGAAGTTGGGCGGGACCTCCTCCACGTGATGGGTCACCAGGACCATCGCGGGTGCCGAGAGGTCGGCGGCGAGGGTGCCCAGCCGGCGGACGAGGTCTTCACGTCCACCGAGATCGAGCCCGGCGGCCGGCTCGTCGAGGAGCATCAGCTCGGGGTCGGTCATCAGGGCGCGAGAGATCTGAACCCTCTTGCGCTCGCCCTCGGACAAGGTGCCGAAGCGGCGGTCAGCGAGGTGGTGGGCGCCCAGGGCTTCGAGCAGCTCCTCGGCCCGCCCCTCGTCGAGCGGGTCGTAGGTCTCGCGCCACCGCCCGACCACGCCGTAGGAGGCCGTGACGACGACGTCGCGAACCCGCTCGTTCGGTGGGATCCGCTCGGCCAGTGCGGCAGAAGCCAACCCGATGCGCGGGCGCAGCTCGAAGACGTCCACTGCGCCGAGGACCTCGCCGAGGATCCCGACGACTCCGGTGGTCGGGTGGATCCTGGCCGCGGCCAACTGCAGCAGGGTGGTCTTCCCGGCGCCGTTGGGGCCCAGGATCACCCACCGCTGCCCTTCCTCGACCTCCCAGGACACGTCATCGAGGATGGTGGTGTCACCGCGCACGACACTCACGCCGGCCATGGCCAGGACATCACTCATGACCCGAACCCTACAGAGCGTCAGGAACGAGCTGACCGCGCCTGCAGCACCTCGGCATACACCTCGTGCGTCTGGTCGCCGATGCTCCCCCAGGAGAACGACTCGACCGCCCTCGCTCGCCCGGCCCGCCCCATCTCCCGCGCGCGCTCCGGATCGCTGACGGCATCGTTCATCGCAGCGGCCAGATCGGCGACGAAGAGGTCGGGGTCGACCGGGGTGCCCGTGCCGTCCTGCACCTGCTCGATGGGGACCAACCAGCC
Organism: Ornithinibacter sp.; assembly: GCA_039915055.1. Classification (GTDB taxonomy): domain Bacteria; phylum Actinomycetota; class Actinomycetes; order Actinomycetales; family Dermatophilaceae; genus Fodinibacter. Next base: position 5,991 of record JBDSNZ010000174.1, read on the forward strand.
GGTCTCACCATCGAGCACGACCTCGGGGATCCCGCCCGTGGCGGTGGCCACGACCGGCACCTCGCACGCCATGGCCTCGAGGTTGACGATGCCGAGGGGCTCGTAGACGGAGGGGCAGAGGAAGACCGTGGCTGAGCTGAGCAGGGCGACGACCTCCGCCCGGGGCAGCATCTCGGGCACCCAGACCACCCCGTCGCGGGTCTCCCGCAGACCCTCGATGAGGTGTTCGACCTCAGCCTTGATCTCAGGCGTGTCCGGGGCTCCGGCGAGCAGCACGAGCTGCACCTCGGGCGGCAGCTCGGCAGCGGCCCGCAGCAGGTAGGGCAAGCCCTTCTGACGGGTGATCCGGCCGACGAAGATCGCGCTCGGTCGGTCGGGGTCCACCCCATGGCGCCGCACCGTGTCGTTGTCGCGGGTGTGCGACCAGAGCTCGGAGTCGATGCCGTTGTGGACGACCTTGACCTTGTCCGGGTCGATGGAGGGGTAGGACCTCAGGATGTCGGCGCGCATGCCGTGGCTCACCGCGATGACGGCGTCAGCGCCCTCGTAGGCGGTGCGCTCCACCCACGAGGAGAGCCGGTAACCGCCACCCAGCTGCTCGGCCTTCCACGGCCGCATGGGCTCCAGGCTGTGCGCCGTGAGCACGTGGGGGATGTCGCCGAGGATGCCGCCCACGTGCCCGGCGAAGTTCGCGTACCAGGTGTGGGAGTGCACGAGGTCTGCTCCCGCGGTCGCGGCCGCGATGGTGAGGTCCACACCGAGGGTGGTGAGCGCGGCATTCGCGCCGGTCAGCTCGGCGAGGTCGGGGTGGCCGGTGGTGCCGTCCTCGTCGCGGGGGTCACCGAAGGCGTGCACTCGCACGTCGAGGTCCCCCTTGGAGCGCAGGGCCCGCACCAGCTCGGCCACGTGCACCCCCGCTCCTCCGTAGATCGCCGGGGGGTACTCCTTGCTGAGGATGTCGATGCGCACGGAATCCACCCTAGTGACGGACAGACCTCCCGGCGAGGGCGCGGACCCCATAGGTTGGGAACATGGCGTACCGCAGCGGAGGTCCGAAGGTCCTGGTCATCGTCCTCGCGGGTGGGGAGGGCAAGCGGTTGATGCCGCTCACCGCGGATCGAGCCAAGCCGGCGGTCCCCTTCGGGGGGATCTACCGGCTCATCGACTTCGCGCTCTCCAACGTCGTCAACTCGGGCTACCTCAAGGTCGTCGTCCTCACCCAGTACAAGTCGCACAGCCTGGACCGGCACGTCACCAAGACGTGGCGGATGTCGACCCTGCTCGGCAACTACGTGGCGCCGATCCCCGCCCAGCAGCGCATCGACAAGTCCTGGTTCGCGGGCAGTGCGGACGCGATCTACCAGAGCATGAACGTGATCACCGAGGAGAAGCCCGACATCGTCGTGGTCGTGGGGGCAGACCACGTCTACCGGATGGACTTCTCCCAGATGGTCGACCAGCACGTCGAGTCCGGTGCGGGCGTCACGGTCGCCGCGATCCGGCAGCCGATCGCCAGCTCGGACCAGTTCGGCGTGATCGAGGTGGCTGAGGACGACCACACCCGGATCAAGGCGTTCAAGGAGAAGCCGACCGATCCCGACGGGCTGCCGGACTCCCCGGGCGAGATCCTCGCGAGCATGGGCAACTACGTCTTCGACGCCCAGGTGCTGATGGACACGGTGACCGCCGACGCCGTCCTCGAGGGCAGCAAGCACGACATGGGCGGCGACATCGTGCCGGCACTGGTCGAGCAGGGCAGCGCCTACACGTACGACTTCAAGAAGAACGTCATCCCCGGCGGCACCGAGCGCGACATGGGCTACTGGCGCGACGTCGGCACGATGGACTCCTACTTCGACGCCCACATGGACATCGTCTCCATCCACCCCATCTTCAACCTCTACAACTACGACTGGCCGATCTACACCTCCCACGGGCCCTACCCGCCCGCGAAGTTCGTGCACGGCGACCAGGGTCGCTTCGGCGAGGCGCTCAACTCGGTCGTGTCCAACGGGGTCGTGATCTCCGGCGCCCGCGTCGACGGCTCGGTGATCTCCCCCGACGTGCACATCCACAGCTACACCGAGGTCACCTCCAGCGTGATCCTCGAGGGGGTGCAGATCGGTCGGAACTGCCGCATCTCTCGCACCATCATCGACAAGAACGTCGTCGTGCCCGAGGGCACCTCCATCGGTCACGACCGCGAGCACGACATCGCTCGTGGCTTCTCGGTCACCGACTCCGGCCTCACCGTGGTGGGGAAGGGACAGGTCGTCACCCAGTGAACCGTGGCCGCCCACGGGTCGTCACCGACGCACCCGGGTTCGACAGCGGTCCGCTCCGCGACGTCCTCACGTGGCGCGGGCCCCACTCCGGTTAGCCTGCGGGCGTGCCTCCCCTGACCGAAGACCGGGCGCCACCGCCCGACCCCGATGCGCGCACGTTGCTCGTGACCCTCAACGGCACGGACCGGCCCGGCGTCACCAAGGCGCTCTTCGAGGCCGCGGCGACCGTCGGGGCGCAGGTCCTGGACCTCGAGCAGGTGGTCGTGCGTGGGCACCTCGCGCTGTCGGTGCTGCTCTCTCCCGGACGTGACGAGAACGTGCTCGTCGACCGGCTCACCCGAGCAGGCGCGGCGACGGGGCTCCGGGTCGACATCGTCGAGGGGCACGGCGACAACGCGCCCAGGCGCACCGGACGCGCGGCGGTGGTCGTCATGGGCGCTCCGCTGGAAGCGCGTCACGTGGCCGTCGTCGCCGACACGATCGCGGCCCACGGCGCCAACATCGACCGGATCCGTCGGCTCTCGCGCTGGCCGGTCACCACGGTGGAGCTCGATGTGTCGGGAGCCGAGGTGACTGCACTGCGAGAGTCGCTGGCCCTGGTGTCCGCGGCATCCGGGGTGGACATCGCCGTCGCCCGCGCCGGGCTGGCCCGCCGTGGTGGGCGGCTCGTGGTCATGGACGTGGACTCGACGCTGATCCAGGACGAGGTGATCGAGCTGCTCGCGCGGCACGCGGGTCGGGCCGAGGAGGTGGCCGCCGTCACCGACGCCGCCATGCGCGGTGAGCTCGACTTCGCCCAGAGCCTGCATGCGCGGGTCGCGACCCTGGCCGGGCTGCCGGTGACGGTGTTGGAGGAGGTGCGTGAGGCGGTGCGGTTGACGGCCGGGGCCCGCACCCTCGTGCGCACCCTGAAACGCCTCGGCTTCACCGTGGCACTGGTCTCCGGCGGCTTCGCCGAGATCGTCGAGCCGATCGGGCGAGACCTCGGGGTGGACCACGTGCGCGCCAACCGGCTCGAGGTGCAGGACGGGAGGTTGACGGGTCGCGTCCTCGGCGACGTGATCGACCGCGCGGGCAAGGCAACCGCGCTGCGGGAGTTCGCCGCGCTGGAGGGTCTGCCCCTCTCTCGCACGGTCGCCATCGGTGACGGCGCCAACGACCTCGACATGCTCGCGATCGCCGGCCTCGGCGTGGCGTTCAACGCCAAGCCCCTGGTGCGCGAGCAGGCCGACACCTCGGTGAACGTGCCCTACCTCGACGCGGTGCTCTTCCTGCTCGGCATCTCCCGCGAAGAGGTCGAGGACGCCGACGACGACGACGCCCCCCACTAGGCTGACGCCCGTGCCACGACAGAATCGGACCACCCCGACCCTGTTCATCATCGGCGGCGCCGAGGACCGGGTCGGGCGGGCTTCTCTCCTCCGCCAGTTCGTCAAGCTCTCTGGTGGGAGGCGCTCCCGCATCGTCGTCATCCCGACCGCGTCGTCGATTCGCGCGGAGGTGGCGCAGGCCTACATCGACGTGTTCACCCGCCTGGGGTGCCCCCGCGTCGACGTCGTGGACCCCGAGTCGCGCGAGGAGTCGCACGATGCCGGCTTCGTGGAGCTCGTCGATGGTGCGACCGGGGTGTTCATGTCCGGGGGCAGCCAGCTCAGGCTCTCGCAGTTCCTCCCGGGCACCCCGCTGGGGGCGGCCCTGCACCGGGCCCACGAGCGCGGCTGCGTCGTCGGTGGCACCTCGGCGGGCGCCTCGATCATGTCCGACTTCATGATCTCTCTCGGCGATGAAGGGATCACACCTCGCCAGCGCACGAGCCAGCTCAGCGCCGGGCTCGGCCTGCTCCACGGCGTCATCGTCGACCAGCACTTCGACCAGCGGGCGCGCTACGGCCGCCTGATGTCGGTCATCGCGCCCTCACCCCACCTCCTGGGTATCGGCATCGACGAGGACACGGCGATCGTGGTGCGTCACGGCAGCGAGTTCAGCGTCCACGGCAGCGGCTCGGTCTTCGTGCTGGACTGCCGGGGTGCTCGCACCGATGCCCACGACGCCGAGGCAGGTGCCCCCATCCTCGTCTCCGGCGCCACGGTGCACACGCTGCCCTCGGGTGCCGTCTTCGACCTCACCGAGGGACGCCTCGTGGACTTCGTCGAACAGCATCCGGACACCCTTGTCTCCCTCGCCACCGCGAAGGCCTGACCCCACGCCTGAGCGCTCCACCCGACCCGTCCGACCCGCCCGACCGAGGAGCCCCCTGATGGACCGTCCCACCCCGACAGGTCCGGCCGCGCCGGAGCTGGAGATCCTCGAGTCCCGGGTCTACCGTGGCGGCAACATCTGGTCCTATGACCCGTCGGTGCACCTCGTCGTGGACCTCGGGGTGCTCGAGGGCTATCCGACCGACACGCTGCCCGGTTTCACCGACCACCTCGTCGAGCTCCTGCCGCGCCTGGAGAACCACACCTGCTCCACCGGAGTGAAGGGCGGCTTCATCTCCAGGATGCGTGACGGCACCTGGCTCGGGCACGTCGCGGAGCACGTCGCCCTGCAGCTGCAGCAGGAGGCCGGCCACGACATGCGCCGCGGGAAGACGCGCATGGTCAAGGGTCGTCCGGGCGTCTACAACGTCGTCTACGGCTACGTCGACGAGGAGGTCGGCGTGGCAGCCGGACGGCTGGCGGTGCGGCTGGTCAACCACCTCGTTGCCGCGGAGGAGGGCTTCGACTTCGAGGACGAGCTCGAGAGGTTCCTCACCCGCGCCGAGCGCACCGCCTTCGGGCCGTCGACGGCGGCGATCCTCGAGGAGGCCGTGAGCCGGGACATCCCCTTCATCCGGTTGAACAGCGGAAGCCTGGTGCAGCTCGGTCAGGGGGTCCACCAGCAGCGGATCCGCGCGACCATGACCTCGCGCACGAGCGCCCTGGCAGTCGACATCGCCGGTGACAAGGACATGACGACGCGCCTCCTCGCCTCGGCGGGGTTGCCGGTGCCCAAGCAGGAAACCGTGCGCTCGGCCGACGGTGCGGTCAACGCCGCGCACCGGATCGGGTTCCCCGTGGTCGTGAAGCCACTGGACGGCAACCACGGTCGGGGCGTCTGTCTGGACCTGAAGGACGACGACGCCGTGCGCGAGGCCTTCGAGATCGCCGAAGGCGAGTCGCGCCGCGGCTACGTCATCGTCGAGTCGCTCGTCCTCGGTCGTGACTACCGCTGCCTCATCGTGGGCGGTCGGATGCAGGCCATCGCCGAGCGGGTGCCCGCCCACGTGACCGGCGACGGGGTGCGCACGGTGCGCGAGCTCGTCGAGATCACCAACAGCGATCCTCGGCGTGGCGTGGGTCACGAGAAGGTGCTCACCAAGATCAAGCTCGACGCGGTGGCCGAGGGGCTCGTTCGCGAGCAGGGCTTCGGGATGGACGACGTCCCGCCTGCCGAGACGATGGTCAAGCTCGCACTCACGGGCAACATGTCGACCGGTGGGATCAGCATCGACCGAACCTTCGACGCACACCCCGACAACATCGAGATCGCCGAGGAGGCAGCCCGTCTCATCGGCCTCGACGTCGCCGGCATCGACTTCATCTGCCCCGACATCGCCGCACCGGTGCGCGAGGCCGGTGGCGCGATCTGCGAGGTCAACGCGGCACCGGGCTTCCGGATGCACACCCACCCGACGATCGGTGAGCCGCAGTACATCGCCAAGCCCGTGGTCGACCTGCTCTTCCCCCCGGGCGCCCCGTCCCGGGTGCCGATCATCGCCGTGACCGGCACCAACGGCAAGACGACCACCTCCCGCATGATCGCGCACATCATGAAGGGCCTCGGCCGTCAGGTGGGCATGACCTCCACCGACGGCATCGTCATCGACGAGCGGCTCGTCGTGAAGGCTGACGCGTCCGGCCCGCGGTCTGCACGCATGGTGCTGCAGAACCCCCGGGTGGACCTCGCCGTGATGGAGGTGGCTCGCGGCGGCATCCTGCGTGAGGGCCTGGGCTATGACCGCAACGACGTCGCGGTCGTCACCAACGTCGCGCCTGACCACCTCGGCCTGCGCGGCATCGACACCCTGGAGCAGCTCGCCGACGTCAAGGCCGTGATCGTCGAGGCCGTGCCCCGCTCGGGCTTCGCCGTGCTCAATGCCGACGACGCGCTGGTACGGCGGATGCGCCGACGCTGTTCGGGGTCGGTCATCTGGTTCAGCCTGGCGGAGCCCGGGTCGAAGGTGCGCGACCTGATCGACGACCACTGCCGACGTGGCGGAAGGGCCGTGGTGCTCGACCGGACCGAGCGCGGCGACATGATCGTCATCCGGCACGGACGCCGGTCGATGCAGCTCGCCTGGACCCACCTGCTGCCCTCGACCTTCGGTGGCACGGCACTGTTCAACGTGGCCAACGCCATGGCCGCCGCCGGTGCCGCCTTCGCCAGCGGCGCCGGGCTGCATGAGATCCGTCAGGGGTTGCGCACGTTCACCACGTCGTACTACCTCTCCCCCGGCCGGATGAACCAGATCAACGTGCACAACGTGGACGTCATCGTCGACTACTGCCACAACGCCCCCGGCATGAAGGTCCTCGGCGAGTTCCTCGAGCGCTACGCGGAGATGCGCTCGGGCACCACCGACCTCGGGAAGATCTCCAGGATCGGCCTGATCGCCACGGCTGGGGACCGACGCGAGGACGACATGCGTGAGCTGGGCTCGGTGGCCGCCGACCACTTCGACGTCGTCGTCGTGCGCGAGGACGTGCGGCTGCGCGGTCGCGAGCGCGGTTTCACCGCCGAGCGGGTCGCCGAGGGGGTGCGCGCCCGGATGGCTCAGGACGGCGTGCGGTGCCGGCAGGTCGAGATCGTGCTCGACGAGACCGAGGCGGTGCGCCACGTCATGGCGCGGGCCAACCCCGGAGACATCGTCGTGCTGACCGTCGACCAGCACGCCGACGTGATGGCCGAGCTCGAGGCGATGACCCAGCAGGCCCAGCCGGGCACCCACACCCGCGACGGTGTCGGTGACCCCGACCTCGACCCCGAGTCGTTGCACGCGGAGGCCACCGAGGCCGGTGACACCGCCGCGCGGGACAGCGAGGGCTCGGACGGCCTGCTCTGACGCCGCGTGACGCGGTCTCGCCGGCCGGCCTCAGCGGCCGAGCTGGTCGCCGTATGCCGTGAGCGAGCGTCGGTAGCGAGCGACGTCCGCGTCGTTGCTCGTGGCGGCCACGACGGCAAGGAGTCCGCGCAGGGCACCGCTCGGGTCGCCCGCATCGTGGTGGACCAGCGCGCTGAAGGCTGCGGCGCCCAGGCTCTCGGGGTGCCGCGCGGTGACCTCGTCGACGACGGCGACCGCCTCCTCGAGCCGGCCGAGGTTCCGCAGGCTCGACGCGAGCTGGAGCTGCGCCCGGTGTCGCAACGGTTCGCGCAGGCCCGCGCCCAAGGCCTCCTGGTAGATCGGCACCGCGCCCTCGGCATCCCCTGCAGTGTCCTGGGTCCCGGCGAGCTCGTACGCGATCCGCGCGTCGCCCGGCCTCGCGACATAGAGCCGCCGGGCCGCTTCGACCCGCTCCCGCTCGTCCTCGATCGACCACAGTGCGGTGATCTCCTCCTCGAGCTCGTGCTCGCCCTTGGCGCGGACGACCTTGCGCCGGATGGCGGCCGCATCGTCCGCGGTGGCGCCCCGCTCTGCCAGCCAGCCGGCGATCTCCGCGCGCTCCGCGTGGCACATCACGGCCACGACGTCCCCGTCACCGGCGGCGGCCATGCACGCGATGAGCCCGGTGAGCTCGGTGGGGTGGGAGGTCGCGTCGACGACCCCTGCGTGCCCGAGCCCGATCCTGAGCTGCTCGTCGAGGTCCGAGAGCGTGCGCCCACGCAGGTAGTGCTCCTTGTGCGCGATCACCACGTGGTCGGCGCGCAAGCCGGCGATCTCACCCAGTGACTGGAGGATCTCGTCGGTGCGGTCTCCTGCCGTGCCCAGCGCGAGGTGCACCCGGCTGCCCGCATCGACCAGGCCGCGCGCCACGTCCAACAGCGCCTCGAGCCCGGCCTCGTTGTGGGCCAGGTCGACGACGACCGTGACGGCCCCCTCGGGCACCGGCACGGTGTAGCTGTTCATCCGGCCCGGGTTCAGCGAGGCGTCGGGCAGGAAGGTCCGCAGCCCCTCGATCACGGCCTTCCGGTCGATGCCGAGCGCCAGTGCGGCCCCGACGCCGGCCAGGGCGTTGAGCACGTTGTGCCGGGAGAGCCCCGAGAGGGTCATCGGCACGTCGATGACCCGCACCAGGCGGTCGGGCCCGTCATCGGAGGAGAGCACGCTGATGTCTCCGTCGAGCAGCGTCACCGCGCGACCCCCGGCATCCAGTGCCTCGCGCACCGACGGTGACGCCTCGTCGGCGCTGAAGACCCAGGCCTTGGCCCGTAGGCCGCCGCGCATGGCCCACACCCGGGGATCGTCGCCGTTGAGCACCACCGCGCCGCCCGGTCTCGTCACCCGGGTCACGATCGCCTTGACCTCCGCCAGCTGGTCGACGGTGTCGATGCCCTGGAGGCCGAGGTGGTCGGCAGAGACGTTGGTGACGACCGAGACGTCGTTGTGGCTCACCCCCATCCCGCGCAGGAGCATGCCCCCACGCGCGGTCTCCAGGATGCCGATCTGCACCCCGGGCGCCTCCAGGACGGCGCGCGCTCCGGCGGGGCCGGAATAGTCACCGGGCTCGACCATCTCGCCCTGCACGACCACACCGTCGGTGGAGCTCCAGCCGGTGCGCAGACCCGCGGTCATGCAGATGTGGGCCAGGAGGCGGGTCGTGGTCGTCTTGCCGTTGGTGCCCGTCACCGACGCGACGGGGATGCGGGGTGCCAGGACGCGCGGCGGTTCACCTGCGGGCGCGGAGGTGACGGCGACCGCATACCGTTCCGCTGCACTCCCGGCAGCCTCCCCCGCCAACAGATCCGCCAGGAACGGGCCGACGGCTGACCCCAGCGCTTCCGCGCGGCCACGGTGGCGCCAGACGAAGGCGAGCACGACGGTGTCGGTGGGGTGCGCCACCCGCGCGCGCACACCCAGCCGGCGGGTGCCGCTCGCCCGGGCCACGACCCGCACGGCGCGCTCGACGATCCGCAGGAGCACCCGCTGGCGCTGCATCGACGCCGGCGCACCCGGCTGCACCCGCTTCAGGCCCAGGGCCGCCCCGACCCCGCGGACCTGCTCGGCCTCGGCCTCGAGGTAACCCGGCAGCGAGATCGTCACCTTGACGGCCGGCCGCGGGAAGTAGAGGTTGGGCCCCTCCAGCAGGCGGACCTCCACGGTCTCGACGCTGGGTCGGTCAAGCGTTTCGGGTTCCGGGGGCTGGCTGTTCACGTCGGGAGCCTAGTGCCGCTCCGGGGTCAGACACCCATCGCGTGGAAGCCGCCGTCGACGTGCACCATCTCACCGGTGGTGGCGGGGAACCAGTCCGAGAGGAGGGCGACGCACGCTCGGGCGGCAGGCTCGGCATCGTTGACGTCCCAGCCCAGCGGCGCCCGCGCACCCCACTCCTCCTCGAAGCGCTCGAAGCCCGGGATCGACTTCGCCGCCGTGGTGCGGATCGGGCCGGCCGCCACGATGTTGCACCGCATGCCCTTCGGCCCGAGGTCGCGGGCGAGATAGCGGTTGGTGGACTCGAAGGCCGCCTTGGCCACCCCCATCCAGTCATAGACCGGCCAGGCGAAGCGCGCGTCGAAGGTCAGACCGACCACGCTGCCACCCGCGCTCATCATCGGCAGCGCCGCCTTGGTGAGGGAGGCGAGGCTGTAGGCGGAGACCTGCAGGGCGGTGGCGACGTCCTCCCACCCGGCGCTCATGAAGTCGAAGGCTGCCTTGGGCGCGAAGCCGATCGAGTGCACCACCCCGTCGAGGTGGGGCACGTGTTCGCGCACCCGCTCCGCCAGCGCCGCCAGGTCGTCCTCGCTCGTGACGTCGAGCTCCACCACCGGAGGCGTCGCCGGCAGACGCCTCGCGATGGCGGTCGTGATCTTCATCGTCCGACCGAACGACGTCAGCACGACCTCCGCGCCCTGCTCCTGCGCGAGTCGTGCGACGTGGAACGCGATGGAGGAGTCCATCAGGACCCCCGTGACGAGCAGCTTCTTGCCCTCGAGCAACATGTGGTGCCTTTCGTGGATGGTGGGGGTCAGTGGCCCATGCCCAGGCCGCCGTCGACCGGGATGACGGCTCCGGAGATGTACGCCGCGTCCGCGCTCGCGAGGAAACGCACCGTGGCGGCGACCTCCTCGGGGGTCGCGAACCGGCCGGCTGGGATGGCCTTGAGGTAGGTCGCCCGGGTCTCCTGCGGGAGGGCGGCCGTCATGTCGGTGTCGATGAAGCCCGGGGCGACGACATTGGCCGTGATGCCGCGACCGCCAAGCTCCCGGGTCACCGAGCGGGCGAGCCCCACGAGTCCGGCCTTGCTGGCGGCGTAGTTGGCCTGCCCGGGCCCTCCGTAGAGGCCGACGACGCTGGAGATCAGGATGATCCGGCCGCGGCGCATCCGGATCATGCCCTTGCTCGCGCGTCGCACGCAGCGGAAGGCGCCTGCGAGGTTGGTGTCGATGACAGTGTCCCAGTCCTCGTCGCTCATCCGCATGAGCAGGCCGTCCCTGGTGACACCGGCGTTGGCGACGAGCACCTCGATAGGGCCGCCCACCTTCTCCTCGGCCTCGGTGAACGCGGCATCGACCGAGTCGGTGTCGGTGACCTCACATCTGACCCCGATCAGGCCCTCCGGCGGCTCGCCGGAGCGGTGCGTGACGGCGACCGTGTCCCCCGCCTGTGCGAACCCCCGAGCGATGGCCAGTCCGATGCCGCGGTTGCCCCCGGTGACCAGGACGGTGCGTGGCTCAGTCATGGTGTCGAACCTAGTGGACTACCGCTGGGTAGCCGGATCGCGGCGACATACAGTGGAAGGGTGTCCACGACCAGCCA
>JBDSNZ010000205.1:0-15434 GCA_039915055.1 Ornithinibacter sp.
GCCGACCCGGGCGCAGGATCGCGGGGTCGATCATGTCCTCACGGTTGGACGCGCCGATGACGATGACGTGCTCGAGGCCCTCCACCCCGTCGATCTCCGCGAGGAGCTGGGGCACGATCGTCGTCTCCACGTCGGAGGAGATGCCCGAGCCACGGGTGCGGAACAGCGACTCCATCTCGTCGAAGAACACAACCACGGGGTAGCCCTCGTTGGACTTCTCGCGGGCCCGCTGGAAGATGAGCCTGATGTGCCGTTCGGTCTCCCCGACGTATTTGTTGAGGAGCTCGGGACCCTTGATGTTGAGGAAGTAGGACTTGCCCGGCTCGCGACCCTCCTTCTCGGCGACCTTGCGTGCCAGGGAAGCAGCCACGGCCTTCGCGATCATCGTCTTGCCGCACCCCGGAGGGCCGTAGAGCAGCACACCCTTCGGCGGCTTGAGCTGGTGCTCGGTGTAGAGGTCGGGGTGCAGGTAGGGCAGCTCGACAGCGTCGCGGATGGCCTCGATCTGCCCGGTCAGGCCACCGATGTCGTCGTAGCCGATGTCGGGGATCTCCTCGAGCACCAGGTCGGCGACCTCTGCCTTGGGGATCCGCTCGAACACGAACCCCGAGCGCGACTCCAGCAGGAGCGCATCGCCGGTGCGGATCGTGGACGGGTCCAGGCTCGCGGCCACCCTGCAGACCCGCTCCTCGTCGGCCTGGGCCACCACGAGCACGCGCCCGTCGTCGAGCACCTCCTTGCAGGTGACCACCTCACCGGTGACCTCGTAGCCGTGCGCCGCGACGACGTTCATGGCCTCGTTGAGCATGACCTCCCGGCCCGGCACGAGGTCCTCGCTGGGCACCGACGGACTGACCGCGACGTGCATCTTGCGGCCACTGGTGAGGATGTCGGTGGTGCCGTCGTCGAAGACCTCGATGACGATGCCGTATGCCGCGGGCGGCTGGGCCAGCCGGTCGACCTCCGACTTCAGGCTGATGATCTGCTCGCGGGCGTCACGCAGGGTGCGCACGAGGCGCTCGTTCTGGGCGGACAGGGTGGCGATCTGGGAACGGAGCCCGGCGAGGTCGCGATCGAGGGTGCGCAAGCGCCCCGGGGAGACGTCACCGCGGGCCCGGAGGGTGGCGATCTCGGCCTCGAGGGCTGCCCGCTCGGCCTCCAGTCGGGCGCGGGTGCCCGGCAGGTCCGCCATCGGCTCGTCGGTGCTCATGTTCGACGATAACCCGCCCGGCTCAGGACTGCGTGGACGTCTCGGGTTGGGGACTGCTGGCCATCGAGCGTCGAACCTTGCGCACGCGCTTCTCCGACGGCACCCGCTCACCGATGCTCTCGGGGGTCCACTCCTCCTCCACCGCCTCCTCGCCCGTCACGTAGCCACCTCCGGGGCGACGCTTGCGCAGCGGAGGAGTGACACCCGGCGCGAGTCGGCGGGAGGTGATGAGGAACCCGGTGTGGCCGTGCATGCGGTGCTGGGGACGCACGGCGAGGCCCTCGAGGTGCCAGCCACGCACGAGGGACTCCCATGCCAGCGGCTCGGTCCACGACCCGTGGTCGCGCATCGCCTCGGCCACCTTGGAGAGCTGGGTCGCGGTGGCGACGTAGCAGATGAGCACACCGCCGGGAGCGAGCGCGGTGGCCACGGCATCCAGGCACTCCCACGGCGCCAACATGTCGAGCACGACCCGGTCGACGCTGCCCGCAGCGACCGCGCCGGGCAGGGACTCGACGAGGTCTCCGACCGTGACGGTCCAGGACGGGTGGTCCGCACCGAAGAAGTCGCGGGCGTTTGCCCTGGCGATCTCGGCGAAGTCCTCGCGCCTCTCGAAGGAGTGCACGTGCCCGCTCTCCCCCACAGCGCGAAGGAGCGACATCGACAGGGCGCCGGAGCCCACCCCCGCCTCGACGACGACCGCCCCGGGGAAGATGTCGGCCATGGTGACGATCTGGCCGGAGTCCTTGGGGTAGATCACGGCTGCGCCCCTGGGCATCGACATGACGTAGTCGGACAGGAGCGGTCGCAGGGCCAGGTACTGCACCCCGGAGGTGTTGGTCACGGTCGACCCGTCGGGGGCACCGATCAGGTCGTCGTGCTGCAGATAGCCCCGGTGGGTGTGGAACTGCTTGCCCGGTGCCAGCGTGATCGTGTGCAGCCGACCGCGTGGGTCCGTGAGCTGCACGCGGTCACCCTCGGTGAAGGGCCCTCGACGCAGCTGCGATCCGGTTGCTGTCATGGGCGAGGAGTCTAGTTGCGCTCCGCGAGGCCCCTCGCCAGGGCGTTGAGTCGCTCGGAGGTGATGGCGCCCTGGGCGAGGCCGCCGGTGGTGACGATGACCAGTCCCCAGCCGGTGGTGGCCATCGAGCGGAGCACGGGCTCGGCGGAGTCCCCGGGCTGCAGCTCGACCACGCAGTCGTCGGGAAGTCGCACCACCACGGAGGACAGCGGCGTCGCGGGGTCGAGGGTGGCCGGGTCCGGGAGGTCCGGGCTCGCGGGCGGGACGACGAGCGTGGGCCGCCCACCGTCATCGAGGCAGACGGTTCGACGCGCGAAGCCCCGTGCCTGGGCGAGCGTCGTGCTGAGTGCCACCACGATCACGGGTTCCATGACGTCCTCGGGTCGCACCCGCTCGAGCAGGTGCTCCAGCGGGACACGCCGGATGGCCGCCGTGGCGCCCTGCCAGAGGATCCACGCCATGACCAGGGCCAGCCCCACCTGGAAGAGGTCCAGCCGGTCCCCGCTGACGACGGGGCGCACCGCGAACCAGAGGACGACGACCACGGCGACCACCCGCCCGCACCACCCGGCGACGAGCAGGCCCCGGTCGCGGCGCCCGGTGACCCCCCAGACCAGTGAGTGCACGAGCTGCCCGCCATCGAGCGGCAGACCGGGCAGCAGGTTGAAACCACCGAGCAGCAGGTTGAGCACGACGAAGGGCGAAGCGAAACCGCTGAGTCGCTCCGGCAGCACCAGTCCCAGTGCGACGCCGACCCCGGCCATCGCGAGGTTCGCGAGCGGTCCGCTCACGGACACAACGGCGTTGCGACCCGGGGTGACCCCGGTTCCGTCGAATGCGGTGTGTCCACCCCACAGGTCCGCGACGATCCGGTGCACCTGCAGGCCGAGGGCGCGGGCACTGAGCGCGTGGGCGATCTCATGGCCGAGCACCGCGACCAGGATGCTCACGACCAGCGTCGCGGCATACGCGATGGCCGTGCCGGTCGACAGGTCACGGTTGTTCGACCACCCCGTCCACGCCACGAAGGCGGCCAGGAGCAGCCAGCCGCGACCGATGTAGACGGGCACACCGGCAACGCGCGCCACGCGCACCGCCCCCTTGGGCGGTAGTGGCTCGGCGACGGACATGGCTCGGACCCTACGTGAGGGTCGCGGCATACTGGCATGCGGACGCCCACCCCCGACCGAAACGACTTCCTCGTGACCGCCCAGCACCGCCCCGACGCCACCGACGACCTCACCACCGCGCTCGGTGAGCGGGTGCTCGTGCTCGACGGAGCGATGGGGACGATGATCCAGGCACACGGGCTCTGCGAGGCTGACTACCGGGGCGAGCGGTTCGCCGAGCACCCGAGCGACCTCCAGGGCAACAACGACCTGCTCTCCCTCACCCAGCCCGGGATCATCGGTGACATCCACACGGCATACCTCGAGGCGGGCGCCGACCTGGTGGAGACCAACACCTTCAACGCCCAGCGCATCTCCCTGGCCGACTACGGCATGCAGGACCTCGCCTACGAGATGAACGTCGCCGCGGCCTCGCTCGCCCGCTCCGCCGCCGATGCGATGACCGAGCGCACCCCCGACCGGCCGCGGTGGGTGCTCGGGGCGATGGGTCCCACCAACCGCACGGGGTCCATCTCGCCGGACGTCAACGACCCCGGTGCGCGCAACGTGACCTTCGACGAGCTCGTCGTGGCCTACCTCGAACAGGCGCGCGGCCTGGTCGACGGTGGTGCCGACGTGCTGCTCGTCGAGACGATCTTCGACACCCTCAATGCCAAGGCCGCGATCTTCGCTCTCGAGACCCTGTTCGAGGAGCACGACCGGCGGTGGCCGGTGATGATCTCGGGGACCATCACCGACGCGTCCGGCCGCACGCTCTCCGGTCAGGTCACCGAGGCCTTCTGGTATTCGGTGCGGCACGCCAGGCCCCTGTCGATCGGGCTCAACTGCGCGCTCGGCGCGAGCGAGCTGCGACCCTACGTCGCCGAGCTGTCCCGGATCGCCGACTGCTTCGTCTCCGCGCACCCGAATGCCGGCCTGCCGAACCCGTTCGGGGAGTACGACGAGACACCTGAGGCGATGGCCGGGGTCGTCGGCGAGTTCGTGAGCGCCGGGCTGGTCAACATCGTCGGGGGATGCTGCGGCACGACTCCGGAACACATCGCGGCGATCGCCGAGGTCGCCCAGGACGGCACGCCGCGTGAGAAGGCCGTGGTGGCGCCGGCGATGCGCCTGTCGGGGCTCGAGCCCTTCGTCATCGACGGGGACAGCCTGTTCGTCAACGTGGGTGAGCGCACCAACATCACCGGGTCCGCGCGGTTCCGCCGGCTGATCAAGGACGGCGACTACGGAACGGGCCTCGGGGTGGCCCGCCAGCAGGTCGAGGCGGGTGCACAGGTCCTCGACGTCAACATGGACGAGGGAATGATCGACGGCGTCGCGGCCATGGACCGTTTCCTCAAGCTCGTCGCCACCGAGCCCGACATCTGCCGGGTCCCGCTGATGATCGACTCGAGCAAGTGGGACGTCATCGAAGCCGGGCTGAAGGTGACCCAGGGCAAGGCGATCATCAACTCGATCTCCATGAAGGAGGGTGAGGGGCCCTTCCTCCACCAGGCCCGGCTGGCGCGCAAGTACGGCGCTGCCGTCGTCGTCATGGCCTTCGACGAGGACGGTCAGGCGGACGACCTCGAGCGCCGCAAGGAGATCTGCGGCCGGGCCTACCACCTCCTCCTCGAGGAGGTGGGCTTCCCCGCCGAGGACGTCATCATCGACCCCAACATCTTCGCGGTGGCGACGGGCATCGAGGAGCACGCGGCATACGGCACGGACTACATCGGTGCCACGGCCTGGATCAAGGAGAACCTGCCCCACGCCCTGGTGTCCGGTGGCGTGTCCAACGTGTCGTTCAGCTTCCGGGGCAACAACGCGGTGCGAGAGGCCATCCACTCCGTCTTCCTCTTCCACGCCATCAGGGCGGGCATGGACATGGGCATCGTCAACGCCGGCGCGCTCGTCGTCTACGACCAGATCGACCCCGACCTCCGCGAGCGCATCGAGGACGTCATCCTCAACCGACGGCCGGACTCCACCGAGCGGTTGCTCGAGGTGGCGGACAGCTTCAACACCGGCGACACCAAGCAGGAGGCGATCGCGCAGGAGTGGCGGTCCCTGCCGATCAGCGAGCGGATCACCTACGCCCTGGTGAAGGGGATCGACGAGCATGCCGAGACCGACACCGAGGAGCTGCGAGCGGAGATCGCCGCCCGCGGCGGGCGCCCCATCGAGGTCATCGAGGGGCCGCTGATGGACGGCATGAACGTCGTCGGCGACCTGTTCGGCAGCGGCAAGATGTTCCTGCCCCAGGTGGTCAAGTCGGCGCGGGTCATGAAGAAGGCCGTCGCCTACCTCATCCCCTACATCGAGGCGGAGAAGAAGCCCGGTGACGTGGAGCGGAGCAAGGGCAAGATCGTCATGGCCACCGTGCGCGGGGACGTGCACGACATCGGGAAGAATATCGTCGGTGTGGTGCTGCAGTGCAACAACTACGACGTCGTCGACCTCGGGGTGATGGTGCCGGCGCAGAAGATCATCGACACCGCTCGCGAGGTGCGTGCCGACGTGATCGGGCTCTCCGGGTTGATCACCCCCAGCCTGGACGAGATGGTCAACTTCGCGGTGGAGATGGAGCGCCAGGGGCTGGAGATCCCGTTGCTCATCGGAGGCGCCACCACGTCACGGGCGCACACCGCGGTGAAGGTGGACCAGAGGTACCACGGGCCGGTGATCTGGGTGAAGGACGCCTCGAGGTCCGTGCCGGTGGTCGCGCAGCTCCTCTCCGACGAGCTGCGGCCCAAGCTGCTCGCGGACGTCACGGCAGACTTCGACTCCCTGCGGACGCGGCACGCGGCGAAGGCCACCGAGCGACCCCTCGTCACTCTCGAGCAGGCTCGCGATCGAGCCACCCCGATCGACTGGGAGGACTACCACCCGCCGGTGCCGCGCATGCTGGCGCAGCAGGAACGGGGTCTGTTGGACCGTACCGGCCCCAGCGTGCACCGGGCGCCCACCCAGTTCGTGCGCACCTTCACCGACTACCCGCTGGAGGAGCTGCGCGACTACATCGACTGGGGTCCGTTCTTCCTCACCTGGGAGATGAAGGGCCGCTTCCCCGACATCCTCAACAACCCGGCGACGGCCGAGGCAGCCACCCGGCTCTACCAGGACGCCCAGAAGATGCTCGATGACGCCATCGAGCACTCCTGGTTGCGAGCCAACGGGGTCATCGGCCTGTTTCCGGCGAGTGCCGTCGGTGACGACATCGCGGTCTACACGACGGAGGGGCGCGAGGAGGTGCGAATGATGCTGCACACCCTGCGCCAGCAGGGTCGGCACCGCGAAGGCGTGCCCAACCGGGCCATGTCGGACTTCGTGGCTCCGGCGCAGAGCGGGCTGCACGACCACGTCGGGGCCTTCGCCGTCACGGCGGGTCTGGGTTCGCAGGAGAAGGTCATGGAGTTCAAGGCCGACCTCGACGACTACAACGCGATCCTCCTGGAGTCCCTCGCAGACCGTCTCGCAGAGGCGTTCGCGGAGCGGATGCACGAGCGGGTGCGTCACGAGTTCTGGGGCTATGCACCCGACGAGGACCTCACTGGCGAGGACCTCGTCGCCGAGAAGTACGTCGGCATCCGGCCGGCCCCGGGCTACCCTGCGTGCCCGGAGCACACCGAGAAGGAGCAGATCTGGGCGCTCCTCGACGTCGCCGAGCACACCGGCATGCAGCTGACGGAGTCGATGGCCATGTCACCGGGGGCCTCGGTGTCGGGCTGGTACTTCTCCCACCCGAAGTCCCAGTACTTCGTCGTCGGCCGGATCGGCCGTGACCAGGTCGAGTCGTATGCCGAGCGCAAGGGGTGGGACCTGCGGACCGCCGAGCGGTGGTTGGGCCCGAACCTCGGTTATCAGCCGGAGGACTAGGGGCGACGCTCGTCCGGGTGCACCGACGCGACGAGGGGCACCGGGCCGGACGGCTGCGCGCCCCTGTCGGCGGACCGGCATACCGTGAGCCCCATGAAACCCGCCCTCTCCCCGAGCCGCGCCGCGGACTTCAAGCAGTGCCCGCTGCTGTTCCGGTTCAGGACGATCGACAAGCTGGAGGGCCCGCCCTCGCCCGCTGCGGCACGAGGCACCCTCGTGCACGCGGTGCTCGAGCACCTCTTCGACCTCCCGGCTGCCCAGCGCACCCCGGAGGCGGCGCTCGCCCTGCTGGAGCCCCGGTGGAGCGCTCTCGTGCTGGAGCGGCCGGAGCTGGCCGCGATGGTCGAGGACGACGAGACCCTCACGCAGGAGGGCTGGCTCGCCGCGGCGAAGCCTCTCGTCGAGCAGTGGTTCACCCTCGAGGACCCCACCCGCCTGGAGCCGGAGGCGCGTGAGCTCTACATCGAGACGGAGATCGACGGACTGACCCTGCGCGGCTACGTCGACCGCCTCGACGTCGCCCCTGACGGAGCGATGCGGGTCGTCGACTACAAGACGGGCAGGTCGCCGAGCGAGCTCTTCGAGGCCAAGGCCCTCTTCCAGATGAAGTTCTACGCGCTGGTCCTGTGGCGGATGCGCGGCGTGGTCCCCCGCCAGCTCCAGCTGGTCTACCTCGGCAACGGCGAGGTGGTCCGCTACACCCCCGACGAGCGCGACCTGCTGGCCGTCGAGCGGAACGTGCGCGCGATCTGGGATGCCGTGGTGCGGGCCGCGCAGACCGGTGACTGGCGACCGCGCACCTCCAAGCTGTGCGACTGGTGCGACTTCCGCGACCTGTGCCCTGCCTGGGGTGGCACCCCTCCCCCGCTTCCGGAGGGCGCCGGGGAGATCGCGCTCGACCCGTCCCGGTCAGGTGCCGCTGTCCCCGCCGACGACTGAGCCGGCGCGGGCGAGAGCCGCGAGCTCGGCGAGCCGGCTCGGAGTGACTCCGCTCAAGGTGTCGAGGTGCACCGCGCCGGCCATCTCGGGGACCTGGACCACGTGAGGGACGGCAATCGTCGGCACCCCGGCGGCGACGGCCGAGCGCACCCCCGTCGGTGAGTCCTCGATGGCGAGGCAGTCCCGCGGTGCGACGCCCAGGGCTCGGGCGGCGGCGTGGTAGGGCTCGGGGTGAGGCTTGCCGTGCTCCACCTCGTCGCCGGTCACCACCGCCTGGAAGGTGCCCTCGGGCAGCGCGACGAGCACGGCGTCGGCCAGCGAGCGCCAGGACATGGTGACCAACGCGTTGGGTACGCCTTCGTCACGAAGGGCCTGGAGCAGCTCGAGGGCACCGGGCCGCCACGGGACGTGTTCCCGCACGCGGGAGATGACCCTCAGCAGCAGCTCGTCGACGATGCGCAGCGGGTCCCAGGTGATCGGTGAGTTGTCGCGGATGAACTCCGCCGACACGATCAGGTCGTTCCCCACGAGCTGGTGGGCGAACTCATCACTCCACTGACCGCCGTGCTCCTCCACGATGTCGTGCTCCGCGGCGATCCAGTAGGGCTCGGTGTCAACGATCGTGCCGTCCATGTCCCAGAGGACTGCTGCGGGAAGGCTCATGGGTATGGAGTCTAGGGAGCCTTAGGGTGGTCACCTGACGACAGGAGGACGCGGTGATCGAGCTTGAGGACCTGCCCGAGCTGAAGGACGCGGTGCTGATCGCGGCCTTCGAGGGGTGGAACGACGCCGGCGAAGCCGCGAGCGCGGTCATCGAGCACCTCGCGGAGATCTGGGACGCGGAGGTCGTGGCGGCGCTGGACCCCGAGGACTACTACGACTTCCAGGTCAACCGGCCGCGCGTCGTCGCGGAGAACGGTCGGCGACGGATCAGCTGGCGCACGACCAGGGTCCTCGTCGCGACCGACACTCCGCTCGGCCGCGACGTGGTCCTCGTGCAGGGGGTCGAGCCCTCCTTCCGGTGGAGAGCCTTCGCCATCGAGCTGATGGAGCTCGCGCAGGCGGCGGACGTGAGCATGGTCATCACCCTGGGGGCCCTGATGGCTGATGTCGCCCACTCCCGACCCATCCCGGTGAGTGCCACCTCCGACAGCGAGGACACCCGTCATCGCCATGACCTGGAGCTCAGCTCCTATGAGGGACCGACCGGCATCGTGGGGGTGCTCGCCGATGCCGCGACCCAGGTCGGCATCCCATCGGTCTCCTGCTGGGCCGCAGTCCCGCACTATGCCGGCCACAGCCCCTCGCCCAAGGCCAGCCTGGCGCTGGTCAGCCGTCTCGAGGCGCTGCTCGACGGGCCGGTGGAGCACGGCGACCTGGACGAGGACTCTCGGGCCTGGGAGCGGGGCATCGACGAGCTCGCGTCCTCCGACGAGGAGGTCGCGGAGTATGTCGAGAGCCTCGAGGAGGCACAGGACACCGCCGAGCTGCCCGAGGCGAGCGGCGACGCGATCGCCAAGGAGTTCGAGCGCTACCTGCGCCGCCGAGGCTCTGAGGAGCCCGGCCAGCCCGGCCAGCCCGGCTGAGACGGAGCGTGCGGCCCGTCCGCCCTCCCCGGCGGCCACCCCGCCGGACGTTGCGAGCGAGGCGGCCCGACGTTCAGATGCGGATGCCGAGCAGCGCGTCGAGGATGCGGGCCAAGGGGCCCGGGGCGGCGCGGGTGGTCCACTCACCGTGAAGGGTCCGCTCCGCCCAGGTGTCGACGGCGGCGAGGGCTGCCGGGGTGTCGAGGTCGTCGGCCAGCGCGGCTCGCACCGAGGCGATCGTGGACTCCGACTCCGCGCCGAGGTTGACCGACAAGGCTTCCCTCCACCGGTGCAGACGCGCCTGCGCGGCCTCGAGGAGATCCGGGGTGTATTCCCAGTCGTGGCGGTAGTGCTGCGCGAGCAGGACGAGCCGGATGGCCATCGGGTCGACCCCGTCGGCTCGCAGCCGCGAGACGAGCACGAGGTTGCCCTTGGACTTGCTCATCTTCTCGCCCTCGAAGCCGACCATGGCCTGGTGGACGTAGTGGTGGGCGAAGACGTCGTCGTGGGTGAGCGCGGCGGACTGCACCGCACTCATCTCGTGGTGCGGGAAGACGAGGTCGGTGCCGCCGCCCTGGATGTCGAGCGGGTGGCCGAGCCTGTCTCGGGAGATCGCCGTGCACTCGATGTGCCAGCCCGGTCGTCCGGCACCGAGCACCTCGTCGTCCCACGAAGGCTCCCCGTCACGCACGGCGCGCCACAGGAGGGGGTCGAACGGGTCGCGCTTGCCCTCCCGGTCGGGGTCGCCACCGCGATCGGCGAACACGGACATCATCTGCTCCCGGGACCAGCCCGAGACCGACCCGAACGTCGGGGTCCGGGACAGGTCGAGGTAGACGTCCTCGCCGGAACCCTCGGCGGCAGGGATCGGCAACCGGTATGCCGTGCCGCCCGAGAGGAGGGCCCGCACCTCCGCCGTGATCTCGGGCATCGACTCGACGACGCCGACGAGGGCAGCCGGAGGCACGACCGCGAGGGCTGTCATGTCCTCGCGGAACAGGCCGATCTCGGCGGTGGCGAGCTCGCGCCAGTCGCGTCCGTCCCGCGCAGCGCGCTCCAGGAGTGGGTCGTCGACGTCGGTGACGTTCTGCACGTACTCCACCTCGTGACCGGCGTCGCGCAGCGCGCGGCCCACGAGGTCGAACGTCACGTAGGTCGCGGCGTGACCGAGGTGTGTCGCGTCGTAGGGCGTGATCCCACAGACGTACAGCCGTGCCACCGGGCCGGCATCCACGGCACGCACCGACCTGCTCTGGGTGTCGTAGAGGTGGAGGGCGTCGCCCGTGCCGGCGACGGCAGGAACGAAGGGGGCGGGCCAGGACTTCACCGGGTCAGCCTAGACGGCGAACGTCACAGCGCAGGCCACGGTATGGCGGGCCACCCCGGGGTGGGTAGGGGGTGTCGACCGCTCTCCAGCAGCGAGTCCACCCGCTCGCCCAGGGATCGCACCTCGGCACGAGTCAGGAGCTCGCGGAGCTCCTCCTGCAGAGTGGTGGTGAGAGCGTGGGCGAGCACCTCCAGGCGCACACGGTCGGCCTCCAGGAGCGGCTCCCCCGCCCATCCCCACAAGACGGTGCGCAGCTTGGGCTCGACGCCCAGGCTGACCCCGTGGTCGCAGCCGCGCACCACCCTCCCGTCCCGGATGACGTGGCTGCCCTTGCGATCGGAGTTGTTCAGGACGGCGTCGAGGACCGCGACCGTGCGCAGCCCCGGATCCGGGCTGTGCGAGACCACCACGGGGTCGCCGTCCGGCGTCTGACCCTGGAGCACCACGACCCACCCGTCGGGGACCGACTCGGCAGCCGTGACGTCGACGAGGGGTTCAGGCGTGCGATCGACCGGGCCGACCCACAGCTGCACCGAGCCGATCCCCAGAGGGCCCTCCCGCAGCACCGTCGGAGGAACCACGCCGAACCCTCCGGCGGAGCTGATGACGAAGGCCGCCCGCTCCCGCGCGGCGAGGGTGCCGTCGGGGTAGTCCCACAGCGGTCGCTCGGACACCTCGGGCTTGTGGATGACGAGCAGTGGCTCGCCGGAGCCTTCCAGGGAGCAGAGCAGGGCGCCGTTGGAGGAGCTCGAGATCCTGCCGACCGGCGTGAGCTCGCCGAGCGCCAGCAGGTCGGCGATCTCAGCGTCGGTAGCCGTTGGCACGGGGGCAGATGTGGCCGGAGGGGTCCAGGGGCTGGCCGCAGAACGGGCAGTTGGGGCGCCCCGCGGTGATCAACGCCGTGCAGCGTCGGACGAAGGCTCGAGCCACCTCCGGGCTCAGGACGACGCGCAGGCTGGTGAGGGTGTCGTCCTGAGCCTCGTCGGGGTCCTGGTCATGGCACTCGATCACCACGACACTGCGTGCGGGGTCCCACGCCAGACTCAGGGTGTCGACCCGGAACTCATCTTCGATGGGTGTGCCCAGGGGGGCGGTGTCTCCCGGCCCGGCGGGCTCGACGGCGATGCCCTCGGCGTGGGTGTCGAGGAGCTCGGTGACCCGCTCGGCGAGAACGCTGACCTGCACCTTCTCCAGGGACACGGAGAACAGGCGGCCGTCACCGCTGGCCTGCAGGAAGAACGTGCGGCCCCCTGGGGGCCCGACGGTGCCCGCGACGAATCGCGCAGGCGGGTCGAACTCGGTGGCTGGCATGGCTCCACCCTAGAGCGAGAAGCCCACGGGGAGCTCCAGGTGTGCCTTCGGTGAGGTGGGCTGCCTGTTGCACTTCATTCGCGACAAGGGCCCAGGGCAATCAGCCCGTCTCGCCGCCGACGGTCCCCTCGCCAACGGGAGCGTGCTTGGGCATCGCGACGAGCGGTGCGAGCGGGCCCTCGGAGGTGTTGCTGGCGAGCAGCACCATGCGCTGTGCCGTGACGTGGACAGCGGTGACCGAGCCCGGGTCCACCCGAACGCGTTGCAATCCGGAGAGCCCCGCTCCGACGGCCTCCGCGACGATCGCCTTGATCGGGTCACCGTGGCTCAGGGCGACCCAGATGGCCTGCGGGCCGTGCTCGGCCTCGACGGCCGCGTCGATGTCGCGGATTCCGCCGACGACCCGCTGGGCCATCTCGGCCAGCGACTCCGCGGCATAGGTCTCGTGTGGCGGGAAGGCCGCCGAGCCGGGGTCGTCCTGCACGACGCGCCACAGGTCCTCCTTGGCCGCCTCGGCGAGGCGCATCCCGGTCCAGCCGCCGTAGTGGCACTCCCCCAGCCGGTCGTCCGCGACGACCCGGTGTCCGGGGAGGGCCAGCGCAGCGGTCTCCAGGCACCGTTGCAGGGGGCTGCTGATCGCCCGCGCCACGGTGACGCCCTCGAGGCGAGCGGCGACCCGCTGTGCCTGCTGGCGACCCACGTCGGTGAGCCCGACCCCCTCGGTCCAGCCGGCGAGCACACCGTCGGCGTTCGCGGTCGAGTGACCATGACGAAGGAGCAGGACGATGGCCACGGGCAGACACTGTATGCCGGGCGGCTGGCTCGGGTGTCGTGGCCACCCCCCGGGGGCACGGGCTGCGACGATGGTGGCGTGATCGTGGACCGTGGCCTGTACGTCGATGGTGCCCGTCGACCCTGTGGTGACCTCAGCGACGAGCTCGCGGCGTTGCGGCGCAGGGGCCCTGACGGGTCGTTCCTCTGGATCGGTCTGAAGGACCCCACGGCAACCGAGTTCGACGAGGTCGATGAGGAGCTCGGGCTCCACCCGCTCGCGGTCGAGGATGCGGTCCGCGGGCGGCAGCGCCCCAAGGCTGAGGTCTACGAGGGCAACGTCTTCGTCGTCATCAAGCCGCTGCGCTACCTCGAGGAGACCTCCGACGTCGAGACCGGCGAGCTCATGGCGTTCGTGGGTGACCACTTCATCGTCACGGTTCGGCGCGGTGAGGCGAGCCCGCTGGCCGAGGTGCGACGGCACCTGGAGGCCGAACCGGCCAGGCTCGCGCTGGGACCGATGGCCGTGCTCCACGCGATCGTCGACAGCGTCGTCGACGGCTATCGGGCGATCGATGCGGAGATCGAGACCGACATCGAGGAGATCGAGGCCACCGTGTTCTCGGGGTCCTCGACGGGTTCGGCCACGGTCTACCGGCTCAAGCGCGAGGTCTTGGAGTTCCGCAGGGCCGCGGTGCCCTTCTCGACCGCGTTGGAGACATTGCACGAGCAGGCTGCCGGGGTCGACGAGGAGGGTGAGATCCAGCTGCTCCTGCGCGACGTCGCCGACCACCTGCACTCCGTCATCGACCACATCGAGTCCTATGACCGCCTGCTCACGGACATCCTCGGGGCCCACCTGGCGCAGATCTCGGTGCAGCAGAACTCCGACATGCGCAAGATCTCCGCGTGGGTCGCGATCGCGGCCGTCCCCACGATGATCGCGGGGATCTACGGGATGAACTTCGACATCATGCCCGAGCTGCACTGGCACTACGGCTACTTCGGTGTGCTCACCATCATGGCGGTGGCCTGTGGCGGCCTCTACCGGGCGTTCAAGCGATCCGGCTGGCTCTGACGCCGCAGCCCGTCGGGCGGATCACGTGGCTGTCAGCACACCCGTGGCGAGGAGCACCGCGAGAAGCACACCGAGTGCCACGCGGTACCAGATGAACGGCCGCAGGGAGTTGGTCGCGACGAACCGGATCAACCAGGCGATCGAGGCGTAGGCCGTGACGAACGCGACGAGGATGCCGACCGCCATCTGCCCCAGCCCGAGATCGACGAGGTGGTCCCGCTCGCCCACCGCCTCGAAGACACCGGCGGCGGTGAGGGCCGGGATCGCCATGTAGAACGACAGCTCGGTGGCCACGACCCGGTCCAGCCCCCGGATCAGTCCTGCTGAGATCGTGGCACCCGAGCGCGAGACCCCCGGGATGAGCGAGAAGCACTGCACCAAGCCGATCACGACGGCGTCACGCAGCGTGATGCCCTCCTCGCCGCGCTGATCTCCGGCGGCCTCGACGATGTCGTGTCGGCGCTCGGCGACCCAGATCACCACGCTCCAGAACACGAGTGCGCCGGCCACGACCCACAGGCTGCGCAACGGCCCGGAGATGACGTCGCGAAGCGCGAACCCCACGAGCCCGACCGGGATCGAGCCGACGATGACGGCCCACGCCAGACCGTAGTTCCGATCGGTGCGCGTCGCCGGGTCGAGGATGCCTCGGACCCAGGCCATGAACAGGGCTGCGATCTTGCGTGCGAAGAACAAGAAGGTGGCGGCGATGGCGCCGATCTGAATGATGGCCGTGTAGGCCGTCACCGCCGGGGCATCGACCGGCAGCCCGAGCAGCTGCTCGGTGATGGTGAGGTGGCCCGTCGAGGAGACCGGGAGGAACTCGGTGATTCCCTCGACGATGCCGAGGATGAGCGCGTGGAGAAGCGACATGCAGGCTGGGTAGGCGGCGTGGAGGGAGGAGTGCGGGCCTGCGGAAGATAGCCATCGCCGCGCCGCCCGCTTGTCACTTCGTTCCGTTGAGGGCGCGGGTGTAGAAGGACTCGTACTGCGCCACCACTTCGTCCAGCCCGAAGCGGGCGCGGGCATCGGCGGCGGCGCGCGTGCTCACGGCCTGCCACCTCGCATCGTCGCCGAGGAGCGCGATTGCGGCGCGCGCCATGCCCTCGACGTCGCCGGGCTCGCACAACGAGCCCGTCTCGCCATCGCGCACCACCTCGGGCAGTCCGCCCGAGCGACAGCCGATCACCGGTACGCCACAGG
>JBDSNZ010000261.1:0-11487 GCA_039915055.1 Ornithinibacter sp.
CCGCTCGGGACGTCAATGACCGTGGAACAAGCCCGCCAACTCGCCACCATGCACCCCCGCCCGATCATCGCGACCGACGCCGACCCCGCCGGGCGCATCGCCGCCGAGCGCGCGTACTGGCTCCTCACCCAGCACGCCGCCGACCCGCGGGCGATCCACCTCCCCGAGGGAACCGACCCTGCATCGTTGGCCGCAGACCACGGACCAGACGCTCTCCTGACCGCCCTGGACACGGCGCACCCACTGCGCGAGGACCTCATCAGCGAACGGCTCACCAACCTCCCCGCCACAGAGGCGACCGCCGCGGCGATCACGGTCATCGCCGCCTCCCCCGCCACCACCTGGGCCCCCGCCACCGAACAGCTCGACGCCCCAACCGACCAGACCCGCCAGCAGCTCCGGGACGTTGTCACCGCGTTCAACCGCGACCCCGCAAGGGCCGCCACCGCCCAACTGGAAAAGACCCGCGAAGTCCGAGCACGCCTGCAGGCCGTTCACGCAGACCCCACCCGGCGCTGGGCCGCCCTCGCCAACGACCTCGACCCCCGCCTCACCACCGAGGCCGACTGGCCAGCCCTGGCGAACATGTTCCAAGAAGCACACGCCGACGGCCACGACGTGCACGCCATCACCCGGGCCGCCCTCGCCCAGAAGCCCCTACCTGCAATGCCAGCCCAAGCCCTCCGCTACCGCCTCGTCACCGCGCTCCCCACCCAGCCGCCCATCAACGAAGCACAGCGACCGACCGCGGACCCGGCAGCTCGAGAACGCGCCTCGCAATGGAACTTCACCCCCGCTGGGCCGCGCTCGACCCCAACGCGTTGAACACCATCGTCATCTCGCAAGACAGACAGTCCCCAACGCGACACCACGAACCATGTCGATCCGTCTCTCCTGCCGCTGAACGTGAGCCTCGTTCAGCCGAGGTGCGGCAGGTCCAAGAGTTGCTGCATACCGCCCACTGTGGGCGCCCCACTTCGCCCAGATAGACGCAGCGTCGAATCGCTAACCTTGGGGACACACGAGGGTGCTGAGGGCGTACCCGGTCGCAGCCACAGCCGTATCCCGCCCGTCTTACAACAGGCAGCACCTTCGGGCAAGGTGTTCTGGGGGTGTTACTGAATACTCACGGTGCTGATGCACACTCGTCTCATGATCCTCCGTCGCGTCGGGGTGCGCCGTGCCTGATCCCATCGCCGGATCGGCAGTTTTGGTGGTCGAGGACGATCGCAGCCTGGGTGCGGGCGTGGTGGGGCTGCTCGCGGGGGACGGTCACTCGGTGCGGTGGGCCCAGGATGGCGCCAGCGCGCGCCTGATGGCGGCCCAGGAACATTTCGACCTGGTGCTTTTGGACCTCGGCCTCCCAGACGTAGACGGGCTCGATCTGTGCGTCGAGCTCCGGTCCGACCCCGACCTCGTGATCGTGGTCGTGACGGCGCGGACCGACGAGCTGGACGCTGTGCGGGCGTTAGACGGGGGAGCGGATGATGTGGTGCTCAAGCCGTTCCGGCCCGTCGAGCTGCTGGCCCGGTTGCGGGCCCACCTGCGGAGGCGTGAACCGGCTCTCGGTGGTGAGGATCTGCGCTGCGGGTTGGTCCGGTTGGATTTGCGGGGTCGCCGCTCCTGGGTCGGGGAGACCGAGCTGGTGCTGCGGCCGAAGGAGCACGAGCTGCTGGCGGTCCTGGTGGCCAGTGCGGGTGAGGCGGTACGCAGGGAGCAGTTGATGGACCAGGTGTGGGACGAGCACTGGCACGGCTCGACCAAGACCCTGGACGTCCATGTCGCCAACCTGCGTCGAAAGCTCGCGGATGCCGGTGAGCGGTGGGACCGCATCACCACGTTGCGGGGGTTCGGCTACCGCTACGAGGTGGACCCGGCGCCCTGATCGGCCTCACCCGTCACCGCGGCAGGCAGCAGGATTGCCACACGCGGGCGAGGCGTCCGGCGGCGGACCAGTAAAGACCCACCGCTGCGCTCGACGACCTCCGCCGCGAGCGTCAGCCCGGTACCGGGCTGAGCGCCGTCCACGAAGCCCGGCCCCTCGTCTGAGACCTCGACGGCCACCATCTCGCCCACCGGCTCAACCGTCACGATGACGTCGCCGGCGCCGTGACGGATGGCGTTGTCCACGAGCACGTCCAGGCACTGTCGCAGCGCAGAGGTCGACAGCGCGGCCGCACGGGTGTCGTCAGCGCGCAGGAGAACCGGGCGGGTCGGGGTGCACCAGCGAGCGACGGCGTCTGCGGCCACGGCGGCAGGATCGCACCGTGCACTGGGTGAGGGGCTGCGGAGGGCGAGCAGGTCGGCGATGGTGGTCTCGAGGTGGTCGGCTCGTTCTAGGGCCGCCGGCACGTCGGGGGGTGTTCGCTCGAGGTGGACCACTAGGCCGGCCAACGGGGTCCGGAGCTGGTGCGAGGCGTGCCTCACGAAGTCCCGTTCACGGGAGAGCAGGTCGTGCACGGAGCGGGCGCCGTCGGTCAGCGCGCTCGCGGCGGCGTCGGCCTCCGCGATGCCGTAGGCCGGCAGCCGCACGTCCGAGCGGCCGGTTCCCAGCTCGCGGGCAGCGACGGTGAGCTGCTCGAACGGTGCGGAAATCCGCCGAGATGCGCGCTGGGCTGCCATCGCTGCCACGGCGACGGTCAGGCCGGCCAACAGTGCCAACAGGCCCCAGGACGTGGCGACGCGCCGGTGCAGCACCGCAAGGGGGACCGCCGCCCGCACCGACCCGGCGACCGTCGTGTCGGACAGGACAGGGACGACGACCGCGAGATCGCCGCTGTCCGAGCCGTCATGCTCCCGCCCGTCCGTGGCCCGCGCGGCGAGGTCGGACCTTCTTGGTCCGGTCCCAGTGATCCGGACCCCTTGGACGTCGTAGACGCCCAGCAGAGTCCCCGGTGTAGCGCGAAGTTGTGGAAGCGTCGTGCCGGCCTCGATCGAGTTGTCCGGCACCAGGGCGAGCTGCCGGGTGGCGTCCCGCTGAAGCCCGGTGAGCGCGGTGCTCTCGATCAGTCGCCCGATGACGACGCCGAGCGGCACCCCGAACAGGAGGAGGGCGGCGACGACGATCGCCGCGATGGCTGCCCGGACCTGCCCGCGAAGCCCGCGCGATCGGGCTGGTCGGCGGATGGTGAGCACGCTCGAAGCCTAGGCCGCAGAAGGTTAACGGCGGCTTTGCCATTGGCTGGCCGGGCGTTGGGTCATGCGTCCGTAGCGTCGCCGACATGAACCGAGCCCTCCTCTCCGCCGTCCTCCTCCCGGCCACTGTCGCCCTCGCCCTCACAGGCTGCAGCGCGGCGTCCACGGGCACTACGTCCTCCTCGAACGCGCCGAGCAGCAACGCCTCGCCGTCGACGCCCACCGTCCTGCCATCGGGCACGGCGAGCGGGGTAGCGAACCAGAAGCCGGTGCTGCCCGAGAACAACCCCCCCGGTGACATCCCGGACAACGTCGCGTTCGTGCCCTACGCCAACGCCGCCGGGCGGTATTCCTTCACCCATCCCGAGGGATGGCTGGAGCAGGTGAAGGGCTCCGACGTCCTGTTCACAGACAAGCTCAACGGCGTCCAGGTGGTCCCCGGAGCGGCGACGACCCCGCCGACCGTCGCCTCCGCCAAGGCCGACTCCGTCCCGGCCCTCACCCGCAGCCAGGCGGCGTTCGAGCTGCGCAACGTCTCGGCTACGTCCGTGCCAGGAGGAAGCGGTGTCCTGATCGTCTACCGCCGCAACTCGGCGCCGGACGGGGTCACCGGGCGTCAGTACCGCGACGAGGTGCAGCGCTACGAGCTCGTATCCAACGGCGACGAGGTGATCGTGGAGCTGTTCGGACCGGTCGGGGCCGACAACGTCGACGCCTACAAGACGATGATCACCAGTCTGAAGCAGTCATGACCGTCGCCCCCGCTCCACCCCTGCCTCTCGAGGCCGTGGGACTGCACCGGTTCTACCGCCGGGGCGAGACCGAGGTGGCGGCCCTCAAGGACGTCTCGCTCATCTGCCGGGCCGGTGAGACCGTCGCAGTCACCGGGCCGTCCGGCTCGGGCAAGTCGACCCTGCTCGGTCTTCTGGCTGGCCTCGATGACCCCGACGGGGGCCTGGTGCTGGTGGCCGGAGAGAGGCTCAGCCACCGCCGCGCCGCCGCCTCGGCGCGCCTGCGCGCGCGCAGCGTCGGCGTCCTGACGCAGGCCAGCGGTCTCCTCGCCCACCTGGACGTCCTGGAGAACGTCCGGTTCGCCGCCGGGCTGCGCGGTTCTGAGGGTCCTTCGCCCGAAGAGCTGGTCGACGGCCTCGGTCTGGGCGCCGTCCGCCGCGCCTCACCCCACACCCTCTCCGGCGGTGAGACCGCCAGGGCCGGCCTGGCCGTCGCCCTGGCGGGGGCCCCCGTGCTCCTCCTCGCCGACGAGCCCACCGCCGAGGTCAGCAGCACCGAGGAGCACACCGTCCTGGAGCTGCTGCGGTCCTGGCGTCCGCCCGGCTCGGCCACCGTGATCGTCACCCACTCGGCGGCCGTCGCGCGCCACGCGGACCGGACCGTCCACCTCGTCGACGGGAGCATCCGATGAGCGTCACGGCGGCCGGGGTCAGCGTCGCCTACGGTCGGCGCCAGGTGCTGCAGGGTGTTGACCTGCGCCTCGAAACCGGTGAACAGTGCGCCCTGCTGGGGCGTTCCGGGTCGGGAAAGACCACCCTCCTGCTCGTCCTCGCGGGCCTCCTTCGCCCAGGCGGCGGAAGCGTCGACCATGGACTGGACGCCCAACAGGTCGTGTACGTACCGCAGGCCCCGTCCCTGATCCCGGAGCTCACGGCCGCCCAGAACGCAACCCTGGGGCTGCGGTTGCGCGGCATCGCACCGGAGGAAGCGCGACAGCGCGGACAGGACGCGTTGACGCTGCTCGGCCTCGACCAGCGAGCAGGCGATGCCCTCCCGGCCCAGCTGTCCGGCGGGATGCAGCAACGGGCCGCCCTGGCCCGCGCTCTCGCGATCGAACCCAGGCTCCTCCTGGCCGACGAACCCACCGGGGCCCTCGACCAGCAGACCGGCGCACTCGTGATGGATGCTCTGCAGGCCCAGTGCCGGCGCACCGGCTCGACCCTGGTCGTGGCGACCCACGACGATCAGGTCGCCGCGCGCTTCGAGCATCGGATCGTCCTCGACGCCCTTGAACCCTCCACCCTCGTCCTCGACCAGAGCGGCTCCCGATGAACATCCGATACGTCGTCTCTTCCGTGATCCGCAGACCGCTCGACACGGTGGTGGCCGCGCTGGCCATCGCCCTCAGCGTCGCCTTCCTCGCGTCCTTGGGGTCCTTCGCCGCGACCACGGGAAACCAGCTCACCGCGCGCGCCTCGGGTCGGGTCCCGGTCGACTGGCAGGTCCAGCTCGGCCCGGGAGCAGATGCCGCCGCGATCGCCAAGGCCGTTGCCGCAGTCCCTGGCTTGGCCGGGTCCCGGCCCGTGGACTACGCGAAGGTCAAAGGCCTGAGTGCTACCACGGCTGCGGGCACCCGCACCACCGGGGCGGCGTACGTCGTATCGCTCCCTCCCGACTACGCCACGTTCGCCCCCAGTGAGCTACGCACGCTCGTCGGGAGCCCGACCGGTGCCGTGTTGCAACAGCAGACGGCGTCGAACCTGGCCGCCCAGCCGGGGACCGTCGTGACCGTCGTCGGCACCACGAAGAGCGTTCCGGTCACCGGCGTCGTCGACCTTCCCAACGCGGACTCGTTCTTCCAGGTCGTCGGCGCTACCGGAGCTGCCACGTCCACCCCCGCTCCGGACAACGTGCTCCTCGTCCCTCCCGCCACCTTCGCCACCCTGGTCCCCGCGGCGGACGTGGTCCACCAGCTGCACGTCCGTCTTGACCACAAGGGACTGCCCGGTGACCCGGCCGCCGCGGCGGACGAGGTGCGGGCCCGTGCCAACCACCTCGTGTCCGCCGTCGCCGGCACCGCCCTGGTCGGCGACAACCTCGAGGCCGCCCTGTCCGGCGCCCGGGAGGACGCCCTCTACGCCCGCCTGCTCGTTCTCCTGCTCGGTGCCCCGGGTCTGGTCCTGTCGGCTGTGGTCACCGGGCTGGTCATCTCCTTGCGCAACGACCGCCAACGCCGTGACCTCGGGCTGCTGCGGTTGCGCGGCGCCACCCCGCGCCGTGCCGCCCTGCTGCTGGGTGCCACAGCCTTGTTGGACGGTGTCCTCGGAGGTCTTCTCGGAGCAGTGGGGGCATGGATCGCGACCCGCGCCGCCCTCGGGTCCGGTGCCACCCTCGCCAGCGGCTGGGTGATCGCAGCCGTCCTGGCGGGCGCGATTCTGGCCGTCGTCGTCGAGCTGGCCCCTGTTGCCCGGCTCCTGCGCGACGGCTCACCGTCGGTGCGCAGCCAGGTCGATGCCACCGCGTCCGTCGCGACGCCTCTGGCCTTGCGTCTCGGGTTGGACGTCGTCCTGCTCGCGGCCAGCGGGGTCGTCTTCTGGTTGACCTCACGTGGCGGCTACCAGGTCGTCGTGGTGCCGGAAGGGGTGCCGGTGGCTTCGGTCAACTACGCCGCGCTGCTCGCCCCGGCTCTGGCGTGGCCTGGACTGGCGCTCCTGGTCTGGCGGCTCACCGCCATGTCCGTCAACCGCACCGGCCGGACCCCGAGCGCCGATACCGAGGGCCGGCTGCCCGACCTGCGACACGAGGTCGTTCGGCGCCGCCGCCGGCTGGTCGCTCGCGGGGCGACCGGCTTGGCTGTCGCGCTGGCCGTGACGACGTCCGCGGCGGTGTTCACCACGACCTACGACCAGCAGGCGCGCGTCGATGTCGCGCTGACCGTCGGGTCGGACGTCGCCGTGACCCTCCCACCCGACGCCACCACCACACTGAACCCGTCGATGGCCAAGGTCCCCGGGGTGCTCGCTGTGGAGCAGGTCGCGCACCGGTTGGCCTACGTCGGTCCGGACCTGCAGGACGTCTACGGCATCGACGCCGCCACGATCGGCCGAGCCGCACCCCTCCAGGACGCCTTCACGCCGGGCTCGAGCGTCACGGCCGCACTGTCGGCCCTGGCCCGCACCCCGGACGGTGTCTTGCTCTCGCAGGAGACCTTGCACGACTACCAGCTGCGCACCGGAGACCAGGTCCGACTGCGCCTGCGCGACGCCTCTGGAACGTACGTCGCGCACACCTTCCATGTTGTCGGAGTCGTGACCGAGTTCGCCACCGCCCCCCGCGACAGCTTCATCCTGGCCAACCGCGACTATCTCGGGACAACCACGGGTGTCGCTGCCGTGCAGACCCTGCTCGTGCGCACTGACCACCCGGCCGCTGTCGCTGCCGCGATCCACGCGCCGGCCACCGCGCTGGTCAACGACATCACCGCGCCCCGTGTCGCCGTGCCCTCCGCCTCCGGCCTCGCGGCCGGCAGCCTCGCCGGCCTCGCCCGACTGATCCTGGCCTTTGGCCTCCTTCTCGCCGTGACCAGCGCGGCACTGGTGCTCGCCGTCGGCGCATCCCAGCGGCGTCGATCGCTCGTCGCACTGGCCGTCCTGGGCGCCAGCGCCCGGCAACGCGCCGGATTCTTGTGGACCGAGGCTCGCTGGATCGTGGTCCCCGGCGTGCTCGGCGGCCTCGCCGCCGGCACCGTCGTGGCGTTCGAGCTGGTCAAGGTGCTCAACGGCATCTTCGACCCCCCGCCCGAGGTTCCTGCCGTTCCGACGGCCTTCCTGAGCGTCCTCCTCGTAGCCGTCGTCGGCGGGGCTGCCCTCGCCACGGCGGCCTCGGCTCGCTGGGCCAGCCGGGTCGACGCCTCACGGCTGCGGGATCTCTAGTCGTGAGGCCCCCGGCAAGGAGGGCGACGAGTTCTTCCACGAGGACCTGCCGGCTGCACGTGAGCTCGCCGGCTCCACAGCGGCCGCTGAGCTGTTCGTCTATCCCGGCGACCAGCACCTCTTCGCTGACTCCTCGCTCGACGCGTACGACGCAGACGCGGCCGTGCTGCTCATGGAGCGGGTGCGGTCGTTCCTCGCCACAGTCTGACCTGCGTGCCCCAACGGCTGATCGAACTGTCCTCGCAGATCATGCGCATAACAAGCATGACAGGACGCTTCGCACCTGCCCCACTCCGCCGCAAGAGCTGTCGCTCTCTGACCATTCATTGAGGCGACGGTGGGTCTGACCTGACTTGGCTCAACGTAGTGCGCTGTCCGCGGCGCGCTGATGCCCTCGATTGCTTCGCGGAGGTCGTCGGGGATTGGGTCTGCGGCGGTGATGAGCTGGTCGCCGAGTCCGATCACGACTTCGCGGTAGCGGCGGCTGGTCGTGACGAGGCCGGGTGGTTCTACGCCGGCTGGGGCATCGGCATCGTCATCGCGGACCACCAGCACAACTATGAGTTTGTCCTCGTCGACGGCCTGCACCACGTCACAGCAGGGGAGGGCGCGAACGGCAACGAGCGCCCGTGTCCCGCTGAGGGCAAGTGGGTCGAGGGCAGCCGCGTGTGCATCGACGGCCTTGGGGCGATGCTCCTCGCCTTCACACCCGATCCCTGAAGTTGGAGTGGCGACAGCCCGGTGACGACACCGACGTCGTTAAGGACACCGTCGACCTCACCCGTTGACCCCAAGGGGGCGTACCAGTCTGTCACCTGCCGTTGGGGCAGCACTTGGCCGCACCCGCCGGGCTGGGTGCTGTGGTGGAGTGCTTGCGCCGGACGCTTCCTCGTGTGAGGAGAGCCCGGCGCGTGGTGCTCAGTTGGTCGCCATGCCGGCGCGCGCTCGCGCCTCATCTGTCGTGGTCGGGCGGTAGTAGGGGGTGTAATAGTTGAATCCCGACCGCATGATGTTCGTGCGGGAGTTGTAGTCATGCTTCAAGCCAAGGCAGTGACCGAACTCGTGCGCGACGATGGCCTCGAACGCATGGCCCGATGGACGGCCGATGCCCTTGATGTACGAGTTGATCTTGATGACACAGTGCCGCGTCGTGTGGCCCGAGGACGAGTAGTACTGGTACGCCCAGCCGCCGATGCTTGTTCCTGCTCGCTCCGAGGACCACTGGATCGTGACACCACTTGAGGCTGCGGTGCTGGCGGAGTAGGTGCGCCACAGGTTGTAGCCGTCTCCCGTGTGCTCCCAACGGTTGACGGCGGTCATCGTGGCAGTCCGACCAGTGCGGTCGTACACCGGGATCGAGTCGTTGAAGAACGGGTACGCCATCCAGTAGGTCGCGGCCTGGGCCTGTGCAGGCCACAGCCCGACCATGCCTGCCAGCATGGCTGCCGAGATCGTTGCGCGGGTTGTGTTGTTCATGTCGTGCTCCTGTCTGGTGGTGCGGCTGGGTGCGCGCTCATGAGGCCTTCCCTCCGACGTCCCGGCCGTGAGGTGGGCGGTGCACAAGGGCTGGTTCAGGAGGTCGCCAAGGTCGGCGTGTGTGAGGGTGCTGTGGGTGCCGGAGGGGTCGGCAAAGCCGAGGCGCTGGGCGCTGTTCGGCGGTGCGAGCCCGCCGCTGCCCGGTGAGGCTCGACACGCTGGCGTTCGAGGACGCCCTCGATCGGGCGCCGGCCCATCCCTCACTTGGCCGCGGTCGCCTCAGATCGCCGCGGCTTTGCTGCCCGCATCGAGATCGACCGCTACCCACCCGCGGCGGCACCAGAGGTGTTGGGTCCTGGACGTCGTCCGACGTTGAGGCCGTGGGGCGCACAGCCCCGTGTGTGGTTGCCCGCAGCCCTCGAGTCGAACTCGAGGGACTACGCGCAGTCGCCCCGAGAGGTCCTAGGGCTCTGCTCCCAACCGTTGCGGCCCGGAACCAACTGAAGGGCTGAGGCAGCCTGTCTTGGGGCCACAGCGACGGTCGCGATGGCCGGCACCGACCACGCCACGTGGTTGGAGATGGTTCGGCGAATGGGGCGGGTGCCAACCATGGAACTGGGCAGAAACTGCTGATCCAGTCGTCATCGTTCTCCTCCTCGCCCGTCGGGCCGTTGCCGGGCAGGCTGAGCGTATCCGAAGGTAAAGGAAAAGTAAGCGTTTAGTAAAGAAAAGGTAAAGAGCAAGACTCTAGCTAGCCCGAACAGCTGATGCGGTTGACGGCACACGGACCCCAACTCGGTCCACCCGAGCGGATCGTCCTTAGTCGCGTCGAGTTGGGCACGGAGCAGTCTCGCCACGACGACGTCGTCGACCTCGCGCCGAGCCCGAGGACCGATCCCGCCGGTGGGGAAGTCCGCGTGACAGCGCAGGCACGATGACGGCCGGCGCCTCGTCGATCTCGTCCGAACACACGCGCGCGGCCTTACGGCCCCGCCGGCGCGGATCACGCACGTCCCAGGTCATCGAGTCGGGTGCGCTGGTCAGCGACGCCGCCCCTTCCCGACGTGCGCGGCAGCACAACCCCGACCGCACGCACACCTTGGGTCGCATCTTGGGCCGATGCCGCTCAAGGAGCCGCGCTGCTGAACGGCTCGCCGACCCAGGCCGTTCTTGACAGCGTGGACTCCAGGCTGGGTTGCCTGGGCTCAGCGGCGGCGACCGATGAGGTAGAAGCGGTGGACCGGCTCGCCCTCTCGGGGCACGACACCGCACTGGTACCACTCCAGGTCGGTCAGGCTGGCCGCCTCTGGAGCTGCGATGACGGTGGCTGGGTCGTGGTGGACGAATTCAAGACCGATCGGGATGTCCCCTAGCTCGGCGACGTGCCTGATCGATGGACCGGCGAACAGACTGAGCACCACGTAGCCGTCCGAGCGCAGCGGGCGAACAAGCGCCTCGAGCGCCCCGCGCAGCTCGGATGCGGCGAGGTGCACGAGGGAATACCACGCGAGCACCACGCCCCACCCATCCGCATCGACGGGGCGCATCAGGTGCCGCAGGTCGCGCACCTCGAACGTGATGTCACGATGGGTGCGCTGAGCCTGCGCAACCATCTCGGCACTCAGGTCCGATCCCACCACCCGAGCACCGTGGTCGCGCAGGTAGGCGCTGATCAGGCCGGGGCCGCAGCCGACGTCCGCCACGGGGTGGCGGCCCGCCAGATCGACGACCCGCTCCAGGAGCCACCGCTCGAAGGGTGCGCCGTCGAGATCTGAGGCGAGCGTGGTCGCATAGTCACCGGCGAGCGAGTCGTATGCGGCGCTGACCTTGGCGTCACGAGCTTGCGGCCCCTCGGCGAGGATGCTCTCCAGGTCGACCGCCTCGCAGGCCGCGCGCGCGTCCGAAGGCAGCTCCACCGGCCCGAGCAGGCGGATCCAGCGCGGGTCCTGCCAGCCGGGGCGCCGGGCGAGTTCGGCACGGATTCGCGCAGCCCGCAACGAGGCACCATCAACCGTCAGCCACGAAGTCATCAGCGACCAACCTAGAGCCTGAGCACTCGCCCCCTCGCCTAATACCGTGGTGTGGCTTCGTCCTGTGGTCGCAGAGCATCACAAACTCCGCCGGCAGAACAGGCGCGTCCACGCGTTCGGTCTACTCCCCCGGCCCGCTGGACCACGCGGTGAGACCCGGACGCATCGTCGGCACTCTCACC
>JBDSNZ010000300.1:0-3099 GCA_039915055.1 Ornithinibacter sp.
GCTGTCTTGAAGGCCTCCTCGAGGAACGGCCGGTCAGCGGTCTCCCAGCGTGCCGAGGACGCCGTGTCGGGGAGGATGACGCCGACCTTGCCCTTGGCGGCTGCCGAGGTGGCGGACGTGGAGTCGCTGCCACTCGTGCCGGGGGTGTCGCTGGAGCCGCAGCCGGCCACCATCATGGCGACGGCCGATAGCCCGGCCACCGTGCCAAAGATTCTCCTGCGCATGTTCGTGTCGTCCTTTCGTGCCGACCTGACGCCGTCAGGCCGGGGTTGGGCGCGAGCCCCGAAGCGGAAGAGGACCACAAGGGTCTCGTCGTTGAGGACCGCCAGGCATTAGTTGCCTGGCACAACATACG
This sequence comes from Ornithinibacter sp., assembly GCA_039915055.1. Taxonomy (GTDB): domain Bacteria; phylum Actinomycetota; class Actinomycetes; order Actinomycetales; family Dermatophilaceae; genus Fodinibacter. The sequence continues at coordinate 356 of JBDSNZ010000300.1, forward strand.
AGGGCGAGGCCCGTCAGGCAAGAGTGTCGAGGGTATCCACACCCGAACTGAGACATCACGTTTTGATAACGCACGTGAGGGTGAGTCCGCCGCGCCGCTCGCTCGGCCCGGCGCCGGGCCGAGAGAGTGACGCGGTCCGGTGAGGGGATTTGTTCCACCAAGCAACAAAAATGGCCCGGATGCCGGTACAGTCCTCGATCGTGGATTCGGAGCCCCCCACCAGGGTCGTGGACCCCGCCCCCTCGATGCTGCGGGGAGCGGCGCGTCAGTCGACCCTGCGGCGGGCAAACCTCGCGCTCGTCGCGCGCACCGTGTGCGCATCGCCGGTGCCGATGTCGCGGGCCGCGGTGGCTGCTGCGACGGCGATGACCCGCTCAACCGTCTCGCGGCTCGCCGACGACCTCGTGGCCGGAGGCGTGCTCGACGAGCTGGAGCCGCCGACCGCAGCAGGCCCGGGTCGTCCCGCGGTGCCGATGGTGCCTGGATCACGGATCGTTGGCCTGGGCCTCGAGGCCAACGTCGGCCTCCTCGCTGCCCGCGTCTACGACCTCGCGGGCACCCTTGTCGCAGAACGGGTCGAGCTCGCAGACCTCGCCGGTAGCGACCACGTCCCCGTCCTCGCCCGGCTCGCCGAGCTGAGCGCCCAGGTGCTCGCGGCGTGCCCGCGCGGGTTCCGCCTCGCCGGCGCCGGGTTGGCGCTGCCCGGCATCGTCACCACCGAGGACGGCCACCTCGTCATCGCGCCGAACCTCGGGTGGACCGACCTGCATCCCGCCGACCACCTGCATGGAGCGGCGATCGGCGGGGCCACGCTTCACGTCGGGAACGACGCGAACCTCTCGGCGCTGGCGGTGGCCGAACCACGGCCGGGGAGGCCCGGTGGGCTGTCGGACTTCGTCTACGTCTGCGGTGACACCGGCATCGGCGGGGCCACCGTGGTGCACGGAAGGCTCGTGACCGGCCGGCACGGCTGGGCCGGGGAGATCGGGCACGTCTGTGTCGACCCGGACGGACCCCCTTGCCGCTGTGGAGCGGTGGGGTGTCTGGAGCAGTATGCCGGTGAGCGGGCGATGTTGTTGGCCGCCGGGTTGCCGCTGACGGCGACCGCGGAGGCCCTCGACGCTGCTGCCCGGGCGGGCGAGCCGAAGGCCGTCGCTGCGCTGCAGGCTGCGGCACGCGCTCTTGGCCTTGCGATGTCGGCGGTCGTCAACGTGCTCGACATCCCCGACGTCGTCCTCGGCGGGCACCTCGCCGTGCTGGCGGACCACCTCCGGCCCGGGCTGTGCGCCGAGCTCTCCCAGCGGGTGGTCACCGCGCGGTGGGTCGCACCCGCCGTGCACCGGGCGGAGGTGGTCGTGGCTCCGGGAGCGACCGGTGCCGCCATCGTCGAGCTCGCCCGGGTCCTGGTGGACCCCTCCACGTGGGTCGACGTGCACGACTGACGGGCGTGCGCCGTCCGATTCGGCGGACCCGGTTCCCGTCACCCGGCCGGCGTGGCAGGCTGGCCCCGGCATACCCATCGGTAACCGAGGACGGACCCCATGCAGAGCACGACGACCACCGTGAGCACAGCTGAGCACACCAGCCTGTTCATGCACCGCTGGCTCCCCGACGCCCCTGCGAAGGCAGTCGTCCAGATCGCCCACGGGATGGCGGAGCACTCGGCCCGCTATGCCCGCCTCGGCGAGGCCCTGGCAGCCTCCGGCCATGCCGTCTACGCGCACGACCACCGCGGGCACGGGGCCACCGCGAGCAAGGCCGACCACGGCTACTTCGCCGACACCGCTGGCTGGGACACCGTCGTCGCCGACCTGCGCGCCGTCACGCAGCTGGCGCGCTCGGAGCAGCCCGGCCTGCCGGTCTTCCTGCTCGGGCACTCGATGGGCTCCTTCCTGAGCCGGTCCTACGTCATCGAGGACAGCCGCGACCTCGCCGGGCTCATCCTGTCGGGCACCGCCGGTGACCCCGGGGCGCTCGGCAAGGTCGGCCTCGCCGTGGCGAAGGCGGAGTCGCGCCTGCGCGGGAAGCGGCACGTCACCCCGATGCTCGACAAGCTCACCTTCGGGCAGTTCAACTCGGCCTTCAAGCCCAACCGCACGGCATTCGACTGGCTCTCGCGCGACGACGCCGAGGTCGATGCCTACGTGGCAGACGACCTGTCCGGCAACGTCTTCACGTCGGGCTTCTTCGTCGACCTGCTCGGCGGCATCGCCTCGATCAACGACGACCGCAACGTCGCGAAGGTGCGGCGCGACCTGCCGGTGCTGCTCATCGCCGGCGACAAGGACCCGGTCGGCGACAACGGCAAGGGCCCGCGGGCCGTGGCTGAGCAGTATCGCCGGGCCGGCCTCACCGACGTCACGTGCACGCTCTACCCCGGGGCCCGCCACGAGATCTTCAACGAGACCAACCGCGACGAGGTCACCGCAGACGTCCTCGCCTGGCTGGGCGCCCACCTCCCCGCCTGAGCGCACTCGCCCCGCGCGGAGGTCGGCATGGCCCGGCATCCGTGGCAGGCTTGAGCGGCGGCATCCCGACCGGTGTGCCGTGCAGCACCGCCCCCAGCACGTTAGGACCCACCCACGCATGTGCGGCATCGCCGGCTACCACGGACTCCCCGCAGACGAGGCACTCCTCCAGCGGATGAACGACTGCCAGCAGCATCGCGGTCCCGATGGCGAGGGCATCGTCACCAGCGGTCCCTGCGGGCTCGCGCACCGGCGGCTCTCGATCATCGACGTGGC
>JBDSNZ010000004.1:0-5111 GCA_039915055.1 Ornithinibacter sp.
GATGGGCGCCACCCTCCGGGCCGGCGCCGCATCATGCGCGATGCGACACCGACCAGGGCGATCATGACGAGCACTCCTGGGATCTGGAGCCAGCGCGGCGGGTCCGTGAAGGTCAGCAGCATGCCGAGGAACGGCACGACGAGCAGGAGGCTGTACCCGGTGTTCCAGGTCGTACGGGGATCTGTGGAGTCCATGTGGTCAACCATAGGTTGACGAGCATGGTGAGTCAACCAACGGTTGACGATCCATCGGGACGGCGGTCACCCGGCCGAGCTGCCTCCCGTCGTGGCCTCGGCGGACTGGAACGGTGGGGGCCCGAGCACTCGCATCGTGCCGGTAGCCATCGCCGCCGCCTTGATCCGATCGAAGTCGGTCTGAAGGGCCGGCTCTCCAGCGCGCATCGGCTCGCTCGCCGTCCGGTAGAAGTCCTCGCCACCCCCGGGAGTGTGCAGGCACAGCATCCGGGCACCGTCCGGCCCGGCCATGAACGCGTGTGGCACCTCGCGTGGGATGACCGCGACTCCCCCGGCCCGCAGCTCGGTCTCGGCGCCCTCGACATGCAGGAGCATCGACCCGGACAGCAGGTAGAAGGTCTCCTCCGCCCGGGGGTGCAGATGGAGCGGGGTGCACTTGCCGGGTTCCACGTCGTCCTCGAAGAGCAGGAAGTCCCCATCGACCTCCGCCTCGCGCACGAGCCAGGTGTGCAGCCCGCCGCCGTAGAACCAGCGTCGCTCGGCTTCGTCGGCGTTTCGGATCAGCGGTGACTTCATGTCCGTGGCCTCCCACCAGTCTTATGGGACGGATGTCCCATGACGAAACTACGATACCGTGAAGCGTATGTCAACGAGAGACACCATGGCGAACTACGTGGAGAGTGGGCGCACCCGCCAGAAGCAGCGCACGAGGTCGGCGCTGGTGGCTTCGGCGCGCGACCTGGTCGCACGGAGTGGGCGCACCCCGACGGTGGCCGAAGCGGCCGAGGCCGCCTCGGTGTCACGCACGACGGCCTACCGCTACTTCCCGACGCAGAAGGCGCTTCTGCTTGCGGCACACCCCGAGGTCGAGGCGCACTCGATGCTTCCCCCCGACATCGGGAACGACCCTCAGGAACGGCTGGAGGCCGCCGTGCGCGGCTTCTTGGCCATGGTCGTGGACACGGAGGCGCAGCAGCGCACCATGCTCCGTCTCTCGCTGGAGACCACTCCAGCGACCCAGGAGCTGCCACTGCGTCAGGGCCGGGCCATCAGGTGGTTCATCGAAGCGCTGGCTCCGCTCGCGCCGCTGCTCGGGGACGACGGTGTGCGCCAGCTGGCGGTCGCGGTCCGCGCCGTCGCAGGCATCGAAGCCCTGGTATGGCTCGAAGATGTCGCGGGAATGACCTCCGAGGAGGCCGTCGAGCAGATGGTCTGGTCGGCCCTGGCCCTCCTCCACCGCGCCGCCGCCCCGCGATGACCAGGGCACGGCCCCGGATCCGACCGGCGTCATCGATGATCGAGTGGCACAGTGTCTGCGATTCGGGCGCGTGGGCTTCCCACCAGGGCAGGTGAGTCGGCCGGGTTCGCCCAGATCGTCGTCTCCAGGAACTGCTTGAAGCGTTGCGCCGCTTCGCGTGTGGCGAAGTCCAACTCGATGAACACGTAGTGAGGGTCGTCGATCGGTTGCATGATCCGCTCGTGGAGGACTCCACCCGCCGCGCGGCGGGCTGCAAAGCGGGTGAACGCTTCGTTCCAGGTGGCGAACTCGCTGATGGCGTGTTCGATGAGCAGTGTGGGCATGGTCCCTCCAGGACTTTGAAGCGCTGGCACCTCACCACGCTAGGTACGGGCGAGGCGTCGCGGAATCCCAGCTTTCTGGGATGGCGGTCGCGCGTACTCTCATGGGGTGACAGCTCGGGTGTCGGCCACTCGTGTCGTCGCGGCCCTGGAGAACATCGCTCCGGCGAGCACCGACGAGCGAGTCTTTCGGCGGCAGGTCCTGGAGGTTCTGCGGCGCTTCGTGCCCTTTGACTGGTACGCATTTCTGCTGACCGACCCGAGCACGACGGTGGGGTCCTCCCCCGTCGCTGAGGTCCCGGACCCAGCCACGCTGCCAGCTCTCATCCGCCTGAAGTACCTCACGCCGGTGAACAGGTGGACCGCGCTGCCGGCCAGCGGTTGTGCGACTCTGCAGGGCGCCACCGGTGGTCGGCCCGAGCAGAGCCTGGTCTGGCGCGAGCACCTGGCCGCGCTCGGCGTGGTCGATGTGTTGTCCCTCGTGCTCGCCGACCGGTTCGGCTGCTGGGCGTTCCTCGACCTGTGGCGCCATGGAGGCCGCTTCACCGACGACGAGATCGCAGCACTGGCCGGCACGAGAGCAGTGATCACCTCCCGCCTGCGCCACCTCCAGGCAGCTGCCTTCACCACCACGGGGACCGTCGAGGGAGAACGCCGCCCGGGCGCACTCGTCCTGTCACCGTTGCTCGAGATCCGCGCCCGAACACCCCAGACACAACCCTGGCTGGCGGCGCTGGTCCCGCCCCGATCCGGCGAGGATGCCGTCCCGGCCAGCGCCTACAACGTGGCCGCTCAGCTCCTCTCGACCGAGGCGGGCGTCGATGCCCACCCACCCCGGGCGCGCGTTCACCTCGGCGGCGGCGTCTGGCTGACCCTGCGCGCTGACCGTCTCTCGGGCGCGGAACACGCCGGGGAGTTCGACATCGTGGTCACGATGGAGACCAGCTCAGCAGCAGAACACCGCGATCTCTTCTCCCGCGCCCATGGGCTCACCGGCCGTGAGGACGACGTGCTGCGCCACCTCGCCGACGGCGGCGACACCCGCGCCCTGGCAGCGATGATGTGGATCAGCGAGTCGACAGTCCAGGACCATCTGAAGTCAATCTTCGCCAAGACGTCCACCTCGAGTCGTCACGAGCTCCTGGCCATGTCCTGCGGCAGTCGACTCCGAGCCAGCTGAGCGCGATCGCCCCCCGAGACTCGTCATCTCCAGACCCGACGGGGCGTTCACCGCCTTGAGGGGCGGGGTCCGGGCGGGTCGTGACCGCAGCCTGGTCATGCCTGACCAGCGCTCCAGGCGCGGTCCGCCGCGAGCGAGCGGACCACCTCGACGATCATGACGCGTTCGGTGCCCTTGATCCGTTCGTGCAGACCTTCGAGGGTGTCCTCGGGCTCGACCCGCACCGCTCGTTGGTCGATGATCGCCCCGGTGTCGACCCCGGCATCCACCCAGTGGCAGGTGCACCCGGTGACCCGCACGCCGTGCTCCATCGCGTCGCGCACCCCGTGCACCCCCGGGAAGCTCGGGAGCAGGGCCGGGTGGGTGTTGATCACCCGGTGCGACTCCAGCACGGCCGGGCCGAGCACCTTCATGAACCCGGCGGAGACGACGAGATCGGGAGTCCACTCGGCCACGAGGCGCTCGAGGTCACGGTCCCAGTCCGCCCGGGTGGCGTAGTCCGGCATCCGGCACACGAACGTCGGGATGCCGTGCTGCCGGGCCCGTGCCACCCCGCCGGTGCCGTCACGGTCGGCTCCGACCGCGGCCACCCGGAACCCCGCTCCGGGCAGCGCTGCGGCATCGATGAGCGCCTGGAGGTTGCTGCCCGAGCCGGACACGAGGACGACGAGAGCCAGCGGCTCGTGGGTCATCGGCGCAGTCGCCAGGCGTCACGGACCACGACGACCATGGCCCCGAGGACCAGCTCCGCGAAGACGGCGAGGGTGAGCAGCACGGCGGGCGCTCCCACCGACGCGAGGCGGTACTGGCCCAGGGCCCCGCCGGCCACGAGGTCGAGGAGACCGATCGCCACTGCGCAGACCAGGCACGCGGCAGTCGCGACCGATGCCTTGGTGCGCAGCCGGGACAGGCGCGCCACGGCATCCAGGGAGCGCCGGCCCACCCACGCACCGACGCCGACGACGACGAGCGCGCTCAGCGCGGTGAACCAGGGGAAGGCGCCCGGCTGAGGCAGGGCCGCGAGGACCGGCACCATCGGCATCAGCCCGCTGGTCGAGCCGCCCCACGTCGTGGAGCCCCCCTCCACCACGTGGAAACCGGGGCCGGCCAGGAACGACACGGCCCACAGCGCAAGATTCGGGAGGGCGGAGAGCTGCGCCACGACGAGGACGACGGACCCGAAGGTCCCAGCGGTCAGCGTCGCCTGCACCCCGGTGACCTGACCCCAGGAGAGCAGCACCATCACGAGCACGAGGAGCGCGCCGACGCCGAGGAGGGCCGCAGCCCCGCGGAGTCCCGGACGCAGACCACGGCGCACGGAGTCCGGCACCCGGGACGCGTCGAGCACCGGACCGAGCACGTCGGGTTCCTGCGCAACGAGCGGACGCAGCGCGAAGGCAATGGCGAGCAGCGGAACCAGGCCGGCCGGGAGCGCCAGCGACAGGAGGGACACCCCGAACGGGCCGAGTGCGCTGAGCCCGACGGCGATGGCGACGGCCACGGCATACCCACCCCACCACGCACCGAGGGCGGCCATCAGTGGCGCCGGGAGAAGACCGCGCCAGTGCTCACCATCGGTGGGCACGCCGGACATCGCCTCGCGGGCGCCGAGCCGCGCGATGACGACGAGGAGCAGCAGACCCAGCAGGGGGACGAGCGAGAGCGTGACGGGACCGTTGGTGAGGTGGGCGCCGCCGGTGAGCAGCCAGAGCGCGGTGCCGGTGCCGACCGCCCCCCACTGCGAGCCGGTGGCGCGCGGCTCCATCAACCAGGCGAGCACGACGGGCACGACGAGCACGAGGGCAGAGATCACGCCGGTGGCCAGACCCAGGAGCAGGCCTCGCAGCCACAGCGCGTTCCAGGCTGGAGTCGATCCCGTGGCGGCGTCGTCGGGGTCCTCGCCCCCGGGGAGGGCGGAGCGGAAGCGGTCGATGACAGTCATCGCGACCAGTGTGCGACACCGCGGCGCCCAGTCATGCGAGCAACGCCGAGGCGGAACGCACTTCGTGACAGAAGCACCGACACCGGTTCCCCGGTGCGACGGGTCAGGCGTTCAGCGAGCGCATGATCTCTCGCATCAGGTCAGCGGTCGCGGACGGTGACTTGCCGACCTTGACCCCGGCTGCCTCCAGTGCCTCCTGCTTGGCCAGGGCCGTGCC
>JBDSNZ010000246.1:0-4798 GCA_039915055.1 Ornithinibacter sp.
TGTCGTCGCGGTACACCTCGCCGTGCGTGAGCTTCGCGGGCAACGAGCTGCGCGGCGTGGCCGTGAAGAACTCCGGCGCGCTCTGGCAGGAGCGTGGGTGGGTGTGGGGCACGCGCCTGCTCGTCGCGGTCCCCCTGCTCGTCCTGGCCGGGTGGTTCCTGCGGCGCAGGTCCTGGCGCGAGGGAGCCTCCGCTCCCCGGGAGTCCCAGCCGTACGTCCCCCAGCGCTGAGACCCGACTCATTGCGCCTCACCCACGTGCGAACTCCTCTCTGGGGCCCCTGGGCGTGGCTGGAGTGCAATGAGTCGGGGAGGGTTCGACGGCGGGTGGTGGGGTCCGGGTCGGTCGGTCGCAGACGGCATACTGGTCGATCGTGTCTGCCTCCCCCGTGGCGGGTCCCGCCCCGCGGATCCGCATCCCCCGCGAGATCTGGGTGCTGATCGCCGCAGCGTTCGTCATCGCGCTGGGGTTCGGTCTCATCACGCCGGTGCTCCCGCAGTTCGCCCAGAGCTTCGGCGTCGGTGCCACCGCGAGCTCGGTAGTGGTCAGCGCGTTCGCGTTCTTCCGCCTCGTCTTCGCCCCCGGAGGCGGTCGACTCGTCGCGCGCCTGGGTGAGCGACCGGTCTACCTCACCGGGCTGGTGATCGTCGCGATCTCGACCGGCGCCACGGCATTCGCCCAGACCTATTGGCAGCTGCTCGTGTTTCGTGGCCTCGGCGGCATCGGCTCCACGATGTTCACGGTCTCGGCCGTCGCGCTCATCGTGCGCCTCGCGCCGCCCTCCATCCGGGCGCGGGTCTCCTCGGCCTACGCCTCGGCCTTCCTGCTCGGCGGCATCGGCGGGCCCGTGGTCGGTGGCCTGCTCGGCAACCTCGGTCTGCGCGTGCCGTTCATCGTGTATGCCGTGACGCTCCTGATCGCGGCGGCGATCGTCGCGTCGTTCCTCTCGGGGGCGTCGCTGCGCCCGGCCGAGGGTGCGCCGATCCTGCCGGTGATGACCGCCCGTGACGGCTGGCGCGACAGCGCCTACCGGGCATCGATCTTCTCGGGGTTCGCCAACGGGTGGGGGAACTTCGGAGTACGCAACGCGATCCTCCCGCTCTTCGCAGCCGTGGTCATCGGCAAGGAACCGTGGGTCGCCGGCATGGTCATCGCCGTCTTCGCTGCTGGCAACGCCGTAGGGCTCACCGTGGCAGGGCGGCTCGCCGACCGCTTCGGCCGTCGACCCTTCATCCTCGGCGGCCTCCTCGTGAGCGGCTTGGCCACGGCGGTCACGGGCTTCGCGAACGACATGCCGACCCTCATCGTCGTGTCGGTCATCGCCGGCCTCGGCGCCGGCACCCTGAACCCGGCGCAGCAGGCCTCCCTCGCCGACGTCGTCGGGCGTGACCGCAACGGCGGCCGCGCCCTCGCCACGTTCCAGATGTCCCAGGACAGCGGCGCCATCGTCGGGCCGATCGTCGCGGGCCTGCTCATCGACAACGGCAGCTACACCCTGGCCTTCGGGGTGACCGGGGTGATCACGCTGCTGGCCGTCATCCCGTGGCTCCGGGCGCGCGAGACCCGCGACGTCATGCCCGCCACCTGACCCACCACGGAGGTTCCCATGACCGTCACGGCCGGCACCACATCCGCGGCAGGCGTCCTCGACACCCAGGTCCAGACCCTGCTCTCACTGGGCTACCCGGGGCTCGCGGGCCTCGGCGAGTTGGCCTTTCTCGAGCGCGTGGAGCCACTACGCGCGGTCGCAGCGACCCTTCCCGACCTGGCCCTGGCCCGGCCCGGTCACGCCCCGCTGGTCCTCGTCGTGACGCGCGACCTGGTGGACCCCCACCGCACCATTCCCCTGCTCCGGCTCGCGCCGAAGGGGACCAAGCCCGGGGTGGTCGACCGCAACCACGGTGAGCAGGGGCTGAGTCCCTACCGCCCGATCCCGCAGGTCGAGCTGCCGACCTCCACGGCATACGTGCTCCTGGACGTCGACCGGGGTGAGGAGTTCCTCGACGTGCGCCCGGAGGAGGCCCTGCCGGTGATCCTCGCGCGGGGCCGCACGCCGCTGACGATCGAGGAGGGCATCGCCGTCGTGACGCACGCGCCGCACCTGCTCGAGAAGAACCGTTGCTTCATGCTCTCGGGCTCACGCCGCGGCGACCGGCGCGTGCCGGCGATGTGGATCTCGCAGGGAGCCCCCAAGCTCGGCTGGTGCTGGGACGGCAACCCGCACACGTGGCTCGGTGTCGCCTCGACCGGGGGCCGCCGAGCCTGACCGCGAGGCTCAGGGCGCGACCACCTCGGCATCCAGAACCTCCTCGACCCGGCGCGGCATCGCGAGCGTCGCGACAAGCAGGGCGAGGGCGACGATGAACGACGCGAGGAAGACGCTGTGCAGCGCGGGCCCGAGCACGTCGGGGCTGAGGTCCTCGAGGTTGCTGGGCTCCTCGCCCAGACGGCTCCGCACGACACCGTTGGCGATCGCCCCGAAGGCCGCGACCCCGATGGCGCTGCCGATGGAGCGGGCGAAGATGTTGGCACCCGTCGCCACCCCCCGCCGGCCCCACCCCACGGCGGCTTGTGCCGCGACGATCGACGGGCTCGCGACGAGACCGAACCCCAACCCCATCACGAAGCACGGTGCGGCCAGGTGCACGACCGAGCTCTGCTCGCCGACCGTGAGCAGCAGCGCCGCCCCCGCCACGGCGACGGTCGAGCCGATGAGCATCGTGGGGCGGAACCCGAGACGCAGGTAGAGGCGCCCGGAGGCCGACGCGGCGATCGGCCAGCCGATGGTCATCGCCGCGAGGGCGAAACCCGCCACGACGGCACCTGTGCCGAGCACCCCCTGCGCATAGAGCGGGACGTAGGAGGTGAGCCCCAGCAGCAGCACCCCGACGACGAGGCCGACGAGCATCGTCGCGCCGACGACGCGGTGTCGGAAGACCCACAGCGGCAGCACCGGCTCGGGTGCCCGTCGCTCCACGAGGACGAATGCCGTGAGCAGCAGCACCGAGCCGAGGAACAGGGCGATGCTCGGCACGGACAGCCAGGCCCAGAGGATCCCGCCCTCGAGCAGGGCGACGAGCAGGGCCACCGTGCCGGTGAGGAGCAGCACCGTGCCCGCCACGTCGATCCGCGGCCGCTCACCCACCGTGGCCCGGGGTGACTCATGGAACCCGCGGCGGAGCACCCAGGCGGCAAGGAGCCCGAGGGGGAGGTTGACGAGGAAGATCCATCGCCACGACAGGTAGTCGGCGAAGACCCCACCAAGGGTCGGCCCGACGAGTGAGGAGATCGCCCACACTGACGCGAGGTAGCCCTGCACCGTGGCCCGCTCCGCGACGGAGTAGATGTCGCCGACGATGGTCATACCGATCGGTTGGATCGCGCCGGCACCGAGGCCCTGCACGGCCCGGAACGCGATGAGCGCTCCCATCGACCAGGCCACACCGCACAGCAGCGACCCGACGATGAACAGCACGATGCCGAGCATCATGACGCTCTTGCGACCGAACAGGTCGGCGACCTTCGCGTAGACCGGGATCGACACGGCCTGCGCGAGCACGTAGACGGAGAAGAGCCACGGGAACTGGCTCAGTCCGCCGAGGTCGCGCACGACCGCGGGCACTGCGGCGGCGAGGATCGTCGCGTCGATCGCGACGAGCCCAGTGCCGAGCATCACCGCGAGGAGCACCGGCCCTCGCTCGCTGCGCAACCCGACGGTGGCCCTGCTGATGGGGAGGTCCGCCGAGGTCGTCACCCCGCAACCAACGACCGGAGCGTGGACGGCATTCCGCCCGGGTTCGACACGACGTCCGGCAGGGTGGCCCTGGAGGCGCCGAGCTGCCGGACGTCGTGCTGGGGATCCCGGGCTACCAACTCGTCTCGGTGCAGGCCCGGGCGCTGCGCGGCTCGACCTGGATGGTCGCGTGGTCCATCGAGAACCGGTCGCGGAGCACTGCGGCAGCGGCCGTGAGCACGTCGGTGGGGTCGGCCTCGTCGGTGCAGACGAGGTGCGCGGTGGCGACGTGCATCCCGGACGTGAGGGTCCACAGGTGCAGGTCGTGGACGTCGACCACGTCGGCCACCTCGCGCAGCGCTGACTCGGCGTCCGCCGGGAGGATGCCGGCCGGGGCGTGTTGCCCGAGCACCGCCAGCACCTCGCGACCCAGGAAGATCGCGCGCACGGCGACGAAGACCGCGATCGCGAGCGCGATGACGGTGTCCCACACCGCGGACCCGGTGGCGGCGACGAGGAGAGCCGCGGCGATCACGCCCACCGATCCCACCGTGTCGGCCACGACTTCGAGGTAGGCCCCCTTGACGTTGAGGCTGTCCGACGCGCCGCCCCGCAGGAGCGTCAGCGCGACGAGGTTGACGAGCAGCCCCATCCCACCGACGACGAGCATCGGGGTGGTGGCGACGTCGGGGGTCTCCCCGAGCCGACCCACGGCTTCGATGACGATGTATGCCGCGACGCCGAGCATGAGCAGCACGGCCAGACCCGAGGCGAAGACCTCCGCCCGGTAGGAGCCGAAGGTGCGGCGCCCGGTCGAGTCGGGTCGTACCGCGATCCGGGTCGCGACGATGGCCGCGCCCAGGGCGACGACATCGGCTGCCATGTGGCCGGCGTCGCTGAGGAGGGCGAGCGATCCGCTGAGCAGACCGGTGATGAGCTCCACGACGAAGAACGCCGCGATGAGCACGAAGGCCACCTGGAGGCGCCAGCGGTGGGCCCCACCCGCGTGCCCGGAGCCGTGTCCGTGTCCCGTGCCCATCCACGCCCCCTCTCAATCCCGTGCCGC
>JBDSNZ010000102.1:0-8787 GCA_039915055.1 Ornithinibacter sp.
CATCACCGGATGAAACAACACGCCCGGTGGCGCTACACCCTCGAACCCGACGGCGTCATCACCTGGATCTCACCCACCGGCGAGAAACGCGTCACCCTGCCCGACCACACCCACTGGCCACCACCAGCGCCCCAGCCCCACGGCATCCCCGCGATGCCCGCACCGGATCGACACCCCGCACTCCCACCGTTCTGACCGAGGCGGCGTCGCGTCCGGCAGCGTCGGCCTCCTCAGAGGTGCAGCGTCATCCCCACGTGCGAGGGTTCGTGGCCCAGGCGTTCGGAGAAGACGTGCGCCGAGGTGCCCGACAGTGATGAGCTCCACGGCGTGAACTCAGCGTGACGGGTCCACGAGCACGATCCCGCGCGATGGTGTCCCACCCATCGCGGCCAGTGCCGCACCAGCAGCCCGCAGGTCCAAGGGCGCCCCGGGGGCCAGCAGCTGCCCGAGGTCGAGTCGTCCCGAACCCACCTCAGCCAACAGGGCCGGGTAGTCGTGGGCCGCCATCCCGTGGCTGCCCAACACGTCGAGCTCCCACCCGATGACCCGCTCCATCGGCACCTCCGCGTGGCCGGCGGCGGGCGGCAGCAGGCCGACCTGCACGTGTCGACCGCGCCGAGCCAACGACAGCATCCCGGTGCGGCAGGTCGACGGGCTCCCGAGTGCATCGATGCTCACCGACGCACCACCGTCGGACCAGTCGAACACCGCTCTCACGACATCGGCCTCCGCTCCGCGGCCGTCGATGACGGCCTCCGCTCCCAGCCCGGTCGCGCGGCTCAGCGCCCCCGCATCGATGTCGACGGCGCAGACCCTGGCGCCCAGGCTCACGGCGATGGCGATGGCTGCGAGACCGACACCGCCGCACCCGAGCACCACCACGGCATCCCCGTCCGTCACCCCGGCGCGGGAGATGACCGCCCGATATGCCGTCGCCACGCGGCAGCCGAGGGCTGCCGCCGTGCCGGGGTCCACGTCGTCCGGGAGGGCCACGAGGTTGGTGTCTGCGGCATGCACGGTGACCAGCTCGGCGAACGAGCCCGGGTCGGAGAAACCCGGCTGACGCTGGTGGGGACAGACCTGACCCTCGCCCGCCCGGCACACCGCGCACCGACCGCACGCCATGACGAAGGGTGCGGTGACGGCTCGACCGACCCATGACCGGTCGATCGACTCTCCCACCGCCTCGACGACGCCGGCGAACTCGTGACCGGGGACATGGGGGAAGGAGGTGATGTCGGGGTCGTGGCCCATCCACCCGTGCCAGTCGCTACGGCACAGCCCGCTCGCGGCGACACGCACGATGGCGCCACCGGGAGGCGCGATCGGGTCGGCCACCTCGGTGACCTCGGGAGCCAGGCCGAAGCCGGCATATGTCAGTGCTCGCACGGAAGCCACAGTGCCAGTGCCCAGCCGCTCCGTGCGCACCCGGTCGGTGCGGACGCGCCCTGGGACGTGGACCGACGGGGAAGTCTGCACGTCGGGCACCGTGTAGAACGGAGCCATGGATCCCCGCCTCGCCGGCCGCACGGCCCGCTCCCTGGACGCCCTGCACGCCCTGTCCTACTTCGCACCCGAGGTCGAGGCCGAGGTGACGGCGCTCGGCGTCCGCCGTGGCATGGGGGCCTACTTCGCCGCGCGGTCGGCAGCAATGGGACGCGTCGGACCCGGCACCGTGGCAGCGACCTTCTTCGTGTTCAACCCCTCGCAGGTCGCGCACTTCATCCCCGGCGCGTGGGACGCCGCGAGCCCGGAGGACGTGGTGGCCGCCAGGTATCGAGGTGTCTCCGCCGCCTGGGAACGGCTGTTGGGCCGCCAGGTGCTCGCCTCTCCTGAGGTCAGCGAGGCCGCTGACCTGGCTCGGCAGGCGACCGCGGGGTGCACCGTCTCGGGTCGACCGCTGTATGCCGCGCACGCAGACCTGGCCTGGCCACAGGAGCCGCACCTGGTGCTCTTCCACGCGCTGACGCTGCTGAGGGAGCACCGCGGCGATGGGCACGTCGCCGCGCTCGTGGGCGCCGGTCTCACCGGGCTCGAGGCCCTGGTCACCCACACGGCCACGGGGAGGGGCTTCACCCGCACCGCCGCGCGCGCCACTCGTGGATGGTCGGAGGAGGAGTGGATGGCCACCGAGGCTGCTCTCGCGCACCGCGGGTTGCTGACGAGCGACGGCTCCCTGACCGACGACGGTCGCGGCCTGCGGCGGGCCGTCGAGGTCGCGACCGACCAGATCGGGGTTGCGCCCTGGGAGTCGCTCGGGGAGGTGGGCACCACGCGCCTGGCCGAGCTCGGCCTCCCGCTGGTGGTGACGGTGCGCGACAACGGAGCGTTCCCCGCCGACGTCTTTGCCTGAGGTCCCCTGAGGTCGTCGGCGGTCCCAACAGGTCGTCGGCGGTCGCAGGATGCCGGACACCTCCCGGGTGGTCGTCCGCGGTTGCGCGGGGTGGGCCTCGTCACGGTTCGGTCACATCCGATGGACAGGCGGACGTCCCGCGCGACTCCCTTGCCATACTGGTCCCGTGGCGAATGGGAGCGCTCCCACAGGGGGGAGCATGGGCGGGTCCTCGACCCTTCACCCTCCCCTCGCCGCACCTGGTCCCCGTGCCGGGGCCGTCCGGGAACCCGGTCTCGGCACGGGAACCAGGCCTACGCTCGATGAGGTGGCCCGCCATGCCGGGGTGGGTCGGGGCACGGCATCCCGAGTGCTCAACGGGTCGCCGCAGGTGTCCGTGCGAGCGCGCTCCGCCGTGCTGGCCTCGGTGGAGGAGCTCGGTTACGTCGTCAACCCCGCCGCGCGCTCGCTCGTCACGCGTCGCACCGACACCGTCGCCCTGGTCGTCTCGGAGGCAGGAGACCGGCTCTTCGGGGAGCCCTTCTTCGCAGCCACCGTGCGCGGCATCAGTGAGCGACTCTCGGCCACCCCCTACCAGCTGCTCCTCGCGATGTCCGGCAGTGAACGAGACCGGGCGAGGGTGGCGACCTACCTCACCGACCAGCGTGTCGACGGTGTGCTGCTCCTGTCGCTGCACGCCGATGACGACCTGCCGGAGCGGCTCGAGGCTCGGGGGGTGACGACGGTGGTGGGTGGTCGACCGCCGAGCTTGCGGCCAGCGTGTGTCGTCGACGTGGAGAACCACGCCGGTGGTCGCGTCGCCGTCCGGCACCTTCTGGAGACCGGACGCCGCCGGATCGGCATCATCGCCGGCCCCCAGGACATGACCTCCGGGCGGGACCGCGTCGAGGGTGCCCTCGACGCGCTCGAAGAGGCCGGTATGGACCCACGTCGCGTGCCCATCGCCATCGGCGACTACAGCGAGCGCAGCGGTGAGCACGCCATGCGCGAGCTCCTGGAGGGTGAGCCGGTGGATGCCGTGTTCGCCGGCTCGGACCTCATGGCAGCCGGAGCGCTACGGGTGCTGCGAGAGTTCGGGGTCGGGGTCCCCGACGAGGTGGCCGTCATCGGCTTCGACAACGCCCCGGTCTGCCGCCACACCCAACCCGAGCTCTCCACCGTGGCCCAACCGGTCGAGGAGATGGGGGCGGTGATGGCCGACCTCCTGCTCGAGCGGCTCGCGGGGCGTGAGGTACCCGCGCTGACCCTGTTACCGACGCGACTGGTCGTGCGCGCGTCGACCTAGTCCTGGTGGGAGCCGTCGTCCTGGGATCGCGGAATCAGGATCCCCGCGAGGGCCAGTGAACGGATCACTCGCACGTCGAGGTCGTCCGCCACCGCGTCGCCACGCAGCACGGCATCCACGGCGGCCCGCTCATGTGCAGGCACCTCGAGGCGTCCGACGCGGGTGACGAGGAGGCTGGCGTTGCACCCCTCCCACCTGTGCGCCAGGTGCCGACGGGGACGCCAGCTGCCGGGCTCGGCACCTTCGCGCGTCGCGTCATGCTGGGCAAGGACCCCCATCGGCTCGCCCCGCTGGGCCGAGCGCGCGCGGGAGGCGAGGGCAGTGGACAGGTCGTCCTCGGTCACGGCATCCAAAGCAGCCTCGAGGGCGGCTCGCACTGCGGCTCGTCGGTCTCGGGAGGTCGCCGGGTCGAGCGCATCGACCCCGAGCGGGAGCGACGTGCGTGCGTCGGAGTCCTCGTCCAGGCGGTGCCCGGCAGCGCGCACGAGGTCGTCGACGAGGTGGCGCACGGTCCAGACGTGGACGCCGAAGGTCAGGTGGATGCTCGTGCCCCCGAGGGCGGAGGCGCTGTGCAGCCACCCGCGGGGGAGGTAGAGCGCGTCCCCGGGTCGCAGCACGGCGTCGATCACCGGCTCCGCGTGGGTGGCCCCGCGCACGGCGTCGCGACGGTCGGTCCACGGTTGGCTCCGCAACGGGGCGTCGAGCACCGGGGGCCGCACCCGCCAGTGCTTCTCCCCCTCGACCTGCACGACGAACACGTCGTGGACGTCGTAGTGGTCGTCGAAGCCCCTGTTCTGTGGTGGCGTCACGTAGGCGTTCACCTGCACCGGGTGGCCCAGGTCGGCGGCGAGGTCCTGCGCGGCGTCGACGACCGACGGCCAGGTGCGGTGCAGCCCCTGGAGCACGATGCTCGCGCCGCCGGCGAACAGGCGCAGCACCCGGTCCTCGCTGACCTGGTCCCCGACGGCCGCACCCACGCCACCACCGAGGGTGTACGACGCAGGATCGAGGGTGGCGCCCTCCTTCGCCATCCGCAGGAACGGGGTGCGCAGCGCCCGTCTAGCGAGGAGGGCATCGACCGAGGCCGCGCTGAAGCCGTGTTCCGGGGGCGGGAGCTGCGATGCACGGCTCAGCACGGGGGCGCGACCCCAGTGCTGCTCGGCGAAGGTCTCCCGGTCCAGGGCAACCACAGCGCCGAGCCCGCGACCCCTGCGATGAGCGGGGGGCGCGGGCTCGGTCGACCGCGGGCGTGAGGTCACCGGGAGTCGTCGGCCCCGCCGTCGGCTCCGCCGTCGTGCTCGCCGGGGGTTGCGGCTTCGGAGGCGCCGCTGTCGGCCGGGCCCTCGGTGTCCTGGGATGCTCCGCCGTCGGCTCCGCCGTCGTGCTCGCCGGGGGTTGCGGCCTCGGAGGCGCCGCTGTCGGCCGGCCCCTCGGTCGTGCCGGGGTCGTCGGTGCCGGGAAGGTCCTCCATCGAAGACTGGCTCATGTCCACACCTTTCGCTGCGTGCGGCACCCGATGGCGCCACGAGGTCTCAGTTGACCAGTCGAGCAAGACGCACGGGGGTTTGCTGCCGCACCTTTCGTGAGCCTCGACACCATGCTCACCTGCAGGAACGGCCGCTCGTCGTGGAATCGGTGCGCCGGTCGCCTCGGCGCCGACGACGCGTTCCACAGTGCACACGGGGCTGCGATGATCCGGTCATGGGCGTGGACGTCGAGCTGGCCGAGATTCGTGACTTCCTCGTCCTCCACGAGCCGTTCGACAGCCTGAGCACGGCGGAGCTCGACCGGTTGAGCCCCCAGCTCACGCTCCGCTACCACCGGCGGGGGTCGGTGCTGATCTCGCGGGGAGAGGTCGTGAACCACCTGGTCATGCTCAGGTCGGGGGCCGCCGAGGTGCGCGACGAGAACGGCGCGCTCGTGGACCGCGGTGCGGCCGGCGCCACGTTCGGGACGGTCTCGGTGAGCACCGGGGGGCCCTCACCGTTCGCGGTGACGGCCATCGAGGACTGCCTCGTCATCCTGGTGCCGCGCGAGGTCGTGGCTGACCTGCGCGTCGACCACCCCGACGTGGACGCCTTCTTCACCGCGCAGCGGCAGCACCTGATGAGCAGCGCCGTCGCCTCCCTCCAGGTGTCCACGAGTGGGAGCGCGATCCTCAAGACCCGGGTCAGCGACCTGATCACGCGGTCCCCGGTCTCCGTGCCCAGCACGGCGACCGTGCACGAGGCCGCCGTCACCATGTCGGAGCACCGGGTGTCCTCGCTGCTCGTGCTCGAGGGGGACCGGCTCGTCGGGATCCTCACGGATCGCGATCTCCGCACCCGTGTCCTCGCGGTGGGTCGGGCGCCGACCTCACCCGTGACCCAGGTGATGACCAGCGCGCCGGTCACCGGGTCCGTCGACACGTTGGCGTTCGAGGTGCTCCTGGAGATGGTCGCCCGGCGCATCCACCACCTGCCGATCGTCGATGGCGACCAACGTGCGGTGGGTGTCGTCACCGCCACCGACCTCCTGCGCCTCGAGCACGACAACCCGGTCTACCTGGCGGGAGACGTCGGGCGCCAGGACTCGGTGGAGGGAGTGGTCCGGGCCGCACGGATGCTCCCCCAGGTGGCCTTCGCCCTCGTCGAGCAGGACGCCTCGGCCGATGACATCGGTCGGGTGGTCACCGCCGTGGGGGATGCCGTGGTGCGCCGGTTGATCGAGCTGGCGGAGGCCGATCTCGGCGCGCCTCCCGTTTCCTACTGCTGGGTCGCCCTGGGCTCTCGCGCCCGGTTGGAGCAGGCGCTCGCCGCCGACCAGGACACAGCGATCATCCTCGATGACACGGCGGAGCCGGAGCACGACGCCTACTTCTGCGCGCTCGCCGAGCAGGTCACCTCGGGCTTGGTCGAGTGCGGCTACCCGCGCTGCGCCGGTGACGTCATGGCGACCAACCCACGCCTGCGGCGCACGGTGGCGCAGTGGCGTCGTGAGTTCTCGACGTGGCTCGCCGAGCCGGTGCCGGAGGCCGTCCTGGACGCCAGCATCTTCTTCGACATGCGTCCCGTGCACGGCGACGTCGACCTGCACGCCCGCCTGCGCGAGCACGTGCTGGGTGCCACCCCGCGCTCGGGTCGCTTCCTCGCCCACCTGGCGAAGCAGGCGGTGAGCAACGAGCCACCACTCGGCTTCTTCCGAGGGTTCGTGCTGGAGCGCCACGGTGAGCACCGGGACACCCTGGACATCAAGCGCGGTGGCATCGGCGCCGTGGTCGAGCTGGCGCGAGTGCACGCCCTCTCGATCGGAAGTCCCGCCGTCAACACCCGGGCCCGCATCCAGGACGCGGTGGATGCCGGGGTCCTGGGCGAGGACCGCGGGCGTGACCTTCGCGATGCGTTCGAGTTCATCTCCTACGTGCGCCTCCGCCACCAGGGCAGCCAGGTGCACCACGGCATTCCGGTCAACAACTTCGTCTCACCCGCTCAGTTGTCCAGCTTCGACAAGCGGCACCTTCGCGAGGCCTTCGCCATCGTGCGTTCCGCCCAGGGCGCACTGGCACAGCGGCACCCACTGCAGTACATCTCGTGACCCCCTCACTGCTCGGTGACCGCGAGGCCCGAGCGAGGGCCCGGGCGCTTCGCCGCTCCGCGCCGGGACCGCTGCGCGACTACCTCGCGACGCCCGTCCCGCCCAAGGATGTTCCCCTGCGGGAGCTGGGGCTGCTGGCCCTCGACATCGAGACCACCGGTCTGGACCCGCGATCGGATGCCGTGCTGTCCGTGGGCCTGGTCGCCGTCGACGGCGACGAGGTGCGGCTGGGCAGCGCCCGACGACTCGTGGTGGCCGGTGCGGCGGGCGCGCGCGGGGTGGGGCAGAGCGCCGTCGTGCACGGGCTGACGGATGACGACCTCGCGGCGGGAGTGCCGATCGACGAAGTGGTGGCGGTGGTGCTCGACGCACTGCAGGGGCGGGTGCTGCTCGCTCACCACGTGAGGATCGAGACCGGTTTCCTCGGGGCTGCGTGCAGGCGCCTCTGGGGGGCAGCGATGCCGTGCGCCACCGTGGACACGATGGAGCTCGAGCGCCGTGCCGTGTCGAGGGGGTGGGGGAGCGAGCCGGAGGCGGGGAGTCTGCGGTTGGGCAGGGCGCGAGAGCGTCGCGGCCTGCCCTCCTACCGGGCGCACGAGTGCCTCACCGACGCGTTGGCCTGTGCCGAGCTCTACCTCGCGCAGCGCGCGGAGCTCGAGGAGACCCGTCCGGACACGACGCTGACCCTCCGCCACGTGATGGCCTGAGGGTCAGGAGGTGGTACAGATCTTCCCCGGGGGATCGTGCCGTGGGGTCTTCCCGAAGGGGAAGGGTCAGAGCACGCGGGGGGCGGTGGTCTGCGCGAGGAGGTAGAGCTCGTGGGCCTCACGGGTGAGGTCGCGGTCGACGTTCTGGTTCCAGCCGCGGCCGGCCTGACGGTTGGTGCGAAGGGAGGAGGCGAGGCGGCGGGCCTTGTTCAAGGAGAGGTATGCGGTGTTCATGTCCACCATGATGCCGCGTTCAACCATGTAGAACAACGTGACTTTGCTAATTGGTTGTTAAGTTTCACTGTATGGTTGCGTGATGCTCGACCCGCACCGCATCCGCGTCTTCCGCTCCGTCGTGGCGAGTGGTTCGGTGCAGGCCGCGGCCGACAACCTCGGGATGACCTCCTCGGCCGTCAGCCAACACCTCGCAGCCCTCGCGCGCGAGACCGGGCTGACTCTCTTCCAACGTGCGGGGAGGGGGATCGTGCCAACCGATGCCGCGCTGGTCCTGGATGCCCAGACCGACGAGGTCATGAGCCAGTGGGGCCGTCTGGATCGGGTCGTCTCCGACCTGCGCGACGGCCGCTCCGGCCGGCTCTCCATCGGCTACTTCGCCTCCGCCGGTGCCGTGTGGATGCCGGCCCTGGTCAAGCGACTCACCCGGGAGTTCCCCGACCTGGTCCTCGAGCTCGTCCTCAACGAGGTGGACCAACGGGGACCTCGGCCCGACATCGACCTGG
This sequence comes from Ornithinibacter sp., assembly GCA_039915055.1. Taxonomy (GTDB): domain Bacteria; phylum Actinomycetota; class Actinomycetes; order Actinomycetales; family Dermatophilaceae; genus Fodinibacter. Next base: position 8,659 of record JBDSNZ010000102.1, read on the forward strand.
TGATCGACCCGCCGGACAGCTCACTGCCCACCGGCTATCGGCGCATCGACCTCATCGAGGACCCCTTCGTGGCGATCGTGCCTCGAGGCCACCCGCTCGCGGAGGAGAGCGAGATCGCCCTGACCTACC
>JBDSNZ010000142.1:0-2608 GCA_039915055.1 Ornithinibacter sp.
CCGAGCAGGTCCTTGATCTGCTCGAACGCCTGCCGGGCCTCGGAGCTGCGCCACTGGTAGTCGCCCAGCTCGGTCACCGCCGCGGCGGTGGAGGACGGCAGGCCCTCCAGGCGCAGCTCGTCGAACCGGGCGTCGTCGTCGAGGTCCCGGGCCAGCTGCTTGCGCTCGGCGAGCACGGCGTCGTCGAGGAGCCTGCGGATCTCCTCGAGGGTGCCCCCGAGGGAGTGCTCGCGCAGCAGCTCGCGTCGGCGCTCGGCCACCTGGAAGGCGAGGTCATCCAGGCCGGTGCGGCCCTGCGAGCCCTGGCGCAGCAGCTCACGCATGGCGCGTTCGGGGGAGGCGCCCGCCATGACCTCCTCACCGATGGCGTCGAGGGCTTCGCGCAGGTCGACCGGCGGGGCCAGCGGGTCCGGCCCCCCGGCATACCGCCCGTAGTCGGACCGACGCCCGCGGCTCATGAGCGGCTCACCCGTAGACCGTCTCGCCGTCGGCACTGTCCTTGGAGATGCGCCGGGCCAGGTAGAGACCCTCCAGGGCGAGCTCGACCGCGCTGGCCATCTCGCCGTCGTTGCCCGCTCCGAGCCGGTCGCAGATGCTGTCGTAGACGGCCGACTCCCCGAGCACCGGAAGCCCGGCGAGGAAGTCGCGGGCCGTGACCTGGTCGCCGGTGGTGACCATCGCACCGTCCTCGATGGCCTCGACGAGCAGCCCCAGGTCGAGCCCACCGAGGTGCCCTCGCACGGTCTCTGCCGTGGCGGTGCGCAGCAGGTGGCCCAGCACCTCGCGCTCCCTGCCCTCCTCGCCGCTCTCGAACTCCACCTTGCCGCGCAGCACGTCGATCGCGGCGTCGAGGTCGACGACTCGCGCGACGGCGTGCTCCTCGCCCTGGGTCGTCGCCCGGTGCAGGGCCGCCGCTGCCACGGTCTCGGTGCCGGCGATCGCGAATCGCGCCGAGACACCCGAGCGCTGGTCCACCGCGGAGGAGCCGCGCAGGCCGCGGGTGAAGCGCGCCATGACCTCGACGAGGGCATCGGGCACCGTGGCGACGAGGTGGGCCTCCTGACGGATCACTGCGACCTCGTCGTGGAGCTCGCGCGGATAGTGGGTGCGGATCTCGGCCCCGAAGCGGTCCTTCAGCGGGGTGATGATCCGGCCGCGGTTGGTGTAGTCCTCGGGGTTGGCGCTCGCGACGACGAGCACGTCGAGCGGCAGGCGCAGCACGTAGCCGCGGATCTGGATGTCGCGCTCCTCCATGACGTTGAGCATGGCCACCTGGATGCGCTCGGCGAGGTCGGGCAGCTCGTTGATGGCGACGATGCCGCGGTGGCTGCGGGGGATGAGCCCGAAGTGGATGGTCTCCGGGTCCCCCAGCCGCCTGCCCTCGGCGACGCGCATCGGGTCGACGTCGCCGATCAGGTCACCGACGCTGGTGTCGGGGGTGGCGAGCTTCTCGGCATACCGCTCGTCCCGGTGCTTCCATCGGACCGGCAGGTCATCGCCCAGCTCTGCGGCCCGCCGCCGCGACTCCACGGTGATCGGCTCGAGCGGGTCCTCACCCAGCTCTGAACCCTCGATCACCGGGCTCCACTCGTCCAGCAGGCCGACGAGGCTGCGCAGCAGGCGAGTCTTGCCCTGCCCGCGCTCGCCGAGCAGCACGATGTCGTGACCGGCCAGCAGCGCCCGCTCGACCTGCGGCACGACGGTGGACCCGAACCCGTGCAGACCCGGCCAGGGGTCGCGTCCTTGGGCCAGGGCGCGCAGCAGGTTGTCCCGGATCTCGGCCCGCACCGAGCGTGGGGTGTGTCCGGTGGCGCGCAGCTCACCGACGGTCGAGGCGGTGGGGGGTGCCGAGGATGCTGCCCCGAAGGAGTCGCTCATCGCCTCACGCTACGTCAGCGCGCCCCCCGTGCGGGAGGGGGATGTCCGCCGTCGAACCCTGCGCCCCCGCACCGCCTCCGACTTATTGCCCCACAGCCACGCACCAGGGCTCCAGAAGGGGCCTCGAGCGTGGCTGGAGCGCAATAAGTCGGGAGGGGGGAGGGGGGCAGCAGCGGTCAGGAGGGGCCAGGAGGGGTCAGGAGGGGTCAGGAGTGGTCGGAGGGGTTAGCGCCGGTTGGTGAACTGCAGCGCGACCTCGAGGTCCTGCTCGCGCAGGAGCGTCTGCACGGCCTGGAGGTCATCGCGCGACTTGCTGCTCACCCGCAGCTCCTCGCCCTGGATCTGGCTCTTCACCGACTTCGGACCCTCGTCGCGGATGATCTTGGCGATCTTCTTCGCGTGCTCGGAGGAGATGCCCTCCTTGAGCGTGCAGTCGAGCTTGTACTCCTTGCCGGAGAGCCGAGGTCCCGCCTCGGGGACATCGAGGTGCTTGAGCGAGACGCCACGCTTGATCAACCAGGTCTCCACCACGTCGAGCACGGCCTTGCACCGCTCCTCGCTGTTGGCCTGCATCTTCACGACCTCGCCTGCGAGCTCGACGCTGGCGCCGACCCCCTTGAAGTCGTAGCGGTTGGCGATCTCCTTGGCAGCCGTGTTGATCGCGTTGGCGATCTCCTGCTTGTCGTACTTGCTGACGATGTCGAAGCTGCTGTCCGCCATGGGTCCTCCT
>JBDSNZ010000298.1:0-4816 GCA_039915055.1 Ornithinibacter sp.
CGAGCTCGAGGCCTCCCTCGCGCAGGCGGAGCGGTCCTGGCTCAGCGCGCTGGCCAGCCAGGAGGATCGCGCCGACATGATCAGCCACCACCTCTGCCTCCACGACGACCCCGAGGTGGTCAACACCTACCTCGACGAGCTCCGAGCCGTGACGCCCGAGCAGGTCGTCAGCGCAGCCAGGCGCTGGTTGCGCCCGCAGGCCCGCGCCGTCGTCGCCTACCTCCGCGCCGAACCCGAACCCGAACCCGATCCAGAACCCGAATCGGAACCAGATCCCGCAGCCGGGTCCGCGGCCGGGTCCGCGGCCGAGGAGGTCCTGGCATGAGCGCCCCTCGACCGGCCGTCACGACCCCGCTGCCGTGGGTCTTCCCCGTCCCTCGGGAGCTCCTCCTGGACAACGGTGTCCGCGTGCTGGTTCACGACCTGCCCGGTCAGCACGTGCTCTCGCTGAGGGTCGTGGTCCCCACCTCTCTCGCGACGGAGCCCGAGGGCCTCGAAGGCATCGGGTCGATGACCTCGAGGCTGCTCGACGAGGGCACCTCCGAGCATGATGCGGAGGAGCTCGCAGAGCTGATGGAGCGGCACGGCATGGTGCTCGGCGCCGGCGTCTCCGACGGCGGGCTCCTTGTCGATGTCGACGTTCCGGCTCGGCACCTCGCCACTGCTGCGGCGATCGTGACCGAGGTGTTGTCGTCACCGGCGTTTCCCGAGAACGAGGTTCGCCGTGTGCTGCGCACCCGTCTCGCGGAGATCGAGCAGGAGCGCGCCTCCTCCGCCCACCGTGCGGCCCGCGAGCTCGCCCGGACGATGTGGGACTCCGAGGATCGGGCATCGCGTCCGAGCGCCGGAACGACCGTGTCCATCTCCGCCCTGACCCGGGAAGACCTCGTGTCGTTCCATGCCTCCGCCGTCGGACCGAGGGGTGCCACGCTGGTCCTGGCCGGTGACCTCACCGGCGTCGACGTCGATGCCGTCCTGGGCGCGACCGTGGGGCGGTGGTCGGCTCCGGGCCACCGCCCGGGGCCCCGTCCGGTGCCGCCGGTTCGAGCAGCCGATGCCACCCGGATCGTCGTCGTCGACCGCCCGGGCTCGGTGCAGACCGAGGTCAGCGTCGGCGTGCCGGGTCCGGACCGGTCGACCCCCCACGGGTGGGCCCCGCACCCGGTGCTCTCCTTCGTGCTCGGCGGCTCCCCGAGCGCGCGGGTCGACGCTGTCCTGCGCGAGCAGAAGGGCTACACCTACGGCATCCGGTCCGCGTTCCGACCACGGGTCGCGGGGGGGTCCTTCGTGACCAGCGGATCGGTCCGGGCGGATGCGACAGGCGACGCGGTCCGTCTCCTCATCGACATCCTCGACGGAGCGCGCGACGGGTTCAGCGAGGCCGAGCTCCGCTCCGGTGCCGACTTCATCGCCAAGACGGCGCCGGGGCGCTACGCCACCGCGGACGCCGTCGCCGACGAGAGCGTCGCGCTCGCGCTGGAGGGATTGGCGCCGGACTTCACCACGACCAACCTCGCAGCGGTGCGCTCCCTGACCCTGGAGGACCTGGACGCGGCATACCGGCGGGTGGTGACAGGGGAGTGGAGCGTCGTGCTCGTGGGCGACGCGGCGACGGTCGTGCCCGCAGCGCAGGAGGCGCTCGGCGTCGGCGTGGACACCGTTGAGCTCTGAGGCCGCGCAGCGGTCGGTCGTGATGGGTTCCCCGGTCGGGCTCCTCGAGCTCGTCGAGCGTGACGGCGCACTGGTCGCGATCCACTTCGACGCAGCCCCGGACGGCACCTCCGGCACGGAGCGGGGAGGCTCACCGGTGCTGACCGAGGCGCACCGGCAGCTGAGCGACTACTTCGCCGGCCGGCGGCGCGTGTTCGACCTCCCGCTGCGACCCTCGGGAACCGACTTCCAACGACGGGTCTGGGCGCTGCTGTCCGACGTCCCGTGGGGTCGCACGATCACCTACGGCTCCATCGCCTCGGACCTCGGTCTGCCTCCGGGCGCCTCGCGGGCCGTCGGTGCCGCCAACGGGGCCAACCCGGTGCCGGTCGTGGTGCCCTGCCACCGGGTCATCGGTGCCGACGGGACGCTGACCGGGTATGCCGGGGGGCTGGCTCGGAAGGCGACGCTGCTGCGGCTCGAGGGAGTCCCCACCGAGAACGACCAGGGCTCGCTCTTCTGAGCGGTTGCGCCTGGCGCCAGGACCCCTCAGGTCGTACCGATGCGGTGGAGTACCTCGTCGTGGAGCAGGCCGTTCGTCGCCAGCGCGTTGCCGCCGTGGGGGCCGTCGACGCCCGCGAGCGAGGTGAACCGACCCCCCGCCTCGGTGACGATGGGCACCAGGGCAGCCATGTCGTGCAACCCGAGCTCAGGCTCGGCAGCGATGTCGACCGCACCCTCGGCGAGCAGCATGTAGGACCAGAAGTCGCCGAAGCCTCGCTCGCGCCAGCAGTCGTGGGCGAGGTCCAACATCTGTTCCTGGCGATCCACGGCCCGCCAGGAGGACGTGCTGGAGATGGACAGCGACGCGTCCTGCACGCGGCTCACCTGCGAGACGTGCAGCCTGCGGGCGGAGGTGAGGCTCTTACCGGCCCACGCGCCGGAGCCCAGGGTCGCCCACCATCGTCGGCCGAGGGCCGGCGCGGCCACCAGGCCGAGGACGGGGACGCCATCGTCGACCAGCGAGATGAGGGTCGCCCAGACGGGCACACCGCGGACGAAGTTGTGGGTCCCGTCGATCGGGTCCAGGACCCACTGGCGCGGACTGGAGCCGGTGGGGGCGAACTCCTCGCCGATGACGGCGTCCCGGGGCCGGGTGCGCTTCAGCTGGTGGCGAATGAGCTCCTCGGCGTCGCGGTCGGCGTCGCTGACCAGCGTGAGGTCTGGCTTGGTGTCGACGCGCAGGTCCTCCGCGCGGAACCGCGAAACCGTCACGCGCTCGACGGCGTCAGCGAGGACGTGGGCCAGGCGGAGGTCGTCATCGTAGGCGGTCACGCTGCCACGCTATCGGCCGCGGACCGTAGATTCTCCGGCGAGGAGTCGGGTCGGTCGCACTTCGGTCACAATCGGGTCTCGGAGGGCCTCTAAACTTCCATTCGCCCCATTTGTGGACTTTCATGGTGCCGCAAGCCCACGGGCTGCACCCCGCGACGATTCCGACCGGGACCGCCGCGAAACGCACACTCGACCACGGGTGGCGACACCACTCACGTAGGAGGACATCCATGCGAGGAAATACTCGCACGGTCGCGGTTGCGGCCATGTCCGCAGTTGCCCTGCTCGCCGCTGGTTGCGGTAGCGGCGACGGCGACGGCGGCACGACGACGGCAGGGAGCACCAAGACGGGAGGGGATGTCACCATCCGGGGTTGCAACCCGCAGAACCCGCTCGTTCCGAGCAACACGACGGAGACCTGTGGCGGCAACGTCATCGACGCCATCTTCTCCAAGCTCGTCCACTACGACGCCGACACGGCCAAGCCCGAGAACGACCTCGCGCAGTCGATCGAGACGACCGACAACCAGAACTTCACCGTGAAGCTCAAGGAAGGTCGCAAGTTCCACGACGGCACTCCCATCACGTCCAAGAGCTTCGTCGACGCCTGGAACTACGCCGCCTACGGCCCCAACGGCCAGAGCTCGGGCTACTTCATGGAGCCCATCGAGGGCTTCGGTGACCTCCAGTGCACCGGCACGACCAACCCGGATGACCCGTGCGAGGGTGGCAAGCCCAAGGCCGAGGCCATGAGTGGGCTGGTCGTCGTCGACGACACGTCGTTCACGATCAAGACCACCGAGAAGGTCTCGAACCTCCCGGTCCGGCTCGGCTACTCAGCGTTCTCCCCGCTTCCCGAGGCATTCTTCAAGGACCCGAAGGCGTTCGGTGACAAGCCGATCGGTTCCGGTCCCTACAAGCTCGACTCGTGGACCAAGGAGCAGTCGATCGTCCTGTCCAAGTTCGCCGACTACTCCGGTGACTTCGCTGGGAAGCTTGACAAGGTCACGTTCAAGATCTACCAGGATGCGGACTCGGCCTACAACGATGTCCTTGCCAACAACCTCGACGTCACCGACGAGATCCCGGCGAGCGCACTGATCGACGACAAGTACAAGTCCGACCTCACTGACCGCAACGCGCAGAAGGAGACCGGCGTCATCCAGACGATCACCTTCGCGCCGGCCAAGGTCGACCCCAACTACGCCGATCCCAAGGTGCGCCAGGCGATCTCGATGGCGATCAACCGCGATGAGATCATCAAGCAGATCTTCAACAACACCCGTAAGCCGGCCACCGGCTGGGTGTCCCCGGTCGTTGACGGCTACAAGGCCAACCAGTGCGGCGAGTTCTGCACCTACGACCCGGCCAAGGCCAAGGCCAAGCTTGACGAGGCCGGCGGCTTCAAGGGTGACAAGATCACGTTGTCGTACAACGCCGACGCGGCGCACAAGGAGTGGACCGAGGCCACCTGCAACAGCATCAAGCAGGCTCTTGGCGTGGACTGCATCGCCACCGGTGTCGTCGACTTCGCCACCTTCCGCAGCCAGATCGCGGACCGCAAGATGAAGGGCATGTTCCGCACCGGCTGGCAGATGGACTACCCGTCGATCGAGAACTTCCTCGCCCCCATCTACAAGACCGGCGCGTCCTCCAACGACGGCGACTACTCCAACCCGGCGTTCGACAAGCTCCTCGTCGAGGCGGCGGCCGAGACGGACCCGGCTGCAGCCAACGCCAAGTACCAGGAGGCTGAGGCGTTGCTCGCCAACGACATGCCCTCCATCCCGCTGTGGTACGGCACGACGACCATTGGCTGGTCGGACAAGGT
>JBDSNZ010000011.1:0-8253 GCA_039915055.1 Ornithinibacter sp.
GGTGGCCCTGGCCCGCTGGATGCAGGGGATGCAGCGGATCCGGCGCGAAGCCGAGGGCATCCGCACACTGGCGTTCACAGACGCGCTGACCGGCGTCGGGAACCGGCATGCGTTCGCCAGCTTCCTCGGGACCCTCACCTCGGCCCAGATCCTGGACGTCGCGGTGCTGATCGTGGACGTCGACGACCTGAAGGCGGTCAACGACCTGCGTGGGCACCGCGCCGGGGACAGCGTGCTGAAGACCCTTGCCGGGGTGCTGACCAGCCATGCCCGCAATGAGGACCTCGTGGTGCGCATGGGCGGGGACGAGTTCGCCGTTGTCGCCGGCAACCTGACCATCGACAACGCGTCCCAGCTGGCGCACCGAATCGTCGCTGCCGCTGCCGGCGCCCTGGCGGGGGTGGCGACGGTCAGCGTGGGCGTCTCGACCGGGTCCGCCGCCTCGATCGAGGATGTCCTGCTGCGGACTGCGGACGAGGCGATGTACGCGGCCAAGCGCAGCGGCGGGGGAGCGGTCCGGTTGTCCATGCCGACCGTGGCGAGCCCGCCACCGATCACGTACGCAGCGGCGGCCGTGGAGCGGGTGACGAGAATCGAACTCGCGTAATCAGTTTGGAAGACTGGGGCTCTACCATTGAGCTACACCCGCGCACCTCGTGAGCATGCACCCCGAGGGCACCGGCTAGCCTAGTGGCCGCGCTCACGGGATCCGAAATCACGTCGTCACCTCAAGGACGTCGTATGCCGGGTGTCCGCGGGCCGCGGGGTATGGCGCAGCTTGGTAGCGCGTCCGCTTTGGGAGCGGAAGGCCGCCGGTTCGAATCCGGCTACCCCGACTGAAGGGGGCGCGTCAGCTCAGCGTGCAGGTGAGCTCGGTGATCGCCCGGCCGGCACGCCGCCCCTTGGCCTCGAAGCCGTCCTCCGGGCGCCACGAGGGACGCTCCCCCTCCACGACGTCCCACCGGCCGTGGTGGGTGAGCTGGGTGCGGGCATGAGCGGCGTAGCCCGCATGGTCGGTGGCGATGCGCAGCACTCCGCCCACCACGAGCCGGGAGGCGAGCAGGTCGAGCGTGTGCTGCTGCAGGAACCGCCGCTTGGCGTGCTTCTGCTTGGGCCAGGGGTCGGGGAAGAACAAGTGGATCGCGTCGAGGGAGTCCGCCGCCACCCGCTCGGCCAGGAAGGGCAGCGCGTCCCCGTCGTGGACCCAGAGGTTGCCGACCCCGGCCTCCTCGGCCGTGGCCAGCATCCGTGCGACCCCGGGGACGTGCACCTCGACGGCGACGAGGTCGACCTCCGGGTGGGCCAGCGCGAAGCTGACGGCCGCTGCCCCGTGCCCCGACCCGACCTCCACGACGACCGGCCCACGACGGCCGAAGGCCACCTCCGGCACGAGCGGCCCGGGAGGCAGGGCCCGGGCCGGCAGGAACGCGGCGATGCGGGCCTCGGTGAGCGGGGTGTTGCGCCAACGGGGCGTGAACGTGCGAACGCCCTCGCGTGGCGCGAGGTCGAGGTCGAGGCGGGGGTCCACGACAGGTCCTCCAGTGCTGGGTCGGCGTCAGTGACGGCGGACGGACAGCGCCGCCCGGTCGTCATCCTCCCCCGAACGGGCAGCGACGCACACGTCAGTCGCGATGTCACCACTGCCGAGCACGGACATCATCGCCACCCCGAGCATCCTGTCTATCCCGTCCACGAGGTCGTGCCCCCGGGCCTCGATGACCCCGTCGGAGTACAGGAGGAGCGCGTCCCCTCGGTCGAGCTGCCCGCCCTGCCGGGCGAAGGTGGCGTCGGGAACGACCCCCAGGAGCGGGCCGCGCCCGGCATCCAGGACGGTCCAGCGCGCCCGCCCGGACGTGAAGGCAGCGGGCGAGGGGTGCCCGGCGTTGGCGATCGAGTAGGCGCCGGTGCGCAGGTCGAGGTCGAGGTGCACCGCCGTGGCGAAGCCCTCGGCCCACCCCTGACGCACGAGGTACTCGTTCGCAGCGCGCAGGAAGTCCGCCGAGGGAACCGCGCCGAGGAGACCTCCCAGCGCGCCGGAGAGCAACAGGGACCGCGTGCCGGCTCGCGTGCCCTTGCCGCTGACGTCGACCAGCACCACCTCGAGGCGATGCCCTGACGGGCTGAGGTGCGCGACGATGAAGTCGCCGGAGAAGCGGTCCCCGTGCGCGGAGAGCACCTGCGAGGTCACCGCCCACCCCTCGGGAAGGTCGGGGATTCGCCCACCCGACGCGATCCGGTCTCGCAGCTCCGCGAACATGCGGTCGGAGTCGAAGCCGCGGGTGCCGACCTGGGACCTGGATCGGGAGGCGACGGCCATCATCGCCATCACCGTGAGCATCGAGACGATGACCAGTACCGACCGTCCGGTGCCGATTCCCGCGTGCGGGATCCACATCAGGGCGAACCCGAGGATCACCGCGTAGACGACGGCGAGCCGCCGAGGGCTGAGCACGAGGCCGCCGAAGACGATCACCGGCACCAGGAGGGTGATGGGGAGCATCAGCGGCCACCGCAGGCTCGCAAGGCCGAACGCGGCGGTGACCGTGAGGATGCCGACGAAGTAGACGCGGTCATCGATCTCGGTCAGCCGCGGGACGTGCGGACGCATGCGCGGACTCGCCATCGCGGCACTGTTCACACGCGTCTCGTTGACCGCCTGGGCCATCGCCACCCCCTCACGCACCGTTGGTCGGACCGGCCACAGAGTAATGCGCCGATACGCCACTGCGCCAGACCTCAGGACACGTTGAACGTCAGGTGTTCGTGCAGGTCAGGGGGCCTGAGAGGGTTGCGGACCGGCCGGGCCACCCGGGAGTTCGGGAAGGGTTCCATCGCTCTCGTAGGCGCTGACCATCGCGATCCGCCGTCGATGGCGCTCATCGCCACTGAACGCCGTGCCCAAGAACGTGTCCACCATTGATCGCGCCTGCTCAGGCGTCGTCATCCTGGCGCCGATCGAGATGACCTGGGCGTCGTTGTGCTCGCGAGCGAGCTGGGCCAGCTCGTCGTCGTAGCAGAGCGCCGCACGGATGCCGCTGACCTTGTTGGCCGCCATCTGCTCGCCGTTGCCCGACCCCCCGAGCACGACCCCCAGCGAGCCCGGCTCGGCGGCGACGGCCTCAGCCGCGCGCAGCACGAAGACGGGGTAGTCGTCCACCGCGTCGTAGGTGTGGGGACCGTGGTTGGTGACGTCGTGACCCGCGGCCTCGAGGTGCGAGACGAGGTCGAGGAGCAGGTCGTGTGCCGCGTGGTCGCCGCCGAGGTGGACTCGCACGGCGTCAGCCCGCCACGTCGAAGATCGGGCCCTGCGTGCGCGAGCGCTTCAGCTCGTAGAACCCCTCGGTTCCGGCGACGAGTACGCATCCGTCCCAGAGCCGGCCGGCCGCCTCGCCCTTCGGGGCCGGCGACACGACCGGGCCGAAGAAGGCCACCCCATCCACGGACACCACCGGTGTGCCGACGTCGTCCCCGACCAGACCGATCCCTCGTGCGTGGCTCGCGCGCAGCTCCTCGTCGTGCTCGGTGCTCGTCGCAGCCGCCGCGAGCTCCGCAGGCAGACCCACGGCATCCAACGCTCCCTTGATCGCGACGGTGTAGTCCTCCTCGCGGTGGTGGATCCGCTCTCCAAGCGCGTCGTAGAGCGGCTTGACGACCTCGTCCCCGTGCGCGGCCCGGGCCGCGATGAGGACGCGCACCGGACCCCAGCCCCGGTCCATCATGTCCTGGTAGCCCTCGTCGAGATCGTGTCCCTCGTTCAACACGGCCAGGCTCATCACCGACCATGTGACGTCGACCGGACGAACCTCCTGGACCTCCATCATCCAGCGCGAGGTCATCCAGGCCCAGGGGCAGATGGGGTCGAACCAGAACTCTGCTGCGTGGCGCTCAGTCATCCCCCCATCCTGCCATCGGGGATGACGTGCTCGGCGCAGCGCGTCCCGGGGTCAGCGCCTCTCGCGTGGGAGCGGCGCGACGCTCGTGTCAGGATGGAGCAGGCCCCACCAGGGCCTTCCCGTACGCCATCCCGAGGAGAAACCGTGCCCGGCACCAACCTCACCCGTGAGGAGGCCGCCACCCGTGCGGCCCTGATCAGCCTGGACCGCCAGGACGTGGAGATCGACGTCACCACCGGCCCGCAGACCTTCAGCACCCGCAGCACGATCCACTTCTCGTGCACCGAGCCGGGGGCCGAGTCCTTCGTCGACTTCATCGGCGCCTCGGTCGAGGAGATCGTCGTCAACGGCACCGTGCTCGACCCTGCGCAGCACGTCGCCGACGGGCGCGTCCGGCTGCCCTCCCTCGCGGCCGAGAACGTCGTGACCATCGCCGCGACCGGCCGCTACTCCCGCACCGGCGAGGGGCTGCACCGCTTCGTGGACCCCGTCGACGAGGAGGTCTACCTCTACAGCCAGTTCGAGGTGCCCGACAGCCGACGAATGTATCCCGTCTTCGAGCAGCCCGACCTCAAGGCGACCTTCACCTTCATCGTGACCGCACCCGCGCACTGGCAGGTCGTCTCCAACTCCCCCACCCCGGAGCCGGAGCCAGCCGGGGAGGGCACCGCCACGTGGACCTTCGCCCCGACGGGACGCATCTCGAGCTACATCACCGCCGTCGTCGCCGGCCCCTACGACGTGGTCCGCGACAGCGTGGCCACCCGCGGCGGCGAGGTGCCCCTCGGCATCTTCTGCCGGAAGTCCCTCACGCCCTACCTCGACGCGGACCACCTCTTCGACCTCACCAAGCGCGGGTTCGCCTTCTTCGAGGAGGAGTTCGACGCCGCGTACCCGTTCGAGAAGTACGACCAGATCTTCACGCCGGAATACAACATGGGCGCGATGGAGAACGCCGGGTGCGTGACCTTGAACGAGATCTACGTGTTCCGGTCGAAGGTGACCGAGGCGATGGTCGAGCGACGGGCGCTCACCGTGCTGCACGAGCTCGCCCACATGTGGTTCGGCAACCTCGTGACGATGCGCTGGTGGAACGACCTCTGGCTCAACGAGTCCTTCGCGGAGTGGGCCTCGACGACCTGCCAGGCCGAGGCGACGGAGTGGACCGATGCCTGGACCACCTTCGGCACCCACGAGAAGGACTGGGCCTACCGGCAGGACCAGCTCACCTCGACCCACCCGATCGTCGCCGAGATCCGCGACCTGCAGGACGTCGAGGTCAACTTCGACGGCATCACCTACGCCAAGGGCGCCTCGGTGCTCAAGCAGCTCGTCGCCTACGTCGGTCGCGAGCCGTTCCGTGACGGGCTGCGCGCCTACTTCGCCAAGCACGCCTGGGGCAACACCACCCTGGCCGACCTCCTCGACGAGCTCGAGGCCACGTCCGGACGGGACCTGCGCGCCTGGTCGACGTCCTGGCTGCAGACGGCCGGAGTCAACACGCTGCGCCCGGTGCTCGAGATCGACGACCGTGGCCTCATCGCCTCTGCCGTCATCGATCAGTCGTTCGCCCCCGGCTACGAGACACTGCGACCCCACCGCATCGGCGTCGGCTCGTATGCCGTGAGCGACGGAACGCTGCACCGCACCGACCGCATCGAGGTCGACGTCGCGGGAGAGCGCACCGAGGTGCCCGAGCTCGTGGGGCAGGAGCAGCCCGACCTGCTGCTCGTCAACGACGACGACCTGACCTACGCGAAGATCCGTCTCGACGAGCGTTCTCTCGCAACGGCGCTGGCCCACCCTCGAGGTTTCGCCGACTCCCTGCCGCGGGCGCTCGTCCTCGCCTCCGTCTGGGACATGACGCGGGACGCCGAGATGGGGGCCCGGGCGTTCGTCGACCTCGTGCTGGCCACCCTTCCCGGAGAGAGCGACTCGACCCTGCTGCGCACCGTCATCGCCCAGCTGCAGACCGCCGTGCTGACCTACACCGCACCCGAGCACCGCGACCAGACCCGCGAGTCGACACGCGACCGCCTCTGGGAGCTCGCACGCTCGGCCGCCCCCGGAAGCGACGCCCAGCTCCAGCTCGTCAGTGCCGCCGCGTCATTCACCACGGCAGGCGACGACACGGCATACGTCCGGGCCCTCCTCGACGGCAGCGAGTCCCTCGAAGGACTCGAGGTCGACTTCGAGATGCGCTGGACACTGCTCACCGCCCTGACCGCCGCGGGCGCCGCGGACGGCTCGGTCATCGATGCCGAGCGGGCGCGGGAGGACACGGCGACCGGACGCGAGCGCGCGGCCAGGGCCCGAGCCGCGATCCCCACCCCCGATGCCAAGGCGGCAGCCTGGGCCGCCGCCGTCGAGGGCGACACCCTGACGAACGCCGTCGTCGACGCCATCGCGCACGGGTTCACTCGCCCCGGCACGCCCGCCGCGCTGCTCGAGCCCTACGTCGACCGCTACCACGCGGCTCTCGCCGGCCTGGAGTCCAAGGGCTCCCACGCCCTCGTGGAGTCGATCGTCGCCGGCTTCTACCCCAGGCCGCTCGCCTCGCGCGCCCTGCACGACGCCACCCAGGCGTGGCTCGACGCCTGCCCCGACGCCCCCGCGGGGCTGCGCCGCCTCGTCGCGGAGAACCGCGACCCGGTGACCCGGGCGCTCTCGGCGCAGGAGCGCGATGCCCGTGACTGACCTCGCCGCGGCCACGTTCGCAGCGAACTGGGAGAGCGCCTCCGACCTCCTGGCGAACGCCCAGCGATGGCTGGTCACCGACGGCGTGCGGGTGGTCGTCACCCTCGTGGTCGCCGTCCTCGCCCGATGGGTGCTGCACCGGGCGATCAACCGCGTGGTGAAGACGATGACGTCGAAGTCGGCGACCCGCATCGCGGAGTCGGAGGCCATCGGGCGGGTGTTCGGCCCGACCACCGCGCTGGCCCAGGCACGCCACGTCCAGCGGGTGCAGACGATGGCCTCGCTGCTGCGCAGTGTGGCGACCTTCGTCGTCGGTTCCATCGCCGGCCTGACGATTCTGGCCCTCGTGGGCATCCCGCTCGCCCCGTTGCTCGCATCGGCAGGGGTGGGCGGTCTCGCCATCGGCTTCGGCGCCCAGAGCCTCGTCAAGGACTTCCTCTCCGGGGTCTTCATGATCTTCGAGGACCAGTACGGCGTCGGAGACGTGGTCGACACCGGTGAGGCGATCGGCACGGTCGAGGACGTCACCCTGCGGATCACCCGGCTGCGGGACGCCTCTGGCGTCACGTGGTACGTCCGCAACGGCGAGATCGTGCGGATCGGCAACAAGTCGCAGGGCTTCTCCACGGCCATCGTCGACATGCCGATCGCCTACGACGAGAACGTCGAACGGGTCATCGCGGTGATCCGCGACGCCGCAGCCCTCTTCGGCGTCGACCCGGCATGGAAGGACAAGCTCGAGGGCGAGCCGAAGGTGCTCGGTGTCGAGTCGATCAGCGGTGCGACGATGACCATCCGGGTGCTCACCCAGTGCGCCACGGGTGAGAACTTCGGTGTGCAGCGCGAGCTGCGCGAGCGGCTCAAGAGCGCGCTCGACGCCGCCGGCATCAAGGCCCCACCGATCAGTCCGTTCGGCCCACCGGGAGGCACGCGTTGACGTTCTACGACAAGGTGGGTGGCGCACCGGTCTTCGAGGCGTTGGTGCACGCCTTCTACGAGGGCGTGCAGCAGGATCCGGAGCTGCGGGCGCTCTACCCCGAAGAGGACCTCGCACCGGCCGAGCGTCGACTGCGGATGTTCCTGGAGCAGTACTTCGGTGGGCCCACCACCTACAGCCAGGAGCGCGGCCACCCCAGGCTGCGGATGCGGCACGTCTCCTTTGCCGTGACGCTCGACATGCGCGACCGCTGGCTGAGGCACATGTACGACGCGATGGAGCGGGTCGACCTGCCACCGGAACAGGGCGAGCAGATGCGGGACTACTTCTTCCGCGCCGCGCACTCCCTCGTCAACAGCGACGACACCCCGCCCGCAGCGGGCACCTCGCTCATCCACTGATCACGACCACCGGCGCATTTCTCCGCGCCCCACGGCATACGGAAGCATGGGGCTGGTGACCCAGCAGAGCGAAGCGCCCCTGACCGAGGCCGACACGATCGTGCACCCGGCCGACTCCCCCGACGCGCCGTGGTGGCGCGACGCGGTGATCTACCAGATCTACCCGCGCTCCTGGGCCGACGCCGATGGCGACGGCATCGGTGACCTCCCCGGCATCTGCGCGCGCCTCCCCTACCTGCGCGACCTCGGGGTGGATGCCGTGTGGCTGAGCCCGTTCTACGTCTCGCCGATGAACGACGCCGGCTACGACGTCGCGGACTATCGC
>JBDSNZ010000094.1:0-12884 GCA_039915055.1 Ornithinibacter sp.
ACGTGTCCTCCGGGCAGAGCCCACGTGCTGGGGTAGGCGTGGCACTGCGCGCTGCGGAGCGTGAGGAGGACTCGACCTCCCGCGATGAGAATTCCAGCGACCACGGTGTGCATCTGAGAAGCCAAGCAGGCCAACCCGACATCACCCACCGGTGACAGACCCGACCGGGCGACATGCGGCATGTGCGCCCGTCGGAATCGACCAATAGGTCAGGTGTGCCGGAATCGACCAATAGGTCAGGTGTGCAGGAATCGACCAATAGGTCAGGTGACAATTCCGACTAGGCCAGGGAGATCCGAGGAGCGGATCGCGCGCCCATCGCTCTCGCCTGTTCGGGCCATGGACACCAGGAGGGGACTGGTACTAGCGTTGCGAGGAGCCGCAGGGTTCAGCATCCTCTAGACAGAGGGGGAACCGATGAAGAGCACCGGGCGCGCTGGTAAGCGCCCCGTGGTGGCAGGTGCCGCTGCCCGGGTGGTCACATCGCTGAGGGCTGCGTCCGCGGCCCGTGAAGATCGTACGGGTCCGCCTTGATTCGGTTCCACGGCATCTCGCGCCTCGACGGGGGCAAGACCGACGGGATCCACCTACTGTGGGCCCCTCCCTACCCCACCGGGCACTCCGTCGACGGATTCACCATCTTCCGTCGTGCCTCCCGCGGCGAGAAGAGACAGTTCTGCTTCGACCTCACCGTGTCCCAGCTCTCGGACGCGCGCGGGGCAGGCTTCCTCGCGCTGCCCGACGCACTGGTCTGGGCCTCCGCGGACCGCCCCGAGGACCCGAACCACGCCCTGTGGACCTACCGGATCGAGCTCACGCGTCGCCACAGCGAGGTCACCGTCAGTGCCGCGTCCGCGAAGGCTGCCTTCGCGGGCACCGTCGACGGCACCGTCATCGCCGGTGTGGCATTCTCCGGCACCAGCGTGACGCTGCGCGGCAGCGCGATCGCCGTCGTCTGGCTGGTCACGGACGTCGTGAAGTCGGGCGCGCGCATCTGCGGCGACCTCCCCAGCGCACGTGAGTGGGCCCACGAGAAGCCGATCGTCAAGGAGCTCCAGGTGCCCTTCGGCACGGTCAGCCCGAGCATCGGCTCAACCGCCGACGGTCGCGCGCTCGCCGAGTCCCGTGCGGTCCCGGAGTCCCTCGTCGGGGACTTCGACGAGGTCTCCCGCTACGCGAACGCGGCACTCGCCAGGCCGCACGGGGTGCCCGCCATGCGGGTGATCTCGGAGAAGCCGGGCGACGGTGGCAACGACTGGGACGTGGCGCCCTTCGGCATGGCCTTGGCGCCGACGCTGGTGGCGCCGTGGCGGCGAGGGTGGGGGTTCGCCCACCTCGACCACGACGGACTCACCCCCGGCTCACGCTACGACTACCGGATCGTGGGGCACGTGCCCCGCGCGGACAGGGACGAGCGGGCGTTCGACCTGCACACCGTGCCGCGCAGGACCCGGCTGCCGAGCCACTTCCGCTGGGGGACGGCCCTCGTGTGGTTCGACCGTGCACCGGTGGTGCGCGCGATCGACACGGCACCGGGCGACCCGTCGACGATCCGCAAGGGGGTCGACGCGCGGTGGATGCGCCTCACCCTCGACGAGCCCACCCCACGCGTCGTCGTCGACACGCTGCCCGGCACCACGCTCGACGCGAAGGGCTTCCGGTACAACGCTCCGGTCGGTGCGGTGAGCGTGCCCTCTGGACGGCGCGCGCTGCTCGACTTCGGTGCGGACGTGGATGCCGTCGTCGTCGAGGGCCACATGGCCGTCGCGGGCATCATCCCCACCCCGCTCGATCCGGCGCTCGACCCCGAGGAGCAGGTCGAGATCAGCCAGACCATCTACGGCATCGAGTTCGCGTCCACGCCGGGCCCGGATGCTCCCGACGGCATCGACGTCGTCAACCTCTCGGATCCGGCGCGCACCGCCTCCACGGGTGTCCACGATGCCAACAGGGGGTTCGGCATCGCGTGGGACGCCCCACCGGCGATCGACCCAGCCGCGATGCCCTTCCTGCCGTCCTCCTCGGCGGCCCCACCGACCGAGGTGGTGTACTACGTGCTCGAACGCACCTGGGACGGGTCGCCGTTCGCCCCCGCGCACGGCGACGGGCTCCAGGTATCGGGGCGGAACGCACCCACGGCGTCGGACATCCCGACGTGGGGCTTCGGCCTCCTCCTCGCCTTCCCGCCCGCGGATGCCGCGCCGAGCTCGCACTCGGAGACGGTCCACGCCGTCGAGGTCTTCGAGCCCGACGAGCTGCACTACGGCGAGCAGGTCACGTACCGCGTGAGCTCGGTGGACGCGACCGGGCGCCTCTCCCCGCCACGCGTCTCCGCCGCCACGGAACTGCGCAAGTACACCCGCCCGCCGGCCCCGACGACCCCGCCGTCGGCCATGCCCACCGGCCCCGACCAGGTGCCGCGCTCGGGGGTGCAGGTGACCCTGCTCCAGCACGACGACCCCGAGCTCACCGCCGCCCAGCGCGCTGTTGGCGGCGGAAGCGACGTCGTGGTGGTCCGGTGGGGCTGGGGCAGGGAGCAGCGCGAGTTCGACCCCGAGGTCAGCGAGTTCAGGGTCTACCGCCATGAGTCCGCCCTCGCGGCGATCGAGCTGACGATCACCGGCCCGGCCGCTCCCACCGCGGGCGGGTGGACGCTGCCCGTGACCGCCAGCCGGCCCCTTGCCGCGAACGAGTTCACCGACGTGCCGATCGTGCTGGGCCTCGCGTATCGGATCACCGGGCACCCGGCCGGCACCGCCGTCACCCTCACCCTGGCCGCGAGCCCCGTCGACGCCGGCCGCGCCCCAACTCCGGCACCCGTCACCGTGAACCGCACCACCCAGGCCGAGCTCGACCCGGAGTACTGGGACCACCGCGAGCTCGTGGTGGCCCGCCTCCCTGCGTCAGGGGACGTCGTCGAGCCGTACGAGGTGGTACTACCCGCCTCCTGGGTCGCCGTGTCCGACACCATTCCGCGGCAGCGCGCGGCCTACGGCGTCACCTCCGCCGACCACGAGCCCTACATCCCTGACCGTCGCGCCGCAGAGCCGTCCCCGCGGGTGGGCAACGAGAGCACAGTGGGCTTGGCGGAGGTCGTCGCCCGGTACTTCGGCCGGCCCACGCTGGCCATCGCCGACCTCGCCGACGTCCCCGTGCTCACCTTCAGGCGGCAGGCCGGGGACGCCTCCAGGGGTTCGTTCCGCCCCGCGGACTACGCGCCACCAGGGGCCACGCTCCACCCCCGCATGATCGTCGAGCGGATCGACGCGCCGTCCGTCCTGTCGCGTCTCGTCGTCGACGCTGGAGCCATCTCGACACGGGCCAGCGACGGGGTCCTCCACGCGTGGGCGCTCTCCGCCGCCGACGCCGACGCCATCCGTTCGGGCAAGGCCGCCGGCCTGGTCCCCGACCGCTTCCTGGCGCACGCCGCCGCACGCCTCGATGGACTCGAGGACCTGGCGGAGCAGGTAGCGGTGGCCGACCCGGCCGCCACAATGACCGACACGCTGCCCAACCGGCCGTCCCGGTGGCTCTACCGGCTGCGTGCGATCGACGCGGCGGGCCGGCCGTCCACGAACGGCCAGGTGCTCGCTGTCGTCGTCGAGGTGCCGTCACCGGCGCGCGCGGCCCCTCCACGGCTCACGGGCTTCGACGTCTCCGCGGGCACCGCCACCGTCACCCTCGACTGCGAGCACGTCGTGGGCGACCCATATGTCTTCGTCTCTGCCGACTCCTCGCTCGCCACCGCGAAGGCATCGCTCGCGACCATCCGCAACCGCGACGACCTCGCGCCCATGGCGCGGCTCGTGGTGCGTGACGAGACCGGGCGGGTGCTGCCCGCCGTCGCCGTCACACCGGGCGGGGACGGCGTGGGCACGGCCACGGTCCCCGTGCCGCCAGACGGGATGGTGGCCCACGTCTGGGCACTCTCCGTGAGCCCCGACGGGGTTCCGTCGCGCCTCGTCGGCCCCCTCCACGCGGATGCGACGAGGCCCTGACGTGCTGACCTCTCCCATCGCCGGAGCCACCGCCCTCACCTGGGCGCACGCGGTGGCCACGGACCTGCCCAAGACCCTGCGCCTGGCGTTCCCGCCGTCAGGCCCGGGTGCCACTGCGCCGGAGTCAGAGCAGCTCGCCCTGCGCGGGACCGGCACTGCGACCGGCCTACGCTTCCCGGCGTCCGGGCGGTGGCAGCACGCGCAGGCGAACGGGTCCACTGTGCACTGGATCTGGGGCAGCGCGGCCGACGTGCTACTCCACGGCGACCTGGCGACGCGGCTGACGCTGGGCAACCCGCTCATCGCGCTGAGGTTCGAGGACCCCACCGACGCCACCACCGACAAGGGCGAGAAGAAGGGGGTGGCCCTCGGCGACCCCGTCGCTCTTGCCGGAACCCCGGTCTCCACCGGAGACCTGCTCGTCCTCGCGAGGGTGCCCGGTGCGCCGGGACTCGACACGCTCTCCGTGCTGCGGTACGCGGCCGACTCCCTTGGGGTCATTTCCGTGGGCACGCCCACCTGGCAGGACTTCGTGGCTTCCATGAGCGCGCTGACGTCACCGCTGCGGGTGCTCGACCCGGGCGGCAGCCCGGCGGTCGGGCGGTCCATCGCGATCGTCGGCGGCGCCGGGCCCGTCACCCTGACGCCCGCTCATCGGGGCGACGCGCTCGCGGCGCTGGGGATGACGCGGTCCAGCCTTGGCGCGGGGCCGGTCCTCGACGTTCTCGCGGGCGCGTCCGGCGTCGCGACCTCGGGGGGCGAGCCGCACGCCGACGGCCGGGTACCGCTGACCACCGACTCCCACGTGGTGACGGCTGCAAACCTCGAGGACTGGCTCGGCGAGCAGGGTGCCGCTTCGCTCGAGCGTTTCACGCGCGGCAACCACGTCACGGCGTTCTCGGACGGGCTCGCGACATACGCGAACCTCTTCGACGAGGCAAACCGCGCCGCGGACCCGGCGTCGGGTGCGGCCGGTGCGTTCTACGTCACCGGCTACTCGCTACACCACGACGTCCCGTTGGCGCCCAGCGGCATGCCGCTGCGTACGGTCGAGAGCCTCGCGGAGCACATCGCGGCGAACGGCGGCGACGCGAGGTTCCTCGCACTCCAGATGATCCAGCTCAACCCCGGCTTCGTGGCGACCACCGAGACGGTGCTCGCGGTCTCGTCGATCATCCTCGCTGCCGCGGGCACCATCACCGCAGGCGTCGGCTTCGGCAACGACGGGGGCGACGCCTTCTCGTTCTTCTCGCACGCGTCCGCGATCGCGGTCATGCTCGCCGTGGCTGCGGGTGACCTCCAGTCGATGCTCGACTCGTTCGACCTCAACCGCGGCGCGATCGAGGGGCTCGATGGGCTCGCGGGTGTCGAGGCGCACCTGGACCCCGTGGACGCCGACGTCGACGACAACCCGCTGGCGTTCACCACGGGCGACCTGGCCGCTGCCGCGCTCGTGGCGCAGCGCCGCTTCAATGTCTTCCACCAGAAGATCCAGGTGGTCCGCAACGACCGTGGCGTCCACGCGTACTGCGGCGGGATCGACCTCAACACGAACCGCCTGCAGTCGCCCGCCCACACCGACCGCTCGCCCTTCCACGACGTGCACGCGCGCGTCAACGGCCGCGCGGCCGGCGAGCTGACCACCACCTTCATCGAACGCTGGGACCGCGCCTCCAGCACGCCGCTCGCGCTCGCGGCAGCCGGCGCGCTCAATGGCCTGCCGACGGACGGCGAGGACGTGGTGCAGGTGGCGCGCACGTACTACGGGCCTGATCCGGGGTCGGGCCGCGGCCTCACCTTCGCCCCCACCGGGGAGCGGACGATCCTTGACACCCTGGTGAGCGCGATCTCACGCGCCCGACGCTACATCTACATCGAGGACCAGTACCTCACTCCCCCAAGGGAGTACCGGGACGCGCTGGTCGCAGCAGCGCGACACGTCTCGGGTCCACTCATCATCGTGGTGCCGTCCGACCCGGACCAGCCCTTCGGCCTGCCCCGGCGCCAGGCCTTCATCGCCGAGCTGGCGGCCGATGATGCGTGGGGCGACCGCCTGCGCGTCGGCGTGCTCCGGAAGCGGTTCTCGCACATCGGCACCAACCGCGACACCGCCAAGGGACGGCTCTGGCTCGACGTCGACGTCTCCGACACCGAGGACCTCGTGAAGCTCGCACCCAAGGAGCGCGTTCCGGACACCCCCTTCTGGATCACGGTGGGCTCCGAGGCGATGCGGGTGCACCAGAAGGTAGCCGGCATCACGGACCCCGATGCCGTCATGGTGCGCGTCGAGCGCGGCGCCGCGAGCCGCCTCTTCAAGGCCGACAAGGGCACCAGTACCAAGACCCACAAGGCCAAGGCGGCGGTGCTCGGCGGGATGTTCCCCGACATCTACGTCCACGCCAAGATGATGCTCGTCGACGACGCCTTCGCGTCGATCGGCTCCGCGAACGCCAACCGTCGAGGCTTCTACTCCGACGGCGAGTGCAACATCTTCGCGATGCGCGAGCGCGTTGCCGATGGCGACAACTGGATCCGCGACCTGCGGATCGCGCTCTGGGCCGAGCATCTCGGGCTGACGCCGGAGTTCGCGGAAGTCGCACTGCGCGACCCGGGCGCCGCCCTGCCGCTCTTCGACCGCTCCTTCGTCACCGGCTGCCGCTTCACGCCGTTCGCGGCGCAGCCGTACGCGACCATGGGCGCGCTCGCCACCGAGTTCAACGACCGCACCACGACGCTGCCAGGCCTCGCCGTCGTCCTCGCGTTCTGGGCCGCGCTAGGAGAGCTGTTCGTGGGTGCCGAGGCCGACCACAGCTTCGACACCTTCATCGACCCCAGCAGCACGACGGAGCCGCCATGAGGCTCAACGAGCTCTTCGCGCACCTGGACTCGGCATGGCCCACGGACACGGTAGACACGTCGTGGCCGCCCTCCAACGATCCTGCCGACCTGGCGGCGCAGGCGGTCGACGCGATCGAGGTGGAGGACGTCGTCACCGAGGTGGGCCCCGATGGCACGGTCGCGGTCACGGGCACCTTCACCCTGGCACCCACGTGGGTTCCCGACGGGACGACCTTCGTCTCCCACCTGTTCCCGTCGCTCCGGTTCGAGTTCGCCCCGGATGCGGACTGGAAGTCCGCCTTCCGGGTGTCGGTCTCGCCCATCGACGTTCACACGATCCAGATCGACGAGCTCCCGCTCAAGGTGCGCGTCCCGGCGGACCTACTGCGCGTGCACCCCGAGGAGTCGAAACGCGGCAAGGACGACGGCATCGAGCTGGCGGAGACCGCGGGCGACACGGTCATCGAGAGGGTCTTCGCCTTCGGGATCGAGTCCGACGGCACGGTACGGCTCGATGCCCAGGTGCCCATCTCCGTGGGGCCGTGCGCCGTGTTCGGGCTGCCTGCCAAGGGTGTACACGAAATGGTCCTCATCTCCGCTCCGCGCAAGGCCAAGGAGTCGGCGGACTGGATCGTGCGGGACCTCGACGCCGACATCATCCCGTTCGACGGCGGCGCTCTCGGCTTCGGCGGCATCGAGCTCGACTGGACGGCTGAGGGGTCCTCGCTGCAGGACGTCCGGCGGAGGCTCGACATCGCGGACGGTGCCGAGATCGTCCTGGAGGACCTGGTCATCCCCAGCGTGCTGCTGCCACCCGTTCCGCTCCACGGCACCCTGGGCGTGCGTCACGTGCTCAACCCGGACGAGCCGCTGAGCCACGCCATCTCGTTCGCGGACGCCCCCATCACCATCCCCCTGGGACGGGATGTGCGTGGTTTCATCAGTCAGCTGTTCGTGTCGACGCCACCGGACGGCGCGGCGTGGTGGTCGGGGCTGACCATCGAGGGAGGGGTGTCGTTCGGCTCCGGGTCGGGCGACGACCGCCTGGCTGTCACCCTCGGCCTGATCGACGGCGACGTCGTGCGGCTCGGCTTCGAGAAGACACCGCCCGGCTCGAACATCCCGATCATCCACCTAGACCTGTGGAAGATCACCGTGGACATCACCGCTGTCAAGCTGGGACTGTCTCTCGTGGAGCTCGCCGAGGAGCACCCCGAGGCAGGTGATGCCGTCCAGGCGCTCGGCACCATCTACATCAAGGAGAAGCCCGGAGAGGCGTCGGGCGCATCCGGAGACGTGGGCATCACTGACGAGAGCGGCGCGCCCTTCGAGGCCGCGCTCGTGGACGTCGGCTGGGATCGCGGCAAGCCGACGGGCAACATGGTGCTCCCGCGCGCCCAGCTGCACTTGTCGATGTTCGTGCTCGAGGTCCAGGAGATGGGGCTCGCCTTCGAGCACGGCGCCACCTACATCTCGATCTCGGGCGGCATCCGGATCAAGAGCAACCCGTTCGAGGGGGGCGTCTGGTTCACCCGCTTGCGCGGAAAGCTCTCCGGCAACCCCGACGCCCCCGCGTTCCAACTCGGCGGGATCGGACTCGAGTTCGCGGTCCAGGACGTGGTGCGCATCAGCGCGCACGGTATGTACCGCGACGACATCCTGAGCGACGGCACGCGCATCAAGGAGCAGGGCCTCGGCGGCGGCCTGGTCATCAAGGCCGGCGGCAACGAGTGGGGTCTCACGGTCGACCTGTTCTGGGGTACGCGCATTCCGACGACGGGCGAGGACCAGAACTACCTGCTGTTCCTCATCGCGCTCTTCGGTGCGATTCCGATGGGGCCCATCGAGCTGCGTGGCATCGAGGCGCTGTACGCCACGGGGCTGCTGCCCAAGATCGAGGACGGCGACCGGGAGGCGGGCGAGCTCAAGTACTACTCGTGGCTCAAGCGGGCCCGGCCCATCGCGCTGCCCGAGGGACGGGGTCTCGATGCCTGGAAGCCCACGAAGGACGCGTGGGCGTTCGGGGTCGGTGTGGGCCTGTCGATCACCGGCGCCGGCTCGGTCTTCCAGCTGAAGGCCTTCGGCGCCGGGTTCGACTCGCCCGGGGCAGCAGGGCTCATCATCGTCATCGAGTTCGGCATGTTCGGCTCCAAGAAGCCGCTCGCGCTCGGTGTCTTCGAGTACGACTTCAGGCGCGACGCCTTCGTGCTCATGATCCAGCTCGACGTGGACCTCAAGGACTTCGTCGACAACTGGCCCGAGCAGCTCAAGGTCAGGGTGGGCGGTACCCTCACGTTCGGCAACAAGCCCGGTCTGGTCGCGCTCGGCCGCCTCAACGCTCCCGACACCTGGCTGGGCGCGAGGCTCGAGCTGGAGCTGACCCAGCTCTTCCAGCTCAAGCTGCGCGTGGGCATCTGCTTCGAGTGGCAGGAAGACGTGCAGGTGGGCGGCGGCCTCGACGTCTCGCTCAGCATCACCGGATCGCTCGGCGTCATCACGCTGCAGGGCTGGGGTGCCCTACAGGTGCTCGTGCGCTACATGCTGTCCGGCACCAACGACTTCGTGGCGCGCATCCGCGCAGAGCTCGGGTTCGCGGTGGTGCTGTTCGGGTTCCTGCGGTTCGGCATCGCGATCGAGGCGCTCGCCGAGTGGATGGCGAACGTGCCGAACTACTTCGTCTTCCGCATCACGTTCAGGTTCGAGACACCGTGGTTCCTCCCCGATGTCTCCTACACGACCGAGGTGGTGACCGGCTCGCTGGAGCCCGAGAACCGCGGTATCGCGACGAGCCCCCTGCTCGAGTCGAGCGCGCAGTCGCTCACCGGCTCCACACCGACGCGTACCTTCCGTGTGGACCACGGCGACTCCGGCGAAAGGACGGCCCTCGCGTCGGTCAACGACCTCTCAGGAGCGACGGGTGGGTGGAGCGGCGACCTCGGCGACCCCGTGCCCCTCGACGCCACCATCGAGATCGACTTCTCCACGATGGTGGCCGACGGTCTCGGAATCGACGCGATCAACCCCGACTTCGGCCTGCAGGTGTCAGGCGACGGCCAGATGGCGCTCACCACCAGCTACCGGCTGATCCGCATCCAGGTGCTGCGCAGCCCGCGCGGCGAGAACGCGTGGGAGACCATCGAGGACCTGACGTCTGCCGCGTCACCGCGGAACCTGCGCTGGTCGTGGGACCACGACACGCGGGTGAGCGGGCAGACCGCTCCGAAGAAGCTGCTGCTCAACGGCAGGACGCCCTTCACCGTGGGCATCGGCAACCCGCTCGCCGACGCCGAGATCCTCCACGACAACCCCGGCTACCCGTGCTGCCGGGTGCGACGCCCCGACGTGGCGCGCTTCGACTTCGAGGGCGAGCGCATCGGGCCGCTCCCCACCGGTTTTCTGCGCGACTTCGTCTACGAGGACCGCGGCACGGTCGCGCCGGTCCGCATCCACGGCGCCCCGTGCGCCGTCGTCCCGCCCAACGCGACTGGCGCCTCTGTGACGGTGGTGGGGGCGTTCGCGCCGTCGTCACGCACTGTCGCCACGGTGAGCGCAGCTGAGGACCTCGCGGTCGCTTCGGTCCGACTGGCCGTCGCCGGCCGCCACAAGGCGCGGCTCGTCGTGGTGGCGTTCGACCGCGACGGTGGGGAGGTGGAGCGCCGCCAGGTCAACACCGGAGCCTCTGCCTTCCAGGACGTCGAGCTCGACCCCGGACGTGCGTTCGCGACGATCATGGTGGGCCTCGAGGACCTCCAGAACGGTCAGGACGACGGCTCACCAGCCGCCTCGCTCGCGCTGGACTCCGTGGAGTGCGTCACGGCGCGCGACCGCCGGCGCTTCGAGGACGAGCGCGAACGCTGCGAACGCGAGGGCACCGACGGCCACGCGGACACCGTCACGTTCCTGGCCCGCCACGACTACCAGGTCGTCCTCACCACCGAGATCGGGGTGAAGCACACGTCGACCAACCAGGCGACGTCGACCATCACCGAGCGCGTGGGGTTCACCACGGCCGGGCCGCCCGGGCTGAACGAGGCCCCGGAGCCGGGCCTCGAGCTCGAGCCGTACATCGTCAGCAAGGCGCCCGGTGGCCGCGGAGTCACCTACCGCGAGGAGTCCGTTCACCTCGTGCTCTCCGACGCGCTCAAGGTCTTCGGTCCCGGGTCTGGAACCGGCGAGACCGACTTCCGGCTCCCCATCACGATTGCCGTCGAGTCCGCATTCGACGCGAACGCCCCCGCCCACGTGGGCAAGTCGTCTAGGGCGTCGGCCGACTGGTTCGTGGCCCACCGCGGGGAGGTCGACCCCTGGGTAACCACCGCAGTTCTCGGCATCACGCTCGCGCTCGCCCACGACGGCAGGGCGCTGCGCTACCGGGCGCTCACCGACGCGTCCTCGGGCGGCTGTCCTCCGGACGAGACGTGGGTAGAGAAGCAGCCACGCGTGGGCGTGGAGCCGTTCGACCCGAGCGGCCGCCCTCTGTGGGAGCCGCGGGCGTCCTACCTGGCGGTGATGAGGCTAGAGGGGAGCCCCGTTGTGGAACGGGAGCCGTTCGAGGCCGCGGACGTGTCGTCGTTCTCGGCCACCTCGGAGGAGTGGTCGGTCGTCGACGGTGTGCTGCGGCCCGTCGGATCCGCGACGGGCGCGTTCGGGGACCCCGACTGGGATCTCTACCGCGTCGACGTGCGCGGGTCGCTAGGCCCCACGGGGGAGATCGGCGTCGTGGTCCTGGCCGATGCTGCGGCGATGTCCCACGGGTTGCGCGCCATCCTGCGGCGAGGGGCGGGTGACGGAGGGGTCCTCGTCGTGGAGACGGCGGCCGGCGCAGCGCTCGGCTCGGCGCCGGTCGCCCTGGTCGGCGCGGACTCCGCGCTCGCGGTCGAGGTGTTCGCCGACGCCGTGCGATGCAGCGTGGGCGAGGCTGTCGTGAGCGTCCCGCGCGGCGAGCGCGGCCCCGGGTCGTGCCACCTGCTCGCCACCGGCGCGGACATCGTGTCGCTGCGCGTGCACGGCGTCGACATGTACCGGCGGCCCTTCCGCACCAGCGCCTACGAGGGCTTCTCGGAGCACGTGGCCACGTGCACGGGACTCGAGCGCCACGACGTCGGTGCCGCCGCCGAGCCGCTGGCCTCGGTGCGCGCCCGGCTGTCGGGCTCGTTCAGCGCCGCGATGGACCCCGCGGCGCCCGACGCGGAGCGCGAGACCGCATTCGGCGACGCCGCCAGCGCGCTCGCCGTGCCGCTGCGTGAGGACGTCGACCGCCTGCACGTCACGTGCGTGAGCGCGGGCGCCGACCGCTGGCTGCTGCTCGAGTCGCCCGAACCGATGGACTTCGCCGAGGAGATCGAGCTGCACCTGACCCGCAAGGTGGTGAGCCAGGAGGTGAGCCCGGCCGACCGCGCCCGCCTGGCGCCGCTCATCGAGTACGCGCTCCAGCACCCCACACCGTCGCCGTTCCCCTTCCCGCTGCCGTGGCGCGACCAGCTCGGGGCACGGCGGCTGGTGCTCGGCAGCCGCTTCGGCGGCATTCTCGACGCGCCGGGCACGCGCAAGGCGGCGTACCGCGCCCACCTCGACGGCAAGTACCTCGTGGTCGACGACTTGCGCACCGCGACCGAGTCCCGCGTGCGTGCACCGTCACTTGCCCGCGAGGACCGCGAGCTGCTCGCCGACGTCACGTGGACTCTGAACGCCCAGTTGCACATCATCGGCTGGGACGTGCCCGTGCACGTGAGCTGGGTGGACCAGCCGAGCGCCGTCATCCAGAACGCCACCGCCACGCACGCACTCGTCATCCCCGGCGGGGCCCTCGCGGACGGCGAGTACCGGCTCGAGCTCGCGATCAGGCGACGCTGGTACGACACCCTCGAACCCGTCGGCCCGGCGAACTCCTACCTGGACGACGCCCAGATCGACATCGCCCTCGCGGGCTGACCCGCTGAGGTCCACCGAGGCCTACCGAGGCCGACCGAGGCCCGAAGTCGCTGCTGACTGCGAAGCCGATCTCGCGCTGGCACGAGGAGTCTCGTCTGGCGGCTCGGACCCGCCCGG
>JBDSNZ010000095.1:0-15786 GCA_039915055.1 Ornithinibacter sp.
CGAGGCACTCCTCCAGCGGATGAACGACTGCCAGCAGCATCGCGGTCCCGATGGCGAGGGCATCGTCACCAGCGGTCCCTGCGGGCTCGCGCACCGGCGGCTCTCGATCATCGACGTGGCCCACGGCCAACAGCCGATGGACACCGCCGAGGGCCGCTACTCCATCGCCTACAACGGGGAGGTCTACAACTACCTCGAGCTGCGCTCCGAGCTCGAGGCGCTGGGGCGCACGTTCAGCACCGACTCCGACACCGAGGTGGTCCTCGAGGCGTTCGCCCAGTGGGGGGCCGACGCGTTCGACCGGTTCAACGGCATGTTCGGCCTGGCGATCTGGGACCGCGAGGAGCGCCGGCTCACCCTCGCGAGGGACCACTTCGGCATCAAGCCGCTCTATGTCGCCATGGTGCCCAGTCCGCGCGGCGACGGCGACGTGCTGCTCTTCTCCAGCGAGATCAAGTCGATCCTCGCGAGCGGGCTCTACGACACGGCGGTCAACGACCGCTCCGTCTACCGCTACCTCCGGTTCCGGGCGCACGAGGACGGGACCGAGACGTTCTTCGAGGGCATCGAGCGCCTGGCGCCCGGCGAGATGCTCACGGCAGGCCCGGGCGGCATCGAGCGGCGGATGTTCACGCGGCTCAAGGAGGAGCTCCTCGAGCTCGCCACGGAGCAGCGCCCCTACGACGCCGCGGCCGCCGCGGAGTACAAGCGCCGGCTCGTGGAGTCCGTGCGACTGCGGCTCCAGTCAGAGGTCCCGGTCGGCACCTCCCTCTCCGGTGGCCTGGACTCCAGCGCTGTCGCCGTGATCATCAACCAGCTGTTGAACGAGGGTGACGAGCTGTCGACGCGCTCGGTCGGCACCCGGCAGAACACCTTCTCCGCGGTCTTCCCCGGTTCGAGCAACGACGAGGAGCGCTACGTCGACGAGGTGCTCGACATCTGCACCGGTCATGTCGAGGCGCACAAGATCCTGCCGACCGCGGACGAGTTCAAGGCGGACCTGCTCGACTTCATCCGCACCCAGGAGGAGCCGATCATCAGCTCGGGGCCCTACGCGCAGTACCAGGTGATGCGTGAGGCCACCAAGCACGTCACCGTGCTTCTCGACGGCCAGGGCGCCGACGAGATGATGGCCGGCTATATCCCCTACTACTTCGTCTACCTCCGCCAGCTCCGGGCCCAGGGTGCCACCGCCGCGGCCGCCGAGCTCGCCAAGAGCCTGGACGTTCTCTATCGCCTCGGGCGCTTCAAGCTCAAGGCCAAGCTCCAGCTGAAGAAGACCGTCCCCACGACACAGCTCCTGGCGAAGGACTTCGTCCAGGCGCACCGGAGTGAGCGCTTCGAGGTGGAGGGTGCCAACCTCAAGAAGCGCCTCGTGCAGGACCTCTTCCACAACTCGCTGCCCAGCCTGTTGCGCTACGAGGACAAGAACACGATGCGCTTCTCGCTCGAGGGACGGGTGCCCTTCCTGGACAAGGAGGTCGTGAAGTTCATCTTCAGCCTCTCCGACGAGGCGATCATCAAGGACGGGTGGAACAAGCGGGTCCTGCGTGACGCCACCCGAGGGTTGCTTCCGGAGTCGATCAACAGGCGCCGCAACAAGATCGGGTTCACCACGCCGCAGGGCGAGTGGTTCATGCGCCTGAAGACCCACCTCTACAACATCTTCCTCAGCGAGTCCTTCGCGAACCGGCCGTACTTCGACCAGACCGAGGTGCTGCACGCCTTCGAGGGCTGGATCAAGGGCACCAACGACGTCGACACGATGACCTTCTGGAGGCTGATCAACCTCGAGCTCTGGATGCGTGAGTTCATCGACGAGCGCGACGACGACGCGGATGCCGCCGCTGCCGCTCGCGCAGCCCACGTCAAGTCCGACTTCGAGGCCAACTCCCGCCGCGAGCTCGACATCGTCACCGAGCGGGGTGAGCGGGTGCGGCGCTACCCGGTGCGCACCGAGCTCGTCGACCGCGACTCCGACCTCGACGCGCGCGTCATGGAGCACGTCGACTCCTTCTTCGCCGCTCTCCCGACGGCAGGACCCGAGCACGCCGCGGCGACGGGCGGCCAGTGGTGGTTCTTCATCTCCGAGAAGATCGTCGCGATCACCCAGGGTCGCTCCTACTTCATCTGGGACATCAAGGTCGGCCGCCCCGCCCGCGTCCTGTCCCGCTACGTCACGCGGACCCCGGCGGGCATCGGGCTCGGCAGCCCGTTCACGATGCAGCTCGCCATCCAGGAAGCGGGCCTCCCGCGCGTGCTGTATGCCGCAGCCGGGGGTGCCGTGGGCAAGGTCACCGGGAAGAAGGGCCGGTTCTACGAGCTCGTCGGCAACGACATCAGCGCCATCGACGGCCCGACGGAGTACTCCGCCTACCCCTCCAACGTCTCCGCCAAGCTGGCTCCCAAGGACCCGGATGCCGTGGCCGCGCGGCTCAGTGCGGCGATCCGCGCCCGGGTGCCGGAGCCGTGGCGGTCCACGTTCGGCGGCACGGTCGTCATGGACGCCAACGACATCGGACGCAACGTGCTCGGTTCCGACGTGCCGGGTGACTGGTCGCGCTTCGAGGAGATGTTCGCGGACAACCCGCTCGGTCAGGGCAGCGAGCAGACCCCGATGGCGATGGTCTTCCTCCAGCACTGACCCCGCCTCCCCGACGTCGGGGAGATCGCACGCCGGTCCTCAGGCGAGAGCGGCCTCATCCCCCTCGGGGAGGGGTTCGGTCTTGGTGCTCAGGGTCCAGGCGAGCCAGCCCACCCCGCCCAGCGGCACCTCCATGAGATGGGTGAAGACAGAGAACAGGATGACGCCGGCAGCGGCACCGGTGGAGTCGGCGCCCCAGCCGACGAGCACCGCCACGGTCGCCGTCTCGGTGACACCGATCCCGCCCGGGGTGATCCCGACGGCCGTCAGCAGCCGACCGATCGCGAACGCGGCGAAGAGCAGGTTGAGGGGCAGCATCACCCCGGTCTCGCGCAGGATCAGCACGAAGAGCACGTAGTAGGCACCGAAGAACCCGACCATGCCCAGCGTCATCGGCAGCCAGCCGCTGCTCACGATGTCGTTGATCCGTGCCCGGAGGTCGCGCACGAGCTCCTCGATGCTCATGGTGGAGTCGGGCCGACGCCGGCGCACCAGTGGCCGGATCACCCGATCCAGACCGCGGCCGACGCCTTGCGCGGCCCGCTCGCTGGCGATGACGGCGACGAAGACCGCGAGGATCGCGATTCCGGTGATCGACCCGGCGACGGCGAGGTCCGTCAGGGCTCCCGGGAGGGTCACCCCGCCGAACCAGAGGGACAGGATCGCGACCACGGGCAGGGCGATCCGGGCGAGCACGTTCCACACCCCCGTGACGATGACCGAGGTGGAGGTCGCACGCCTGGAGAACCCCCAGGAGCGGCAGATCGCGAAGGTCGCCGCGAGGCCCACGGCGCCGCCTCCGGGCAACAGGTTGGAGACCGAGGAGCCACAGAGGTTCACGATGAGGGCCTTGCCGTGGCTGAGCCCTCGCAGCGAGCCCGTGAACGTGAAGGTGTAGGCCCACAGGCCGAGCAGCATCAGCGCCTGGAATCCCAGCGCATGGGTTGCCGGGACCCTGCGGATCTCGGCCCAGATCTCGCCCCACGACGTCTTGGCGAAGTAAGGAAGCCCCCAGATGAGCAGCGCGGCAGCGAGCCCGAGGCCGACGACGGCCTGGAGCACCTGCTTGGTGCGCGAGCTCATCAGATCCCCTCGAACACGTCGGTGCGCACCGGACCCCCCGGCGCCAGACTCGGGTCGCGAAACCACTCGCGCCCGAAGACGACATCGTAGATCGGGCGGGGGATCTTCAGGAATGCCGCGAGCGTGCGGTCCCCGGTCTGCACCCCGTCGCCGACCTCGCTCGCGCCGCCGCCGGTCGACTGCGACGAGTGGGCGCGCATGGAGGCCCGCTTGGCCCCGGCATACCGCCGCACGTCGATGCGGTGCGTGATGTCCGAGCGTGCGGTGTAGGCGCGCTCGAAGGAGGTCGGGTCGAACTCGGTCGGGAAGCGGTGGACCCGACCGATGGTGCGCACGGCTCGCACGATGGTGTCCCGCGGCAACGTCGCCTCGAGCACCCTTGGCGTCCTGGCGATCTCGGCCCCGCGGGCACCCACCTCGTGGACCCGCACGTGATCTCGGTGCCCGTAGCCGCCGTTGGCGTCGTAGGTGAGCAGCACGTCGGCCCGCTCGGTGCGCAGCACCGCCGCGAGCCGCTCGGCGGCCTCCTCCAGGGGGGCGCGGCAGAACCTCGTGAGGCCCGGGAGGTCCGGCTCCGGCTCGGGTCCGCTCCCACTGTCGGCATAGCCGAGCCACTCCACGCGATGCACCCCCAGGGCCTGTGCCGACGCGCGTGCCTCCTGCAGGCGCAGGGCGCCGAGCCCGTCGCCCCCTCGAAGGTCAGGAGCGGCCAGGCCGGCGCCACCGTCGGTCGCGAGCACGAGCACGACACGGTGCCCCTCCGCCGCGGCACGCGCCATCGTGCCTGCGGTCAGCAGGGCTTCGTCGTCGGGGTGGGCGTGGAACGCCACGAGCGTGCAAGACATCACGGCCATCCTCGCGCATGGCAGGCTGGACCCTCGTGAAGGTCGCGCTGTTGTCGGACTGCTACCCGCCCAGGCTGGGCGGCATCGAGACGCAGGTCCGCGACCTCGCCCACCACCTCACTGCGGCCGGGCACCACGTCGAGGTCTTCACGGCGACGACCGGCCCGCACGGGGAGCGCGGTGGCGCGATCTGCAACGAGGACGGGGTGCGCGTGCACCGGCTCGCGATCCGCGTCCCGTTCGGCGCCCCGATCAACCCCTTCGCCCCGCCCGAGGTGCGCCGCCGGCTGGCGGAGGGCCACTTCGACGTCGCGCACGCGCACCTCGGCGTGGTGAGCCCCTTCGCGACGGACCTGGTCCCGGTGGCACGCGACCTCGGGCTCCCCGTGGCAGCGACCTTTCACTGCGTCATCGACCGGTCGGCACCGGCACTGCGGCTGGTGGGCCACATCGGCCGATGGGCTGATCGGGGTGTGGCGCTCAGCGCGGTGTCGTCGATGGCAGCAGCCCGCGTGGCTGCTGTCGCGGGCGGTGCGTCCGTCGAGGTCGTCGGCAACGGCATCGACGTGGCCCTGTGGCGCCCCACCGGCGCGAGGCGCCCCGATCGGCACCGGGTGCACGTGGTGTCCGCGATGCGCCTGGCCTCGCGCAAGCGCCCGATTGCGGCCCTGCAGGTCCTCCGCGGAGCCCGGGCCACCCTCGACCCCTCCGTGGCCCTGACGGCGACCATCGTCGGCGACGGGCCGCAGCGCGCTCGGATGGAGCGCCACCTGCGACGTCGAGGCGTGGACTGGATCTCCTTGCCCGGGAGGGTCGACCGAGCCACCCTGCGGGAGCTGCACCGCGATGCCGACATCTTCCTCAACGCGGCCCGCCTGGAGGCCTTCGGCATCGCGGCGCTCGAGGCGCGAACCGCTGGGGTGCCCGTCGTGGCGCTGCGCGGGACGGGGGTCGAGGACTTCGTCACCGACGGGGTCGACGGCCTGCTCGCTGACAGCGACATCATGCTGGCGGGAGCGCTGGCCCACCTCGCAGCGGATGCCCCCCTGCGCCAGCGGATGCGCGCGCACCTGCTCGAGACCCCGCCGGAACAGGACTGGGCGGACGTGGTGCGAGCGACGCTTGCGCAGTATGCCCGTGCCGGAGCGCCACGACCGTGATCACGGTGACCGGCTGGGAGAGAGGGCGACTCGTCGTGTCGTTTCTGCTCGACCATGGTGCCGACCCGCTCAGGGGGCTCGCCGCCCGCGGGTGGGTGGGTTCGCTCACCTCGGTCGACGGTGTGCTCGGCGGCCTCACGATCAGGTATGCCGTGGCTCCCACCGACGCCGCTGTGCTGGTGCCCGAACTGGCTGGCGGACCCGGACTCACCGACACCGAGCGCAAAGGGGTGCACCCACGCCAGCGTGTCGCGGCGTACGCCGTCGTGGTGGCCGAGGGTGCGCTGCTGCTCACCCAGCTGTCCGGCACGACCGGGGCTGCTGGTCGCTGGAACCTTCCTGGCGGGGGCATGGACCCGGGAGAGTCCCCGGTGCAGGCCGTGCTGCGGGAGGTGGCCGAGGAGACCGGTCAGGTCGTGGACCGGGTGCGCCTGCTCGACGTGATGACGCAGCACTGGGTGGGCCGGTCCGGGCGAGGGGTGGAGGACTACCACGCGGTGCGGCTGCTGCACACGGCCCGCTGCGAACGGCCGACCCGCCCCGTCGTGCACGACGTGGGCGGGTCGACCTCCGATGCGAGGTGGGTGCCGTTGGCAGAGCTGGGGTCCGTGCCGGTGGTGGCCAGCGTTCCGGTCGCCCTGGCCGCCGCGGGCGTCGCCGGCCTCTCCTGACCGGCTGGTTCGTGACCGGGTGGTTAGTGGCCAGGTGGTCCGTGGCCGCGTGGTGACCGGCCGGGCGGACATCGGTTCAGCTCCGTGGCCGGCTCGCGCGCACCCCGAGCGCTCCGGCGACCAGCACCACGACACCTGCGGCGACGACGGTCCACGGGCCGAGGTTGTCCCAGCGCACCGTGACCTCGGTGAGCTCACCGATCAGCACGGAGCCGGCGACGAGCAGGCCCAGCAGGCCGAGCACCATCGCGAAGGGCGCAGGACCGGGCAGGTGTGGCACCTCGGGCCGGCCGGGCGGGATGGTGGTCGCCGCGTCCGGCTCGCGGTCGAAGACCTCGGTGGCGAGGGTGTCCTCCTGGCGTTCGTCGGGGGTGTTCATCACTGCTCCTCGATGGTGATCTGGCCGAGCCCGAGCTGGGCGTCGATGATGACAAGCACCGGCTCCTCGCCGATGACGGTGGACGTGCTGCGGTCCGAGCCGGAGGACTCGCTGACGCCGACGACGCCGCTGCCGGTGTGGCGGATGCTGCCGAAGCCGACGTTGGCCTCGATCCGGGCGTCGGCGCCCGAGGGCACGACGATCGTGAGGTCACCTGCTCCCATCTCGACGCTGATCCTCTGGGGCGTCGTGTTCTGGATGTCCCCGTCGAAGCGGCTGAGGTCGAGCGTGGCGTCGCCGGCGCCCAGCTGGAAGCTGGAGGAACCACTGGCCGGCACCGGGGTCCAGGTGCGCTCGCCCACGCCGTCCTGCACCTCGATGCGGGAGACGGCGGACGAGATGAGCAGGAGCAGGCCGAGGACGATGACGAGGAAGCCGCTGAAGCCGGAGGCCCGACCGCGCAGCCCGAGGGTGAGCACGATGGCGGAGACGCCCACGAGCGCGATGACGAAGCCCAGGCTGGCGGCACTGCCGGGGAACCCGAGGGGCTCATCGAGCAGCGCGCCGAGGCCGAAGCCGACGATGGCCGTCCCGATCGAGATCAGCGCCACGAAAGCACTGGGTCGCCGACGGCGAGGTCGGGGAGGAGGCGGGGGTGCGATCGGGCGCGGGGGGCCCGGGGGGAGTGGGCGTGCACCGTAGGGCCCGGCGGGTGGCTGACCGTAGGGAGGCGCCGGGGGTGCGGCATACGCGGCGGTGGGGGCGGACATGGCAGCTCCTGAGGTGGGGGGTGCAGTGGGTGGGGCGCCCGGGTAGGGCGGGGGCGCCGACTGGGGCGAGGCGGCATACGGGCCTGGCGAGGCGGCATACGGGCCTGGCGGAACGGCATACGGCACCGGTTGCCGGGCGTACGGGCCCGACGGCACCGCATACCCTCCCGGCTGTCCGGCGGGCTCCCCGGCACCGCGGGTCCTGCCCCGGGCGAGCACGAACCAGGCGACGATCCCGATGGGGACGAGCCAGAGCGGCGCCGCCCAGAAGTTGCCGTTGCCGATCGAGAAGACACCGCCGAACACGAGCACGACCGCCACGACGAGCAGGATGATCGGCAGCACGTCACCGTGCCGGACCGCCCGCTCAGCGAGGATCGCGCCGCGCCGGTCCGGCATCAGCAGCCAGAGCACGACGTAGGCGGTGATGCCGATGCCGCCCACGAAGGCCAGCACGACGGCGGCGGCCCGGATGAGCACCGGGTCGACCTGCCACTTGGCGGCGAGGCCCGAACAGACTCCGCCGAACCACCGGCCCTCGTTCTCGCGGTGGAACCCGCTCTGGCGCAGTCGGCTGAAGCCGTCGTCGAGGAAGGACGTGGGCTGTGGTGTCTCGGGGGGTGGAGCGGCGTGCGGTGGCACTGCGCTCCCCATGGGGTTCTCGGTCATGACAGCAAGACTGGTGCCGATGGCCGCTCCTCGCCATGAGGGTCGACCCTGACTCCCCCCTGAACGGACCCCGGGGTCGGCGTCACGCAGCCCTGGTGTGCGTCAGGATGGTGGCGTGCCCACCCCCTACGACGCCGCACCGGCCACCGCCGGTCCCTCACCCGCGCTGGGCGAGGCACGCGACGCACCCCGGGTGCAGGCACGCCCGGCCCTCGTGCGATCCCGCCAGCGTGGCTGGACCCCGGGTGTCAGCGCGGCGGTGGCCCGGCACCTGCGCGTCTCGGTGCGTGCGGTCCGCTTCGGCTTCGTCGTGCTCACCTTCGCGGGGGGAGCCGGCATCGCCGCCTACATCTTCCTCTGGGCGCTGACCCCCGTCGCTGACGTCACGGACCCGGGGCGGCATGCCGGAAGCGGCCTCCCGGACGAGCGTCGTCAGTGGGGCGGAGTGCTCGCCGTGGGCGCGGCCCTCGTCGTGCTCGGTGCCGTGCTGCTCACCCCGAACCTCGGCGGGTCGCTGCTCGGGTCGGTGCTGCTGCCCCTGTTCGCCATCGCCGTCGGAGCGATCGTCGCCTGGTCCAACCTCGATGAGGCGCAACGCTCCCGGTGGCTCGGCGAGGGCGACGGGGCCGGGCGTGCTGCCTGGCTGCGCCTCGGCCTGGGCTTCGCCCTCGCCGTTGCCGGCATCCTCGTGCTGGTGACCCGCGGCCGCTCGATCACCGTCGTCTGGGACGCCCTGCTGGCCGCCACCGCCGTGTTGGTGGGTGCACTGATCATCGCGGCTCCGTGGGCCGCGCGGTTGTGGGCCGACCTGCGCCGGGAGCAGGTCGCGGCCGCCCGGGCGACCGAGCGCGCCGACATCGCCGCGCACCTGCACGACTCGGTGCTCCAGACCCTCGCCCTCATCCAGCGCCAGGCCGGTGATGCGCCCGCAGTGACCCGGTTGGCGCGCGCTCAGGAGCGCGAGCTGAGGTCCTGGCTGTACGCCGGCCCCCAGGGCTCGCAGGCCACCCTCGCCGCCGCGGTCACCGAGGTGGCCCACGAGGTGGAGGACCTCCAGGGCGTGCCGATCGACCTCGTCGTGACGGGCGACCGCCCGCACGGTCCCCACGGCGTCGCGCTCGCGCGCGCCATGCGCGAGGCGCTGCTCAACGCGGTGCGGCACGGGAAGGCGCCCGTGACGGCATACGTCGAGATCGGGCCGAGCGGCGTGGCGGCGTTCGTTCGCGACCGGGGCGACGGCTTCGACCTCGACGCGGTGCCCCTGGACCGGCTCGGCGTGCGGGAGTCAATCCTGGGCCGCATGCAGCGGCACGGGGGCACGGCGCGGGTGCGGCGCATGGAGGACGGGACCGAGGTGGAGCTTCGGCTCCCCGCCATCGAGGGAGACCAGACATGACTGAGAAGAAGAGCCCCGACAAGACCGGTGCCGGGACGAGCAGCGGCCAGAAGCGCACCGGGCCGGTGCGGGTGGTGCTCGTCGACGACCACCGCATGTTCCGCACCGGGGTGCGCGCCGAGCTGACCGAGGCGATGACTGCGAGTGGGATGCCGGCGTGCGAGTTCGTGGGCGAGGCGCCGGACGTCGACGCCGCCATCGCCGTGGTGCGTGCGGAGCGGCCCGACGTCGTGCTCCTCGACGTGCACCTCCCGGGGGGCTCGGGCAACGGGGGCGGCGACGTGGTCCGCGGCTGTGCGGGGGTGGAGACCGAGTCGGGACAGCCTGTCCGGTTCCTCGCGCTGTCGGTCTCCGATGCCGCCGAGGACGTGATCGCGGTGATCCGCGCCGGGGCCAGGGGTTACGTCACGAAGACCATCGGCTCACGGGACCTGTTGGTGGCGGTGCGCAGGGTGGCTGACGGTGACGCGGTGTTCTCCCCGCGGCTGGCGGGGTTCGTGCTCGACGCGTTCGGGGCGGCGGCGGGGGAGATCGCCGAGGTCGACGAGGAGCTGGACCGGCTCTCGGCGCGCGAGCGTGAGGTGATGCGCCTGATCGCCCGCGGCTACCAGTACAAGGAGGTCGCGAAGGAGCTGTTCATCTCCGTGAAGACCGTTGAGACGCATGTGTCCTCGGTGCTCCGCAAGCTCCAGCTGTCCTCCCGCCACGAGCTCACCGCGTGGGCCATGGGGCGCCGCCTGGTCTGATCCGGCTCGACCCGGGTCGCTGCCACCCACTCCGCGGGAGCCCACCCTTCGCGCCACTCGCCCGTCGCCTCAGGGGAGGAGGAGGAGCTTGCCCTGGCTGCGGCGGCCCTCGAGGTCGGCGTATGCCGTGGCCGCCTCTGCGAGCGGGTAGCGGCCGCCCACCTCCACCCGCAGGGACCCGTCGGAGACGGCGCCGAGCACCTCGCCGGCGCGCCACTCCAGCTCCTCGCGGGTCGCGAGGTGGTGGCCCAGCGTCGGGCGGGTGACGAAGAGCGAGCCCCCGGTGTTGAGCCGCTGGAGGTCGAAGGGCGGCACCTGCACACTGGCCCCACCGAAGAGAGCGAGCGTGCCACGGGGTCGGAGTGAGGCGAGTGAGGCGTCGAAGGTGTCCTTGCCGATGCCGTCGTAGGCGACGTCGACCCCCCGGCCGCCGGTCACCCGCCGCACCTCCGCCGAGAGGTCGTCGACCTCGCGGTAGGGGATCACGTGATCTGCCCCCAGGGAGGCAGCGGTCGCGCACTTCTCCGGCGACCCTGCGGTCGCGACCACGACGCCGCCCCGGTTCTTCACCATCTGGACCAGCAGCTGACCCACCCCACCCGCGGCAGCGTGGACGAGGGCCAGCGTGCCGGTCCCGACGGCATACGTGCTGGTGGTGAGGTAGTGGGCGGTGAGCCCCTGGAGCATCACGGCTGCGGCACGCTCGAGGTCCAGGGCGGCGGGGACCACGACGACCATTCCGGCCGGCACCACGGCATACCGGCTGGTACTGCCCAGGGTCTGCGGCCAGGCGACCCGGTCGCCGATCACGACACCCCTGACGTCGGAGCCGAGCTCCACCACCACTCCGGCACCCTCGTTCCCCGAGACGAACGGGGTGGGCATGGGGTAGACGCCCTCGCGCTGGTAGACGTCGATGAAGTTGACGCCGGCGGCGGCAACCTCGACGAGCACCTGGCCGGGGCCCGGGGTGCCGGCTGCCAGGTCCTGCACCTCCAGCACCTCACCCCCGCCGGCGCGGGTCACGACGAGAGCGGGGCCGTGCAGTCGGGGTGCGTCGTCCATGCCCTCCAGCGTAGGACGTCGGACGTGATCAGCCGCCGGTCGGGACCCAGTAGCGACGCTGGTCCCCGCGGATGTCCTCGAAGACACCCCCACACGTCTCGATCACCCTGCGGGACACCCCGTTCGCGACGTGGCAGGTGAGCAGGGCAGGGTCGATGTCCATCGCGCAGGCGTGGCCCAGACCGAGGCGCAGGGCCGCGGTGGCGACGCCGCGCGCCCGGGCGCTCGGGCGCACGGAGTAGCCGATGTGCCCACCGAAGTCGAGGAGGAACGGTGTCAGGTCGTGACGCAGCGACAGCGACCCGAGGTAGGTCAGCGGGTCGGCGTCGTCGACCATCCAGAAGTAGGTGCACGACACGTGGCCGGTGGGCCGGAGGGAGTCGGGAAGGGCCCGATCCAGCCGCCACTGCACGAATGCCGCGAAGCCGTCCTTCGTGGTGAGCCCTTCCCGCGTGAAGGTGCGGCCCGGGAAGCCGCCCGTGTCGGCGGGCTCGGCCCAGTCGCCGTCACCGTCGCGCTGGGCGTCTCCGAACTCGTCGCTCGCCTCGAGATAGCTGTGGTGCAGCAGCACATCGGGTCGGATGAGGGCGATCACCGGGGCTCCTCGCGCGCAGTGGACTTCACGGATGGGTGTTCAGTTGAGCGGCACGATCGCGAACGCCTCGGCGAGGCGCCCCTCGGGCAGGCCGAGAGCGCTCGCCATCCGGGTGCCCCCCTGACGGAGCATGTCCTCCAGGGAGTCCCGGTGTCCGGTCTGCGACGCGTGGGCGCGAAGCGCCGCCACCTTGCGGTCGAAACGGTCGGTGATGTCGACCGCGTGCGTGGGGCTCGGGTGCGCCATCAGCCACAGCTCGCCGACGTGCCAGAAGCCGAGATCGAGATCAGGCCACGCGAACGGGTTCTCCGCGGCGGGGTAGGCGGCGCGGATCGTCGCCTCACCGGCAGCGAGGTGGTCCGGGTGTGAGCCCTGGATCCGCTGGTAGTTGCGCTCGGGGGACTGGGTCAGGATTCGCTGCGGCCGCACCTGGCGGATGACTCGCACGATCTCGCGCTGCAGGTCGAACGTCGGCTCCAGCCAGCCGTCGCGGTGCCCCGCGAGGAATCTCACGTCAGTCAGCCCGAGCTCCGCACTCGCAGCCCGTTGCTCGACCTCGCGCATGGCGGGGATCGCACGGATGTCGGCGTCCGGGCGCGCACCCTGCTCGCCGTGCGTGAGGCACAGGAGCGTCACCTCGAGGCCCGAGTCGATCCAACCGGCGATCGTGCCGGCCGCGCCGAAGTCGGCGTCGTCCGGGTGGGCGGTGACGACGAGGACGCGCTCGATCTCGCTGTCGGACCGGGGTTGTGGTGCCATCAGGGCAGCGTATGCCGTGGTGCGTCACAGACGAGCCACTCCACCGGGTCAGGGCCGCAAGGAGGTGAGCACGTCGTCGAGCATCTCCGGCGTGAGCCGGTGCGTGTAGGTGTTGTGGGGGCTCACGTGATAGCAGCCGACGAGGCGGACCGAAGCTCCCTCGGTCGTCGTCAGGGTGGCTTCCGCGCCGTGCCCGAACTTCGGTTTGGGCCGTGGCACCTCCCAGCCCATGGTCTTCGTCGACGCCAGCGTGGCATCCCACCCGATGGCCCCGAGACAGAGGATGGCGCGCAGCCGGGGAGCAGCAAGCTCCAGGTCGCGCTGGAGCCATGACGAGCAGGTGGCCTTCTCCGTGGGAGTGGGCTTGTTCTCCGGAGGGGCGCACCGCACCGCTGCGATCATTCGGATGCCGATCAGCGACTGGCCGTCCCCGGCGGCGACGGAGGTGGGCAGGGCGGCATACCCGGTGCGGTGCAGCGCGGCATACAGGAAGTCGCCGGAGTAGTCCCCGGTGAACATCCGGCCGGTGCGGTTGGTTCCGTTCGCCGCGGGCGCCAGCCCGACGATGAGCACGTCTGCGTCCGGGTCGCCGAACGAGGGACCGGGCCGCCCCCAGTAGGGCTGATCGGCGAACGAGGCCCTGCGCCCGGTGCGGGCCACGGACTCGCGCCACGTCACGAGTCGGGGGCACGCCCGGCACACGGACACCCGCGCCTGGAGCTCAGGTGTGTCGCCTGCGCCCGCGGCCAGGCGGCGCACCTGAGCGGCAGTGCGGGCCACGGGTGTCTCGGCGTCCGCAGGGTCTCCCGGCCACCCGGTGCCCGGTGGCACGGGGGAGTCGAACAGCTGCCCCGTGACGGGGTGCGGTGCAGGAGAAGCGTGCTCGGTCATGAGGTGAGCGGCTCCGCGGGCGCTGCTGGCACGTCGATGCACGGCGCGAGGGTGACGTGCACGTCTGTGACCACGCTCGCGATCATGGCAGATTCGCTCGTGCCCGGGGGGTTCAGGCTGCCATTGCCTGTCATTGACGAGGAGATGCGCGAGGATCGGTGACATGGCACGGGTGACGGTGGTCGGCGCGGGGGTCGTCGGGCTGACCACGGCCTTGGAGCTTGCTGGGGCCGGCCACGCTGTCCAGTGCATCGGTGACCAGAACGTGCTGGAGACCGTCTCGGCTGTCGCTGGTGGGCTCTGGTTTCCCTACCACGTCGATCCGAGAGATCGGGTGCTTGCCTGGGGGAGTGTGGCTCTCGCGCGCTTCCACGATCTTGCAGCCGAGCCTGGCGCGGGCGTGAGCATCCGGGAGGGTGTGATGGTCGAGCGAGGTGGTGCTGACCGGTGGTGGACCCAGGGCTT
Source organism: Ornithinibacter sp. (assembly GCA_039915055.1). GTDB lineage: Bacteria > Actinomycetota > Actinomycetes > Actinomycetales > Dermatophilaceae > Fodinibacter. Next base: position 14,139 of record JBDSNZ010000095.1, read on the forward strand.
CTCCACGTGGCGCGAGGCGGATGCCGTCGACCTCCCCCACGGTGCGGAGCGGGGGGTGGTGGCCACCGTCCCGATCGTCACGATGCCAGTCTTCCTGCCGTGGCTGCGGGAGAAGTGTGTCGCTGCAGGGGTTGGGATCGGCCGCGGTGTCGTGGCGGACCTGGCGGAGGTGGACGCCGACGTCGTCGTGGTCGCCGGGGGTTTGCGCTCCCCTGAGCTGCTCGGGCTGGACGCTGCGGGGTCCGTCACGCCCTCGCGGGGGCAGGTGGCACTGCTGGCGAACCCCGGTCTCGAGCGCTGGTTCGTCGACGACGGACACCCCAACGGGATGGTCTACGTGTTGCCGCACCGGGACTGGGTCGTCTGTGGCGGGACGGACGTCGAGGGAACGTTCGACACCGCGCCCGATCCTGCGACTCACGACGGCATCATCGCGCGAGCCCGCGAGGCCGTGCCCCTGTTGGAAGGAGCCGAGGTGCTCGCCAGCAGGGTGGGTCTGCGGCCGGTCGCCGCTGCGGTGTCGCTGGACGCCTCCGTGCGGGACGGGCGCGTGGTGATCACGAACTACGGCCACGGCGGTGCGGGAGTCACGCTGTCGTGGGGTTGCGCCGCGGAGGTGGTCGGACTCGTCGGCGCCCTCTGAGCGCTGTGCTCCGTTCCTGCGACGGGAGGGCACTGCCAGTGCTCACTGATCCACGGAAAAGATTCTGCTGCAGGTGAACTCGTGGCTCTAAGGTGTTGTGTTCGTACAGGCGTGCGAGTAGAATTGGGGCATGTCCAGCACCCAGATCGAGCAGAGCACGGATCCGCGCGTCGCGGGTCTGGCGGTGCGGTTGGCCGCGGTGCGGGCGGAGGTGTCCGCGATCGGTGCCGAGGTGGCTCAGGTCGGCCCGGAGTTGGGGGTGGAGGACCTGTTGGTGCTGGCGGGTGTGGGGCAGGGGGTGGTGAACGCTGCGGAGGGGGTGGTGCTGCTCGCTGGTGCTCACGCCGCGTCTCATGAGCACCGGTTGACGAGTCGGGGTTTGGTGGAGGTGGCCCGCCCGGTGGGGTTCATCGATGCGATGGCGCCCACGGAGGTCGCGTTGGTGACGGGGTCCACGGTCGGGGTCGCGGGTCAGCGGGTGCAGCTCGGCGCCGACCTCGCCCACCGGTTCCCCCGGTTGCTCGCGGCGGTGCTCGGTGGTGGGGTGAACGCGGGCACGGCACGGAAGGTCGTCTCCGCATGCGCCGGGCTTGACGTGCGAGCCTGCGGCTTGGTGGAGGCGGTGCTGGTGGACCGACTCCCCGACCTGGACCCCTCCCGCGTCGCGACGGTCGCGCGCCGGGTTGCGCACCGGGTCGCCCCCGCGCAGGCCGCGGCGGAGACGACCAGGAACCGTCGGGGCCGGTGTGTGGAGGTCTCCCCTGGCCCGGACGGCACTACCACGTGGTGGGCGTCGCTGCCCGCCGCGGACTCCGCGGTCGCGTGGTCCGCGATCACCACCCTCGCGCAGGAGTACCAAACCGCTGACCCGTCGCTGTCGGTGGACCAGGCCCGTGCTGATGCGATGGTCGACCTCCTCCTCCACCACGTCACCGTGACCGCGAACGTGACCCTGGGCATCCCCGTGGTCACCACCGGGGTTGGAGACCTGGACGACCGCCCCGC
>JBDSNZ010000116.1:0-14153 GCA_039915055.1 Ornithinibacter sp.
CCCACGACCTTCGTCCTGTTCGGAGCCACCGGTGACCTCGCCAAGCGCAAGCTCATCCCCGGGCTGCTCCACCTCTTCCAGTCCGGCCTGGTCGACGACCTGCGCGTCGTGGGCACCTCGCTCGACGAGATCAGCGCCGACGACTTCCGCGACCTCGCCCTCGTCGCGATCCGGGAGCACAGCACTCGCGAGCTCGCGGACGAGGACTGGCGTAGGTTCGCTCAGCGCCTGGACTTCGTGCCGCTCTCCTCCGGCCCACTGAAGCTGCGGGAGGCCGTCAAGCGCGCGGAGGACCAACTGCCCGGTGATGTGAACCAGCGACTGCACTACCTCTCCGTCCCGCCGAAGGCAGCCCTCTCGGCCGTGAACACGATCGCCGAGGCCGACCTCGTCGTGCGGAGCCGGGTGGTGATGGAGAAGCCGTTCGGCACCGACTACGCATCCGCCGTGCGACTGAACGCCCAGCTGCACGAGGTCTTCGACGAGGACCAGATCTTCCGCATCGACCACTTCCTGGGCAAGGAGGCTGCCCAGAACATCCTCGCGTTCCGATTCGCCAACGGGTTGTTCGAGCCGATCTGGCACCGGAACAACATCTCCCACATCGAGATCGACGTGCCGGAGACCCTCGGCCTGACGTCCCGCGCCGACTTCTACGAGGCCACCGGGGCCTACCGCGACATGGTCGTGACCCACCTCTTCCAGATCCTCGCGTTCACCGCGATGGAGCCGCCGACCGCGCTGGAGCCCAGCGCGATCAGCCGGGAGAAGAACAAGGTCTTCCGCTCGATGCAGCCGATCAACCCCAAGGACGTCGTCCGCGGTCAGTACACCGGCTACCACGACGAGCCCGGGGTCGCCCACGACTCGGAGACCGAGACCTTCGTCGCGCTGAAGTGCTACATCGACAACTGGCGCTGGGCGGGCGTGCCCTTCTTCCTGCGCACCGGCAAGCGGATGGCGGAGGGTGCTCGGATCATCTCGATCGCCTTCAAGGAGCCGCCGCAGTCGATGTTCCCGCCCGGCTCGGGCATCGGCGACCAGGGTCCGGACCACCTGACGTTCGACCTCGCCGACCGCTCGAAGATGTCACTGTCCTTCTACGGCAAGCGACCCGGGCCCGGCTTCCGGCTCGACAAGCTGTCGATGCAGTTCGCCATGCAGGAGACCTCGTGGGCGGGCGCGGTGCTCGAGGCCTACGAGCGGCTGATCTACGACGCGGCCCGCGGTGACCGCACCCTGTTCACCTCCGCGGGCGGCATCGAGCGGCTCTGGGAGATCAGCCAGCCGCTGCTGGAGAACCCGCCGACGGTGCGGCCCTACGCGCAGGGCACGTGGGGGCCCAACCAGATCCACCAGCTCATCGCACCCTCCGCCTGGCGGCTCCCCTTCGAGCGCCAGTGGCGGGAACGCAAGGTCTAGCCGCCGACCGCCCCGTGCGAGCGAGTCCCCATTGGGCGAAAGCCGTCCGGGCGAAAGCCGTCCGGGCGAATGCCCACGCGGCGGCTCAGGTGGTCACGACCTCGACCCGCACGATGAGCGCCTTGGGCTGCACCTCGACTTCGAGGTGGCTGGCCTCCCCGACGATGTCGCCGTCCAGCTCGATGCGCTGGGGGTGGTCGACCTCCACCCGAACCGCCTGGCAGCGGTATCGGTCCAGCGTCGAGGTGGAGCGGTCGCTCTTGACGATCAGCCGTGCGGCGACACCGGCCCACGCGACCATGCCGCGGGGGGCGATGACCACGATGTCGAGCGTGCCGTCGTCGGGCTCGGCATCGGGCATCAGGTTGATGCCGCCGGTGATCTTGCCGCAGTTGCCGACGAGGATCGTCCGGGCTCGATAGACGATGTCCTCGCCGCCGTCGATGGCGACCCTGGCCCGAAAGCGCTTCACGAGCAGGTTCTTCAGCCCTGCGGGGATGTAGGCGGTCCAGCCGATCCGGGACTTCAGCTTCTCGGAGGTGGCGTCCATGATCGCGGCGTCGAGCCCCAGCCCGGCCATGACGAGAAACGCGTGCCGGCGCTGACCGGCGGAGGCGCCCTCGCCCACGTGCTCCTCCAGGTGGGCGTCGCTCGGGTCGAGCGTCAGCCACCCCACGTCGATGCGTCTGTTGCGCCCGCTGATCGCGACCTCGACGGCGCGCGCCAGGTCGTCGATGGGCACCTCGAGATTCCTCGCGAGGAGATTTCCGGTGCCGCCTGGCAGCAGCCCCATGGGGACGCCGGAGCCCGCCATCTCCTGGGCCACGGCGCGCACCGTGCCGTCCCCACCGAACGCGCAGACCACGTTGACGCCTTCGCGCAGCGCCGCACGGGTCTGCCCGAAACCGACGTCGTGCTCCTCGGTCTCGAGGAAGAGGGGCTCGTCCCACCCATTGTCCTGACACACCCGGCGCACCGTGACGTGCACGTCCTCGCCCTCGAGCTTGGTGGGGTTGAGCACCACCGCCATCCGCTTGCGCGGCTCGGAGTCGGCGTCCTCCGCGCGGAAGGAGTCACGGCTCGGTCGGCTGGCCTCCGGCGCGTGACGACCCGACTGGCGTGCCGAGAGCACCAGCCACAGGCCCACCACGGCGAAGAGCACGGCCACGCCGATGCCCACCCACGTCAACCACTGCTCCCACACAACAGTGGAAGGTACATGACCGCAGGCCGCTGGCGTGCCGCCGTAGTCTTGCGTGATGCGCGAGATGGGCGAGACAGTCGGGGGTGGCGAGCCGATCGTGCCCGATGACAAGGACTGGACCTGGACCCTGGCGCGCCCCTGCCCCGAGTGCGGCTTCGCCGCCGGGGCGATCCCGGCGGGGGAGGTCGCGGCCCGAGTCACGGCATACACCGCGCCCTGGTCGCAGGTCCTGAACCGGCCCGACGTGCGGCAGCGCCCGCACCCGGCAACCTGGTCGGCCCTGGAGTACGCCTGCCACGTCCGCGACGTGTGCGCACTCTTCGCGCAGCGGGCCACCTCGATGCTCAGCGGCGACCGCCCGACCTTCGCGAACTGGGACCAGGACCGCACGGCGCTCGAGCACCGCTACGCCGAGCAGGACCCGGCAACCGTCTCCCTCGACCTCACCGCGGCGGCGGCGGAGCTGTCCTCGGCGTACGCCGCGGTGTCAGGTCGCTCGTGGGGCATGGTCGGCGACCGCTCCGACGGGTCGCAGTTCACCGTGCTCTCCCTCGGCCGCTACGGACTGCACGACCTCGCGCACCACCTCTGGGACGTCGGGGCAGAGGTGTCGTGAGGCCCGAGCTGGTCTACCTCCTGCTCGGTGCGGCACTCCTCCTCGCGTCGGTGCTGCCGACCGTGCTCCACCGCTATGCGCTCTCCGCGCCGATCGTGCTGGTGGGCACCGGGATGGCCTTCGGGTTCCTGCCCGGCACCGAGGCCGTGCGCCTGGACCCTCTCGCCGCGCGCAGCGTCATCGAGCACCTCGCCGAGGTCACGGTGCTCGTCGCCCTGATGGGGGTGGGCCTGGCCCTGGACCGGCCGCTGCGCTGGCGTGTGCGCACGTCGTGGGCAGCGTGGTCACCCACGTGGCGGCTGCTCGCCATCGCGATGCCGCTCACCATCGGCGGCATCGCGCTGCTCGCGTGGGGCCCGCTGGGGGTGGCCCTGCCGGCCGCGGTGCTGCTCGGCGCCGTTCTCGCACCGACCGACCCGGTGCTCGCCTCCGACGTGCAGGTCGGGGGTCCGACCCTCGAGGAGGAGGACGCACCCGATGAGATCGACGAGTCCGACGAGGTGCGCTTCGCGCTGACCAGCGAGGCGGGCCTCAACGACGGGCTGGCGTTTCCCTTCGTGTATGCCGCGATCTTCCTCGCGAGCGCCGGCCCCGTCTCGCAGTGGGGGCTGCGGTGGGTGGCGTGGGAGCTCGTCGGGAAGGTGGTGGTCGGGGTGGCCATCGGGGCTGCCGTGGGGTGGGGGATGTCGCAGCTCGCCTTCCGGGCCCCGGCCCGTTCCCTGCGCCTGGCCGAGGTGGGCGAGCCACTCGTCGCGCTCGCCGCACTCCTCGTGTCCTACGGCGCCGCCGAGCTGTCAGGGGGCTACGGGTTCCTCGCGGTCTTCGTGAGCGCCCTGGTGATCCGCTCGGCCGAGCGCAACCACGCCTACCAGGTGCACATGCACGACGTCATCGAGCGTCTCGAGCGACTGCTCACCCTGGTGCTGCTCCTCGGGTTGGGATTCGCGATCACCAACGGCCTCCTCCGCAACCTCGACTGGCGCGGTGTCACGGTCGCTCTCGCGCTCGTGTTCGTCGTGCGCCCACTCGCCGGGTGGATCGCCTTCCTGGGGCACCGCACCCAGATGGGAGAGGCCGGCCTGGACCATCGCGAACGGCTCGTCGTCGCCTTCTTCGGGGTGCGCGGCATCGGCTCCATCTACTACCTCGCCTACGCCGCCGGGGTCACGAAGTTCACCGAGGAACGGTGGCTGTGGTCCACGGTGGGCTTCACCGTCGCGCTCTCCGTCGTCGTGCACGGCGTGCTCGCGACCCCGGTGATGCAACGCCTCGACGCCCGCCGTGACGCATCGGGCCGGAACCGGGGTGCGGCGGGGGCTGCCCCGGCTGCACACTGATCGGTGTGCCGTCGACCTCGCTCCTCCTCGCCTTCGCGGTCGCGTCCGTCGTGATCATCGCGATCCCGGGGCCGAGCCTGCTCTTCACGATCGGCCGCGCGCTGTCCTCGGGTCGCCGGGAGGCGCTGCTCACCGTCGTCGGCAACGCGCTCGGCATCCTCACCCAGATCTGCGCGCTCGCTCTCGGTCTGGGCCCGCTCATCGCTGCCAGCGCCACGGCATACACGGTGCTCAAGCTCGTCGGCGCGTGCTACCTCATCTGGCTCGGGGTGCGCGCGATCCGTGACCGGCGAGCGCTGGCGTCGGCGTTCACGTCGGGGGTCCCGGTCAGCGTGCCGGGGATGCACGCGGTCCGGGCCGGGTTCGTCGTCGGGGTGACCAATCCCAAGACGGTCGTGTTCTTCGCGGCCCTGCTGCCCCAGTTCGTCGTGACGACCTCACCGGTGCTGGTCCAGCTCGTCGCCCTCGGGTCGATCTTCGCGGTCCTGGCCCTGCTCATGGACGGGACCGTTGCGCTGATCGCGAGCCGCGCCCGGGACTGGTTCGCGTCCTCGCCGCGACGGATGGAGCGCGTCGGGGGTGTGGGCGGGCTGATGATGGTGGGCCTGGGCACGGGGCTGGTCCTCACCGGTCGGGCCGACTGAACGACGCCGCGCCGTGGTCCACCTCCGACGTCGCAGCCCGTGGCCGAACGAGTCCGCGTCCGCCGATAGTCTTCCCCGATGATCGACATCAGGCTGCTCCGGGAGGACCCCGACCTCGTGCGGGCGAGCCAGCGCGCTCGCGGGGAGGACGAGGGAGTGGTCGACGCGATCCTCGCGGCCGACGAGCGCCGCCGCAGCTCGCTCACGGCATACGAGCGGTTGCGTGCCGAACAGAAGGTCATGGGCAAGGAGGTGGCGCGGGCGCAGGGTGAGGAGAAGCAGGCGCTGCTGGCTCGCACCAAGGAGGTCGCCGCACAGGTGAAGGCGCTGCAGGTCTCGGCGGACGCGGCCGACGCCGAGCTCGGCACGTTGGTCCGCACGATCGGCAACGTCGTCGAGCCCGAGGTGCCGGTCGGCGGGGAGGAGGACTACGTCGTGATCGAGACCGTGGGTGTGCCCCGCGACTTCGGCGCAGACGGGTTCGAGCCGCGGGACCACCTCACCCTGGGCGAGGCGCTCGGTGCCATCGACATGGAGCGCGGTGCCAAGGTCGGCGGTTCGCGCTTCTACTTCCTCAAGGGGGTGGGTGCCCGGCTCGAGATGGGGCTCCTCGCCCTCGCCATGCAGCGCGCGATCGCTGCCGGCTTCGTGCCCATGATCACCCCGACCCTGGTCAAGGCCGACGTCATGGCCGGCGCCGGGTTCCTGGACCACCACGCCGACGAGGTCTACCGGCTCGAGGCCGACGACCTCTATCTCACCGGCACCTCGGAGGTGGCGCTCGCCGGCTACCACGCCGACGAGGTCATCGACCTCTCCGCGGGGCCGATCCGGTATGCCGGGCAGTCCACCTGCTACCGCCGCGAGGCCGGGTCCTACGGCAAGGACACCCGCGGGATCATCCGGGTCCACCAGTTCAACAAGATCGAGATGTTCGTCTACTGCCGGCCCGAGGAGGCCGCAGCGGAGCACGAGCGGCTGCTGGCCTTCGAGCAGGAGATGCTCGCCGCGATCGAGGTGCCCTACCGGATCATCGACACCGCTGCCGGGGACCTCGGCGGCCCCGCCGCTCGCAAGTACGACTGCGAGGCGTGGGTGCCGACCCAGGAGCGTTATCGCGAGCTGACCTCCACGTCGAACTGCACGACCTTCCAGGCTCGCCGGCTCAACACCCGGTTCAAGGGCGAGAACGGCAACGAGGTCGCCGCCACCCTCAACGGCACCCTCGCGACGACCCGCTGGCTGGTCGCCATCCTCGAGAACCACCAGCAGGCCGATGGATCGGTGCTCGTGCCCGAGGCCCTCCGACCCCACGTCGGGCTCGACGTGCTCACCCCGACCTCTCGCTGACCCGCTGCGGCCCTCCCGACCACGCGCGTTCACCCACCGCGGGTAGCGTTGCCCGTGATGACACCTCCACACCTCGTCGCGCTCGACATCGACGGCACCACCGTCAACCACGAGGGCGAGCTGTCCCCGGCCGTCTACGACGCGGTGCGCGACGTCGTCGACGCCGGCCACCACGTGACCATCGCGACCGGCCGCGCCATCATCGGAACCCTCCCCGTCCTGGAGCGCCTCGGGTTGACCAGCGGGTATGCCGTGTGTGCCAACGGCGCGGTCACCCTCCGCCTCGACGAGGGGCTGGACCAGGGCTACGAGATCGTCGAGGCGGTGACCTTCGACCCGGGGCCGGCCCTGCTGATGCTGCGCGAGCACTTCCCCACTGCTCTGGTCGCGGTGGAGGAGCTCGGCGTCGGGTTCAAGGTGACGGCGCCCTTTCCTGACGGCGAGCTCGACGGCACTCCCCGGGTCGTCTCGTGGGAGGAGCTGATGTCCTCTCCGGTGACGCGCCTCACCCTGCGGGACCCGAGCAGCACCAGCGAGGAGTTCATCGCGACGACCGAGCGCATCGGGCTGCACGGCGTCGGCTACGCGGTGGGGTGGAGCGCGTGGCTCGACATCACCCCCGAAGGCGTCTCCAAGGGCGCCGCCCTGGAGGCGGTCCGCCGACGACTGGGCGTCGAGCCGATGGACACCGTTGCCGTCGGTGACCAGCGCAACGACCTCGAGATGCTGAGGTGGGCGGCCCACGGAGTGGCGATGGGCAACGCACCCGAGGAGGTCAAGGCGATCGCGAACGCGGTCACCGGCGACGTCGACGACGACGGCCTCGTCCCCGTCCTGCGCGCCCTGCTCTGAGGCCCACCCGCCCTCCGGGCCGGGGGAAGGGCGTCGAAGTGGTGCGCTCATCACGCCCACCCGGCATCCTCGCAGGTGGCAGTGTGTGCGGGATGGACACATCGTCGGCCACGAGCGCCGCCCGAGAAGCAGGAAACAGCCGCGTCGTCGAATACGGTGCGCGAGTCGGTTTCGCGATCCTGGGGGTGTTGCACCTCCTGATCGGCTACATCGCGCTGAAGGTCGCCTGGGGCAAGGGTGGTGGCTCCAAGCAGGCGGACTCCTCCGGTGCCCTGAAGACGCTGGCGAGCTCCTCGACCGGCTCGATCGTGCTGTGGATCGGCGTCGTCGGCTTCGCCCTCCTCGCCGTCTGGAGCATCACCGAGGGCATCGCTCGTCGTCAGGACAAGACCGACCTGACCAAGCTGCTGTCCAAGGGCGTCTTGTATGCGTTCTTCGCGTGGACGACCTTCAAGATCGTCGCCCTCGGCCAGTCGAGCAGCAGCGAGAAGCAGACCGAGGGCTTCGCTGCCTCGCTCATGGGCAACACCGGTGGTCGGCTTCTCGTGGGCGTCATCGGGCTGGTGGTCCTCGGTGTGGCCGGCTACCACATCTACAAGGGGTGGGCGAAGAAGTTCCTCGAGGACCTGGAGGGGAACCCGGGGGAATGGGCCGTTCGCGCCGGTCGGGTCGGCTACGTGGCCAAGGGCATCGCCCTCGTCGTCGTCGGCTTCTTCTTCGTGTACGCCGCCTGGACCGCTGACCCCAAGAAGACCCAGGGCCTCGACGGCGCACTGAAGACCTTGAAGGAAGCACCTGGCGGGCCCGTCATCCTGACCCTGGTCGCACTCGGGCTCGCTGCCTACGGCGTCTACTCCTTCGCCCGCGCGAAGTACGCCAAGCTCTGAGGCGCGTTGGGCGCGCTCAGTCCTTCGCCGGCTCGCGCCGCAGGTATCCCCACGCCAGCAGCGCGCACACCCCGCCGTTGATCATGCCCCAGAGCACGTCGGTGGGGTGGTGGGCGCCGCGATACAGCCGGGCATACGTCACGAGGAACGGCGCCAGCACGCAGAGCACGATGACCACCCGGCGCAGCGCGACGTTCGTGATCCTGGTGGCCATCAGCGCCAACGAGAAGTAGAGGGCGCTCGACGCCCCGACGTGACCGCTGGGAAAGCTCGACGTGGGCGGCGTCGGGTCCAGGCGCTCCACGTTCGGTCGGTCGCGACCCACCACGTGGGTGGCGATGACGAAGACCGTGGCCTGGAGCGAGATCGCGATGAGGGGCACCACGGCATACCACCACTGCCGGGTGCGCCACCAGATGAGGGCGGCGACGAGCACCGTTACCCCGATGACGTACTCGGTGTTGCCGATCGAGGACATGAACAGCGTGATCGTCTCCCCGAGCGGGGTTCGGATCTCCTGGAACCACCAGTTGACGTCGTTCTCCGACTCCGAGAGGGCGGACAGCGGCCCCTTCAGCAGGAAGCCGAAGCCGACGATGACGAGGAAGAGGGGGATCGCCGGAAGCACGGCTCGCACGGCCACGTCGCGCAGTGCGCTCTTGACCGCCGGCCGGCTCTGGTCCTCGTCCCACCGGGTGAGGAAGCTCATCAGGTCTCCTTGGGGGTCGCAGTGGCGGCGCGGCTGGTGCCGCGCTCGAGGTCCGGGTCGTTGGACGCGCTGGGGTCCGGCGGGTTCCAGCCGCGATAGCCGGCATACGACGCCAGCGCCAGACCGGCGCCGGTGATGACCCCCACCGTCACGTCGCTGGGATAGTGCACGCCGAGGAAGATCCGGTCCAGCGCGGTCATCAGCACGACGAGCACCGCCAGGACGACGGCCACCACCCGGGCCGCGACCGGCTTGAGCAGCGGCCACACCAGGATGACGACGATGCTCGCCCATGCGGCCGAGTTCAGGGCGTGGCCCGAGGGAAAGGAGTATCCGGGCGCCTCCGAGACAGGGTCCTCGACAACGGGGCGGGCCCGCTGCACGACGAGCTTGGCCACCAGCCCGAGGAACCAGGCGAACATCATCGTGCCGAAGGCCCACCAGGCGCGGGTCCGCAGCCCCTTCGAGAGCCACACCCCCAGGCAGAGCAGCGTGCCGACGACGTAGAGGTTGATCGGTTGGGTCAGCGCCTGCCAGAAGGTGAGGAACGATCGCAGCCCGTCCCTGGGCCGGGTGACGTCGGTCGCCCAGGTGATGATCGCGTCGTCGGCGCGCTGCAGTGGGTCCCAGGTGCTGCGGATGAGGAAGCCCGTCCCGATGAGGATGACGGCAACCACCACGCCGTATGCCGTGGCTCGGCCGAGCCTGCGGCTCCGGGTCTCGCTGCGCGTGGGTGCGTCGGTGCTGGTCACCGGACTTTTCTACCCCATTCCGTGCCCGTGGGATGCTGTCCGCACCATGGCAGAACTGCTCGTCACCTCCCCATCGAACGCGCGCCTGAAGGAAGTGCTGGCGCTGCGCCGTCGGCGCACCCGCGAGGACCAGGGCCGCACCGTCGTCGAGGGCTACGAGGAGCTGCGGCTCGCACTGGATGCCGGCGTCGTGCCCTTCACCGTGCTGCACTGCCCCGACCTCATGCTCGACGCGTCCGAGCAGGAGCACCTCGTGGCCAGGGCGCGGAGCCGTGGCGCCGCCACGCTCCGGCTGAGCCGCTCCGCCTTCGAGAAGGTCGCCTACCGCGAAGGGCCCGACGGGTTCCTCGCGGTCGTCCCCGTCGCCGGGGTCGCGCTGGAGGACCTCGTCCTCCCCCCGGAGCCCCTCGTGCTGGTGTGCGAGGGGCTGGAGAAGCCGGGCAACCTCGGTGCGGTGCTGCGCACCGCCGATGCCGCGGGCGTCGCTGCCGTGGTCGCCGCATCCCCCGTGACCGACTGGGGCAACCCCAACGTCGTGCGAGCCAGCAAGGGGACCGTCTTCTCCGTCCCCGTGGCGACAGCCACGACAGGTGAGGTGCTGCAGTGGCTGCGGCAGAACGGCATCCGGATGATCGCGACGACACCCGACACCCAGAACGCACACACGGCCGTCGACTACCGGGGCGGGGTGGCCATCGCCGTCGGGACCGAGAAGGAGGGCCTCACCGACGAGGCTCTGGCGGGCGCCGATGAGCGGGTGAGGATCCCCATGGTGGGCGCGGTCAACTCGCTCAACGCGGCCACCGCCGCTGCGGTCGTGGTCTACGAGGCGGTCCGGCAGCGCTCCCTCTGACAGGCGTGGCTGCGGTGCCGGGCGGGGTCCGCGTTGCGTGGGGTCGGTCCTGAGCACCCTCGCGCGTGTGCGACGATGATCGGCATGCGAGTTGACCACGTGTCCTATGCCGCAGAGCACGACGGCCTCCAGGCCACGGCGGCGCGCCTCGCGGAGCGGATCGGCGTCGAGCCGGTCGATGGTGGGATACACCCCCGCTTCGGGACGCGCAACATCATCCTTCCGCTCGCCCACGAGCGCTACGTCGAGGTCGTCGAGGTCCTGGACCACCCCGCCAGTGACAAGGCCCCCTTCGGCCAGGTCGTGCGGGCCCGCTCCGAGTCCGGCGGTGGGTGGCTCGGCTGGGTCGTGCGCGTCGACGACATGGCCGAGCAGGAGGCGCGCCTGGGCCGCGAGTCGGTGCAGGGCAACCGGCACCGACCCGACGGCGTGGAGCTGCGCTGGAAGCAGCTCGGCGTCAAGGGCCTGCAGGGCGACCCGCAGCTGCCGTTCTTCGTCCAGTGGGAAGAGGGCGTCCCGCACCCCTCCGACGACGCGAGCACCGAGGTCACCATCGACTCCCTGCAGATCGCCGGCGACCCCGACCGGGTCCGCGAGTGGCTCGGGCTTCCCGCCGACTACACGTCCTCGGTCATCGCCTTCGAGTTCGTCTCCCCCCACGGCACGCCGGGTCTGATGTCGGTGACCTTCGACACCCCCCGGGGCGAGATCACCATCTGAGCATCTGCTGCTCCTCTCCCCCCTCTCCCCCTCTCTCACCCCTCCCCCCTCTCTCGCCTCTCCCCATCTCTCGCCTCTCCCCCCTCGACTTCTTGCGCCACAGCCACGCCCACCCCGCCGTCGTGGGGTGACTCGCGTGGCTGTGGCGCAATATGTGGAGGGATCTGGGGGGCGGGTCAGGGCGTCCAGCGGCGCAGTCGCAGGCTGTTGGTCACGACGAGCACGCTCGAGAGCGCCATTGCGCCGCCGGCGACCATGGGGTTGAGCAGCCCTGCCATCGCGAGCGGGATCGCAGCCACGTTGTAGCCGAAGGCCCACGCGAGGTTGACCTTGATGGTGCGCAGAGTCGCCCTCGACAGCTCGATCGCATCGAGCACCGCCGGCAGCTCGGCACGCAACAGCACGATGTCCGCTGACTCGGCGGCAACGTCGGTGCCGGTGCCCATCGCGATGCCGAGGTCGGCCTGTGCCAGTGCTGCCGCGTCGTTGACCCCGTCGCCGACCATCGCGACGACCCTGCCCCTGGACTGCAGGTCCGCGACCATCGCGTGCTTGTCCTGGGGGCGCACGTCGGCGAAGACCCGCCCGGCCGGGATGCCCACGTCGCGCGCGACGTTCAGCGCCGCCCGGTCGTGGTCGCCGGTGAGCAGGTATGCCGTGAGGCCGGCCTTTCCGAGGCCCGCGATGCCCGCTGCCGAGCTGGGTCGCACCGTGTCGGCGACCGTGAGCGAGGCCCTGGCCTCGCCGTCCCACCCCACCCAGACGGTGGTGCCGTCGACGGTGGGCCGGCTGATCTCGCGCGGCACCCGCTCGAAGAGGTCCGAGCGCCCCACGATGACCTCGACGTCCTTGATCCTGGCCCGGGCACCGGCTCCGGGAAGGGAGAGGAAGTCGGTGGCCCTGGGCACCTCGATGCCCCGAGAGCGGGCCGCCGCGACGATCGCCCCCGCCACGGGGTGCTCGCTGCCCGCCTCGACGGCGGCCGCCGCCCGCAGCGCCTGGTCCTTGGGGAGATTGCCCGTCGTGGACACGTCGACCAAGGTCATCTCGCCCGTCGTGACGGTGCCCGTCTTGTCGAGGATCACCGTGTCCACGCGCCGGGTGTCCTCCAGGACATCGGCGCCCTTGATGAGGATGCCCAGCCTGGCGCCGCGGCCGGTGCCGACCAACAGCGCCGTCGGAGTGGCCAGCCCGAGAGCACACGGGCACGCGATGACGAGCACGGCCACCGCCACCTCGATGGCACGCGTCGCGTCGCCCGTGCCGATCCACCAGCCGATGAAGGTCAGGGCGGCCAGGACGAGCACGATGGGCACGAACACGGCCGAGACCCGGTCGGCGAGCCGCTGCACCGGAGCCTTGGTGGTCTGGGCGCGCTCGACGAGGCGGGCGATGCCGGCCAGCGTCGTCTCCGAGCCCACACGGGTTGCCTCGACGACGAGCCGTCCGCTGCGGTTCACCGTGCCGCCGGTGACCTCGTCGCCCGGGGTCACGTCCACGGGGAGAGACTCGCCGGTGACGAGCGAGGTGTCGATCGAGCTCTCGCCCTCGCGAACCGTGCCATCGGTCGCGACCTTCTCGCCGGGGCGCACGACGAAGCGCTCCCCGACCTCGAGCTGGTCGACCGGGATGCGCACCTCCGTGGTCGCCCCGGTGGTCGGGTCGACCCGTTCGACCGCGACGTCCTTGGCGCCCAGACTGAGCAGGCCGCGGATCGCGTCACGGGTGCGGTCGGTGGCGCGCGCCTCCATCCACCGACCGACGAGCAGGAAGGTCGTGACGACCGTGGCGGTCTCGAACCAGATGTGGGCGCCCTCCCCCGCCGCCGCATCCATCGACCCCATCGTGGAGGCGCGTCCCGTGAGCACCACGACGGCTGACCACAGGTAGGCGGTGAGGACGCCGATGGAGACCAGGGTGTCCATGGTGGAGGCGCCGTGGCGCGCGTTCATCGCAGCGGCGCGGTGGAACGGCCACCCCGCCCAGAACACGACCGGCGTCGCGAGCGCGAGCTGCACCCAGGGGCTGCCGGGCACGGAGACGCCCGGCACCATGGCGAGCACGACGACCGGGACCGTGAGCACCATGGCCGCCAGGGCGCGGCGCTTGAGGTCCTCCTGGCGCGCCACAGCACGCTTCACGTGGTCGGAGGAGCCGGTGTGGACGGAGGAATCGGTGTGGTGGGAGGAATCGGCGTGGACGGAGGAATCGGTGTCGTCGGGGGAGACGGTGTCGCCGGAGGAGACGGCGTGGGCCACGCCACCCGGGCGTGAGGAATTGACCAGGAGGTCACCTCTTTCCGAGGTGCCCCGTGAAGGATCGACCAGGAGGTCACGTCTGCGCGGCGCGGGGGTCCGGTCGATGACCTCGGCCCCGTAGCCGGTCGCGCGCACGGTCGCCAGCAGGTCCTCGACGGTGACGTCACCGGCATACCGGACCGTCGCCTTCTCGGTCGCGAGGTTGACGACGGCGTCGACCCCCTCGAGCTTGCCGAGCTTCTTCTCGATGCGGGCCGAACAGGAGGCGCAGGTCATGCCCGTGATGGCGAGGTCGACCTCGCGGGTGATCGGGTCCGTGGTCTGGGTCATCTCAGCTCCTCACCAGTCGGGCAATTGCAGCGGAGGCCTCGGCGACCTTGGCCGCGGCAGCCTCGTCGGACTCACGGGCCGCGTCGACGACACAGTGGGCGATGTGCTCCTCGAGCAGGCCCAGACTGACCGCCTGGAGGGCGCGGGTCGCGGCGCTCACCTGGGTCAGCACGTCGATGCAGTAGGTGTCGCTCTCCACCATCCGGGCGATGCCGCGCA
>JBDSNZ010000134.1:0-2511 GCA_039915055.1 Ornithinibacter sp.
CCAGGCAGTAGGCGGTCTCCTGGAACATCGGGGTGAGGTAGTCCATGCGGGTGCAGAAGGTCACGCCCTGGGTCCAGGTGCGGAACTCCATGTTCTTCTCGATGCCGGTGTGCAGGTAGCCGATTCCGGCGCGGGCCTCGGTCACCGTCTCGCCGTCGAGCTCGAGGATCAGGCGGAGCACCCCGTGCGTGGACGGGTGCTGCGGGCCCATGTTGACGACGATCCGCTCCTCGTGGAGCGCGGTCGCCTCGTCGACGAGGTCGTTCCAGTCACCGCCGGAGACGGTGAAGACCGTCGCGCCCTCCACGCCGTCGTCGACGGAGGCGCCGTAGGGGTCGGCGCCGGGGAGCCCCGGATCCAGTCCGGGGCTGGGCTCATCGGAGGTGTCACGGCTCTCGAACACGTCGCGGGCCGAGAAGTCGGTGTCGCTGTCGTGGGTGGTCATCAGCTGTATGCCCTCCGCTCGTCGGGCGGAGGCACCGTGCCGCCCTTGTACTCGACCGGGATGCCGCCGAGTGGGTAGTCCTTGCGCTGCGGGTGACCGGGCCAGTCGTCGGGCATGAGGATCCGGGTCAGGGCGGGGTGACCGTCGAAGATGATGCCGAACATGTCCCACGTCTCGCGCTCGTGCCAGTCGTTGCCCGGGTAGACCGAGACGACCGAGGGGATGTGCGGGTCGGCATCGGGGGCGGCGACCTCGAGGCGCACCCTGCGGCTGCCGTTCGTGATCGAGATCAGGGGGTAGACCGCGTGCAGCTCGCGACCCTCCTCACCGGGATAGTGCACCCCGGAGACGCCCATGCAGATCTCGAAGCGCAGCTCGGGGGCATCGCGCATGGCCTGTGCCACCGCCAGCAGGTGCTCGCGGCGCACGAAGACCGTCAGCTCGCCGCGGTCGACGACGACCTTCTCGACTGCCGTGTCGTATGCCGGTCCGTCACCTGCCGACAGGGCACGTCCGAGTCGGTCCGCCACGTCGTCGAAGTAGGAGCCGTAGGGGCGCGGGCTGGCGCCGGGGAGCATCGTCGGGGCGACCAGGCCGCCGTAACCAGAGGTGTCCTGACCCCGCGTGGCACCGAACATGCCCTGGCGCTCGCCGATGACGACGGGCGAGTCATCGGCGTGCATCTCCTGCACCGTCGACGCGTTCGCGAGGTGCGCCGCCTCGAGGTCGCCCGGGGCGTCGTCGGTGCGCGTCTCGGCGTTGTCGATCACCTTGTCCGGGATCGACTGCGGGGCAGCGGGATCCGACTTCGGCTCGTCGGTGGTCTTGTCATCACTCATGCGAGGAGGTTCTTCCCTGCCGGAGCTGCGAGGTGCTCGAGGTGGTCGTGAGTGGGCGCCATGAGCGAGGTCGGCGTCGCGCGCAGGGCAGCCTCTTCGGCGGCGCGAGCTGCCGCGACCCGGTTGACCCCGAGCTTGCTGTGCTGGATCTGGTCGTGCAGCGCGATGATCGCATTGAGCAGCATCTCCGGCCGCGGCGGGCAGCCGGGGAGGTAGATGTCGACCGGGATGATGTGGTCGACGCCCTGGACGATCGCGTAGTTGTTGAACATCCCGCCGGAGCTCGCGCACACGCCCATCGCGATGACCCACTTGGGGTTGGGCATCTGGTCGTAGACCTGACGCACGACGGGAGCCATCTTCTGCGACACCCGGCCCGCGACGATCATCAGGTCCGCCTGGCGCGGGGTCGCCGAGAAGCGCTCCATCCCGAAACGGGCGATGTCGTAGTCGGGCGTGCCGACCGCCATCATCTCGATGGCGCAACAGGCCAGGCCGAAGGTCGCCGGCCAGATGGACGCCTTGCGCATGTAGCCGACGACGTTCTCCAACGTCATCAGCGCAAAACCTGCGGGCAGCTTCTCCTCGAGTCCCATCAGCCCTCCTCGGGTGCAGCGGTGGGTGCGGTGGCCACGGTGGCGTGGCACGGCATACGGACGGCGGTCAACGGTGTCGTTCCCTGCATCAGTCCCACTCCAGCCCCCCACGCTTCCAGACGTAGGCGTAGGCGACGAAGACGGTGAGGATGAACAGGACCATCTCGACGAGCCCGAAGACCCCGAGCCGGCCGAAGGAGACGGCCCACGGGTAGAGGAAGACGATCTCGATGTCGAAGACGATGAAGAGCATGGCGGTCAGGTAGAACTTGACCGGGAAGCGGCCGCCGCCCATTGGCTGCGGGGTGGGCTCGATGCCGCACTCGTAGGCGTCGAGCTTGGCCCGGTTGTAGCGCTTGGGTCCGATGAACGCAGCGGCCGAGACCGAGACGACCACGAAGCCGGCCGCGAGAACGAACATCACCAGGAGCGGCACGTAGTTGTTCAGCATGCGCTACCTCCCTGGTCGCCCCGGTCGGGCTTGCCGTCGTTCGTACCGATTGCCTGCGTTGAGACTAGTGGCCGCGCGTCTGGGCCCACAGGTCGGCTCACGCTGCTGGGGCCACCTTCGTGAGGCCGTTGATGACGCGGTCGAGGGCGTCGCCGCCGCGGGGGTCGGTGAGGTTGGCCA
>JBDSNZ010000158.1:0-17946 GCA_039915055.1 Ornithinibacter sp.
ACGTACTTCGGCTCGGGCATCTGGTCGTAGAGGCGGCGGATCGCGGGGGCCATCTTGTCGGTCACCGTGCCCGAGACCACCATGAGGTCGGCCTGCCGTGGACCGGGCGCGAAGGGGATCACCCCGAGTCGGATGAAGTCGTGACGACCCATCGACGTGGCGATGAACTCGATGGCGCAGCAGGCGAGCCCGAAGTTGAAGACCCAGAGGCTGTAGCGCCGGCCCCAGTTGAGGACGATGCGGATCGCATGGGGTGCGTGCTCGGACAGCGGCCCGACGCGCGGCATCGGCAGGTCGACGCTCATCCCGTGGACCACCTCAGCAGGCCGCGCCGCGCCGCGTGCAACAGCCCGACGATGATGACGCCGACGAAGACGACGACCTCCACCAGCGAGGCGACCCCGAGCTCGGGGTCACGTAGCACCAGCGCCCACGGGAACAGGTAGACGGCGTCGACGGCGAAGACGACGTAGAGGAAGGCGAAGCTGATGTAGCGGATCTGGCTCTGCGCCCAACCGGACCCGACCGGGTCAACCCCGGACTCGTAGGTGCGCAGCCCGGTCTCGGTGACCGCCCGGGGAGCCAGCAGCCGCCGCGCGACCATGGCGGCGGAGACCAGCAGGATGCCGGCCAGCAGCACTCCCGCTGCTGCCAGGTAGCCCTCCATGACGTGCAGCCTAGACCGGTGCGGACGAAGTTGCGCCGATGGACCCAGCTGGTCGGAGGGTGGCTCGGGCTCAGCTGCGAGAGAGCACGTCGGAAGTGACGACGATCACGAACTCGTGATCGTCGGTGAGGACGTTGAGGAAGCCGGGATCCACACTCAGGACGTAGCCGGTGATCGTGCGATCGGTGGTGACGATCCGCTCGTGGGGAACCCACGGTGTCTGCACGAACGCCGCGACGAGGAGCACCGCCAGCCCCGTGACCACACCGACCCTGGCCATCACCCGGGCCGAGGCGCCGCGCACCCGGTGATCGCGTGGCAACCGGTGGATCACCGCGAACACCGCCAGCAGTACGACAGCGGCGGGCGGGAGCCACCAGCTGTGGAAGCTCACGGTGAGTGCCACGAGGAGCACCGTGCTCAACGCCGCGAGGAGGATCAGCACAGGTCGCCGACCGGGCGCCCCCCACAGGGCTGCCGCCACGAGCAGCGGCAGCACCCACAGGAGCAGCAGCGCAGTCAGCAGGTGGCCGGCCATGAGGGAGCCGAAGAGCAGGGTCACGCCCTCACCCAGGCCCAACGTGGTGCTCACGAGGTAGGCCGTGTCCCAGTCGTAGCCCGAGACCGCGAAGACCCGAAGGAGCAGGAACCCGAACCCCCACACCGCCGCATAGGCGGCCAGCTGGGCCGGGCGCGACTGTTGGTCACCGGATGCCGATGTGCCTGAGGTGGTCATGCGGAGAACCGGATCCCACCGGCGAGCCGGGTCTGCGAGACGGCGATGTCGGCGATGGTCATCGGGTCGACCGCCGTCGGGTCCTCCTCGAGCAGCACGAGGTCGGCATACTTGCCCACCTCGATGGACCCGGTGACCGACTCGGCACGGCACTGCCACGCGGCATCCACCGTGACCGCGCGCAGCGCCGCCTCGACGGGGATCCGCTCGTCACCGTTGAGGACCTCACCGCTCTCGATCATCATCCGGGTGGCCGCGTCCTGGACGTAGCGCAGCGGCTCCAGGGGGGTGACGTTCCAGTCGCTGTGCAGCGAGATGCGCAGGCCCGCCCGCAGCGCCGAGGCGCACGGGTCGTAGAACGCCGCCCGTTCCGGCCCCAGGAGTCGGTCACGGAAGGCGGTCCCCCACCACCGCACGTGACCGATGAGGAACGAGGGCGAGAGCCCGAGGTCGACCATCGCCGCGATGTGCTCGGGGCGCAGCACGCTGCAGTGCTCGATGCGGTGTCGGTGATCAGCGCGTGGGTCCGTGCGCAGCGCCTTCGCGAACGCGTCGATGGTGACGTCGATCGCGGCATCACCGTTGGCGTGCACCCCGACCTGCCACCCGTCACGGTGGGCACGCGACACGGTCTCGGCGAGCTCCTCCGGAGAGAAGTTCAAGGATCCGCGGGAGTCGCTCCCGAGGTAGGGCTCTCGTTGGAAGCCGGTGCCGGCCTGGTTCGAGCCGTCGGACCACGCCTTGATGCCGTCGACGCGGAACAGGTCATCCCCGAAGCCCGGGCGAAGGCCCATCTCGGACCACACGTCGTAGGCGCTGGACACGAGCATCCCGCGATAGCGCACCGGGGAGTCCTCCCCCACGACCCCCTGCAGCACCTCCAGGTCGGACGCCCCGTCGATCGACCCGATCCCACAGTCGTGCAGGAGGGTCACTCCCTCGGCGGCGGCTCGCCACGTCAGGTCACGGATCCGGTCGGCGAGTGCGCTGCCGGCGACCATCGGCATCCCCGGGGTGAACGCCAGGACGGCCGAGGACTCCTCGAGCCGGCCGGTCAGCTCACCGTCCGGGTCGCGCACGTATCGGCCGGCCGGTGGGTCCGGGGTCTCGCGCCCCACCCCGGCGCGCTCGAGGGCGACGGAGTTGGCATACGCGATGTGCCCGTTGCTCTCCAGGACCAGCAGCGGCCTGTCCGGGACCAGCCGGTCGAGCACGGCACGGTCCAGGTGCGGATGGCCGACGGTGATGCTCGGGTCGAACTGCTGGGCCACCACCCAGCCGGTCGTCGACGTCGGCGCATCGCGAAGTGCCGTGAACACGGCGTCGGCACTCGGACAGGTCATCGGGCTGAGGTCCACCCAGTCGGCGAGCTGGACCATCGAGGAGTGCATGTGCGGGTCGACCAGCCCGGGCAGCAGTGCGCGACCCTCGAGGTCGACCACGTCGGTGGCCGGGCCGACGAACGCCCCCACCTCGGAGACGGTGCCGACCGCCACGACACGGCCGCCACGCACGGCCACCGCCTGTGCCCGGGACCCGACGGCATCCATCGTCAGGACGGTCCCTCCGGAGAGCACGAGGTCGGCGCTGCCCGCGTCTGGTGCGGGAGAGTGGGGCGCGCAGGTCATGGGAGGACCGTAGTCCGGCCACCGCCCGGCGAGCGCGACGTGGCGTGGTTGGACGCACACGTCACCTTTGCCGACCTGAGACGTACAGTTGATGGTGCTGCGCCTGCGGCACAACGCTGCGCGGCACCGACCCGTCGCCGACACCCAGGGTGAACAGTGAGCAGCAAGACCGTCAAGACCCTCGATCGCGTGGTCATCCGTTTCGCGGGCGACTCCGGCGACGGCATGCAGCTCACCGGTGACCGCTTCACCTCCGACACCGCGTCGATGGGCAACGACCTGTCCACGCTGCCCAACTTCCCGGCCGAGATCCGCGCGCCCCAGGGGACCCTTCCGGGGGTCTCGAGCTTCCAGCTGCACTTCGCCGACCACGACGTGCTGACCCCCGGTGACGCCCCCGATGTCCTGGTCGCGATGAATCCCGCCGCCCTGCGGGCCAACCTCGCAGAGGTGCCCCGGGGAGCGACGATCATCATCAACACCGATGAGTTCAGCAAGCGCAACCTGGCCAAGGTCGGATACGACGTGAGCCCGCTGGACGACGGCACCCTCGACTCCTTCCACGTGCACCCCGTGCGGCTCACCTCGATCACGGTCGATGCCCTCGCCGAGTTCGACGGGCTCACCCGCAAGGAGAAGGAGCGGGCGAAGAACATGTTCGCCCTCGGGCTGCTCTCGTGGATGTACACCCGGCCGACCACCGCCACCGAGACGTTCCTCACGAAGAAGTTCGGTGCCCACCCAGAGATTCTCGCCGCGAACATCGCTGCGCTGCGGGCGGGTTGGAACTACGGAGAGACCACCGAGGACTTCGCGTCCTCCTTCGTCGTCGCCCCTGCCACGATGCCCCCCGGCACCTACCGCAACATCACCGGCAACACGGCACTGGCCCTTGGTCTCGTCGCCGCGTCGCACCGCGCGGGCCTCCCACTGGTGCTCGGCTCCTACCCCATCACCCCGGCATCCGACATCCTGCACGCGCTGGCCGCCCTCAAGCGGCACGGCGTGACCACCTTGCAGGCGGAGGACGAGATCGCCGGCATCGGCATCGCTCTCGGCGCGAGCTTCGGTGGCGCCATCGGCGTCACCACGACCTCCGGCCCCGGCGTGGCGCTGAAGTCGGAGACCATCGGCCTGGCCGTCTCGCTCGAGCTGCCGCTCATCATCGTCGACGTCCAGCGCGGTGGTCCGTCGACCGGCCTGCCCACGAAGACCGAGCAGGCCGACCTGCTCCAGGCGATGTTCGGCCGCAACGGTGAGTCTCCCGTGCCGATCATCGCGCCGCGCACGCCGGCAGACTGCTTCACCGCCGCCATGGACGCCGTGCGCATCGCCACGACCTACCGCACCCCGGTCTTCATCCTCTCCGACGGCTACCTCGCCAACGGGTCCGAGCCGTGGAGCGTCCCGGAGGCCGCCGACCTTCCCGACCTCACGGTCGAGTTCGCCTCCGAGCCCAACGACACCGACGCGAAGGGCGAGCCGGTCTTCCACCCGTTCCTGCGCGACGAGAGGACCCTCGCCAGGCCGTGGGCCATCCCCGGCACCGCCGGCCTGGAGCACCGGATCGGCGGCATCGAGAAGGCCGACGTCACCGGCAACATCTCCTACGACCCCGACAACCACGACAAGATGACCCGCCTGCGCCAGGCCAAGATCGACGGCATCACGGTGCCCGACATCGAGGTCGACGACGCGAGCGGTCGCGCCCGGGTGCTCGTCCTGGGCTGGGGCTCGACCTACGGCCCGGTCGCCGCCGCGACGCGCGTCGTGCGCAACTCGGGCCGCCCTGTCGCCAGCGCCCACCTCACGCACCTCAACCCCTTCCCCGCCAACCTCGGGGAGGTGCTGCGCTCCTA
This sequence comes from Ornithinibacter sp., assembly GCA_039915055.1. Classification (GTDB taxonomy): domain Bacteria; phylum Actinomycetota; class Actinomycetes; order Actinomycetales; family Dermatophilaceae; genus Fodinibacter. The sequence goes on from JBDSNZ010000158.1 coordinate 4,891, forward strand.
CGACCGCGTCATCGTCCCGGAGATGAACCTCGGCCAGCTCGCCATGCTGCTGCGCGCGAGGTTCCTCATCGACGTGCGCTCGCACACCTCGGTCCGCGGCCTGCCGTTCTCCACGGTGGAGCTCGCCGACGTCATCTCGACCGCACTGGAGGAGCTCGCGTGACCACCACAGACCTGGGGATGCCGGTGAGCGGGCTGAACCACGTGCCCCGCCTCCCGCAGGACGACGCCCCCCAGACCAAGCGCGACTTCACCTCCGACCAGGAGGTGCGCTGGTGCCCCGGTTGCGGCGACTACGTCATCCTCGCCGCGGTGCAGTCCTTTCTGCCCGAGCTGGGGCTCAAGCGCGAGAACATCGTCTTCGTCTCCGGCATCGGGTGCTCCTCGCGCTTCCCGTACTACCTCGACACCTACGGGATGCACTCGATCCACGGGCGCGCACCCGCCATCGCCACCGGGCTCGCGACCTCGCGCCCCGACCTGTCGGTGTGGGTCGTCACCGGCGACGGCGATGCGCTCTCGATCGGGGGCAACCACCTGATCCACGCGCTGCGACGCAACGTCAACCTCACGATCCTGCTCTTCAACAACCAGATCTACGGGTTGACCAAGGGCCAGTACTCCCCCACCAGCCGGGTCGGGCAGGTCACCAAGTCGACCCCCATGGGATCCGTCGACACCCCGTTCAACCCCGTGTCGCTGGCGCTGGGGGCCGAGGCCACGTTCGTCGCCAGGGTGATGGAGTCCGACCGCGCGGAGCTCACCACGATCCTCCGGGCCGCGACCGAGCACCGCGGCACCGCCCTGGTCGAGATCTACCAGAACTGCCCGATCTTCAACGACGGCGCCTTCGCGGTGCTCAAGGACCGCAGCCAGCAGGACGCGAGGATCGTGCGGCTGCGCTCCGGTGAGCCCGTCACCGTGGGGGCCGAGGGTGAGCGCCGGGTGCTCGTGCGGGGTGCCGCCGGGTCGATGGAGTTCGTCGACGAGGCGGATGCCGCCGGCCGCGACGTGGTCGTGCACGACGCCGCCGCCGCCGACCCCAGCGCGGCCTTCGCCCTCTCGCGGCTGGACAGCCCCGAGATGACCACGGTGCCGATGGGCATCTTCCGCCAGGTCTCCCGTCCGACCTATGACGACCTGGTGCGCGCCCAGGTCAACGGGGCGGTCGACGTCGCGGGTGGGCCGGCAGCCGATGACGACCTCAACGAGCTGCTTCGGGGCAGTGACACCTGGACCGTGGAGTGACCCCGCCCCCACCGGCGGGCACCACGGTGGGAGAGGACGAGGCAGAGCTGCGGCGCGGCACGGCATACGGGTTCCTCGCGTACGGCATCTGGGGCCTCTTCCCGCTCTACTTCGCGGCGCTCAAACCCTCCGGTGCCTTCGAGATCCTCGCCCACCGGATCCTGTGGACCCTCGTGGTCTGCGCCCTGGTGCTGCTCGGGCGGGGGGACCTCTCGTGGATCCGACCGTTCGTCGTCCGCAAGCGCCTCGTCGGCGGCATCACCATCGCGGCGCTGCTCATTGCCGTGAACTGGGTGATCTACGTGCTCGCGGTGCTCACCGAGCGCACCTACGAGGCGGCGCTCGGCTACTTCCTCAACCCGATCGTCACCGTCGCCCTCGGGGTGATCGTGCTCGGCGAGCGGTTGCGCCCCCTGCAGTGGGCCGCGGTCGCCACCGGCGCGGTGGCGTCGGTCTACCTCGCGGTGGCCGGTGGCGTGCTGCCGTGGATCTCGCTGACGCTGGCGTTCTCGTTCGGGCTCTACGGGCTGACCAAGAAGAAGGTGGGCGCGAGCCTGAAGGCGATGCACTCCCTCGCAGCGGAGACCACGGTGCTCGCCCCGGTCGCCGTGGTGGTGCTGCTCGTGCTCTCGGCGCAGGGGGCGACGACGTTCACCGGCCACGGGGTGCCCCACACGTCGCTGCTCGTCCTCTCGGGCATCGTCACCGCAGTGCCGCTGCTGCTCTTCGCCGCCGCGGCCCGGCGCATCCCGCTCGTGACCGTGGGGCTGATCCAGTTCGTCACCCCGATGCTCCAGCTGCTCGTGGGCGTGACGATCCTCGGCGAACACGTGAGCGGCCGGCTGTGGATCGGCTTCGGGATCGTGTGGATCGCCCTCGTGCTCCTCAGCGTCGACTCGCTGCGCAGCGCGCGGGCCACGCGAGCCACGCGCAGGGCCCGTGACCTCGGGGAGACCGAGGCGCCGGAGCCCTGCCCCTGAGCGAGCTGCCTCAGTCGCCGAGCAGGTGGCGCACGTGGGCGTTGGTGAACCGCCTGCCCGGGTCGACGCGGTCGCGCACCGCGCGGAAGTCCTCGAAGCGGGGGTAGAGCCGGCTGAGCTGCTCCGCGCCGAGGGTGTGCAGCTTGCCCCAGTGCGGCCGACCGTCGTGCTCGGCGACGATCGCCTCGAACGCCGCGAACAGACGGCGGTGCTCCATCCGGTGGTACTGGTGCACCGCGACGTAGGCGTTGTCGCGCTCGTGGGCGGTGGAGAGCCACACGTCGTCAGCGCCGACGAAGCGCACCTCCACCGGGAACGGCACCGGTTCGCCGGTGCGCTCGATCCACTGGCGGAGCTCACCGAGCACCCCCTCGACGGACCGGCGCGGCACGGCGTACTCGCTCTCCACGAACCGCACGTCGCGCGCGGAACAGAAGACCCGCCACGAGTCGTCGGCGAACTCCCGCGACGAGAGCCCCCTCGACGTGAGCCGGTTGAGCCCGGGCACGATGCCCGGTCGCAGCGTCGCGATGCGGTTGCTCAGCTCGTAGACCCGGTTGGCGAGCAGGTCGTCGTCGAGGCGGGCACGCCACCGCGGCAACGGTGCCGGCCCCTCCCCCACGGCAACCCTGTCGTTCCGCTTCACCAGTGCTCGGTCGGTGTGCGGAAACCAGTGCACGTCGAGGTGGTCGTGGGCGTCGGCCTCATCCTGGAGATGCCCGAGCAGGGCCGAGAACGACTGGCCGGACTCCTTCGCGTGCAACCGGAAGGCGGGCACGCACTGGAGCTCGACCTCGGTCACCACGCCCAGCGCGCCCAGGCCCACCCGCGCCGCCGCGAACACCTCGGGCTCCTCCTGCGCCGAGCACCACAGCGAGGAGCCGTCGGCCAGCACCAGGATGAGCCCGGCGACTGCCGCGGCGATGCCCTGCGACCGCGTGCCGGTGCCGTGCGTGCCGGTGGCAATGGCCCCGCTGATGCTCTGCCGGTCGATGTCACCGAGGTTGGGAAGGGCGAGGCCGAGCGACTGCAGCACGGGATTCAGCACGTGCAGCGGAGTGCCCGCGAGCACCCGCACCCGCTGCTGTTCGAGGTCGACCGCAACGAGCCCGCTCATCGCGTCGACGCGCAGCAGCAGCCCGTCGGTCGCGACCAGCGGGGTGAAGGAGTGCCCCGCCCCGGCAATGCGCACCGTCAGCTCGCGGCGCGCAGCCATCACCAGGGCCGCCCGCACCTCCTCGGTGTCGGCAGCTGACAGGACCTCCACCGGGTCCGCCACGACGTTCCCGGCCCAGTTGCGCCACCTGCTCACCCGAAGTTTCGCCCTTCACCGCGATACGACGGCACGCTGTCGACGAGGGCCCCGCCGCGCACGAGGTGCACCGTGTCGAAACGCTCGAGCAGCTCGCCCGCCTTGGCTCCGCGCATCCACACCCGGTCCCCGATCGAGAGGTGATCGGCATCCGTGCCGTGCAGCGGGGTCTGCACCTCACCGGCGGCCTCGCTGCGCACCAGCGCGAGCCCGCGCCGCACCGGCGACGGCACCCGGGACCACCCCGGCTGGCCACTGGCCACGTAACCGCCGCCGTATGCCGTGACGTGGCCGGGAGCGGGCCGCCGCACCACCGGCACGGCGTAGGCCATCGAAGGCCGGCCGTCGAGGTCGTCGTAGCCGTCGAAGAGCGTCGGTGAGTAGAGACCGGACCCGGCCGCGAGCTCGGTCACGACGGGGTCGCCGGCGAACAGGTGCAGGCTCCCCGTGCCGCCTGCGTTGACGAAGGCCAGGTCGGTCTCCGTGCGCACGGCCTCGACCACTGCGGCGCGGCGTTCCCGCAGCTCGCGCACCGAGCGGCGCTTCAGGAGCCGGATGTGCGGACCGGAGTCGGGGAGGCCGGCGACCTGCGCGTCGTAGAACATCACCCCACGCACGTCGAGACCCACGCCGAGCGCCGCCCGCACCACGGCCAGCGCGTCCTGCGGCGTTCGCGTCGGGGACCGTCGCACTCCGAGGTGCAGGCTCCCGACGCGGAGCGAGGCATCGACGTCGAGCGCGACGCGCAGCCCGGTCACCCCCTCGCCGAGGGCGTCCCGCAACCAGCGCACGTGCTCGACGCTGTCGATGGCCACGGTGACCTCGGCCCGCAGGGCCTCGTCGGCCGCAAGTGCGCCCAGCGCGTCGACGTCGACGCTGGGGTAGGCCACGAAGACGTCGCGCACCCCCGCGCCGGCGAGCCACACGGCCTCCGGCACGGCATACGCCATGACCCCGGCGAACCCGGGGCGGGACAGGACCCGTTCGAGCAGGGTCCGGCAGCGCACCGACTTGGAGGCGACCCGGATCGGCAGCCCCCCGGCACGCTCGACCAAGGACGCCGCGTTGGCGTCGAAGCGGTCGAGGTCGACCGCGACGAGTGGGGTGGGGAGCCCGACCGTCGCCTGCTCCCACGGGTCGTCCTGCGCCCCGGCGGTCGAGCTCATCCGGCTCGGGTGACCACACCGGTCGCCAGCGCGTGCAGCGCCCGCTTCGCGTCGCTCTCGGGAAGCTCGGCGAGAACGTCCTGCGCCTGGCGCGCCACCAGGTGGGTGTGCTCTCGGGCCCGGGCCATGGCCGGGTGCACGCGCAGCAGGCGCAGCGCCTCGGTCAGGTCGGCGTCGTCGGTCAGGTCGCCGCGGAGCAGTGCCTTCAGCGGCTCGTCATCGGGGTCCTGCGAGGCCAGCACGTGGAGCACCGGCAGGGTGCGCTTGCCCTCGCGCAGGTCCGTGCCCGGGGTCTTGCCGCTCTCGTCGGCCTGAGACTCGATGTCGATGAGGTCATCGGCCAGCTGGAAGGCGACGCCGAGCCGCTCACCGAACTCGGCCATCGTCTCGACGACGGCCTCCTCGCACCCGGCGAACATGGCGCCGTAGCGCGCCGCGGTGGCTATCAGCACGCCCGTCTTGTCGGCCAGCACCCCGAGGTAGTAGTCGACGGGGTCGACACCGTCGGGACAGGGACGGTCATCGCGGATCTGGCCCGAGCACAGCCGCACGAAGGTCTGCGCCTGGATCTTGACAGCCTGCGGGCCGAGGTCGGCCACGATGTCGGATGCCGTGCCGAAGAGCAGGTCCCCGACGAGGATGGCCGTGGAGTTGCCGTAGGCCGCGTTGGCGCTGATCGCCCCCCGGCGCACGCTCGCCTCGTCCATGACGTCGTCGTGGTAGAGCGAGGCGAGGTGGGTCAGCTCCACGCCTGCCGCTGCGGCGACCACCTTGTCGTTGACGCCGTCCCCGACCTCGGCTGCGAGGAGGGTGAGCAGGGGCCGGAACCGCTTGCCGCCGGCTTCCGCGAGGTGTGCGCTCGCCCGCGAGATGAACGGGTCGTCGTTGCTCACGCGCTGCTCGATGAGGGCGTTGACCGCGTCGAGACCGCCCTGCAACGCCTCGCGCAGCTGCTCGGACGCGTCGGGGAGCGAGAGCACCGCGGGGGTGCCCCGGGTGCCCTGCTCGACCGACGCCTGGCTCACAGGAGGAAGGAGGCCGAGGACGCAGCGAGATCCAGCCCGATGCTCGGCAGCACGCCCGCGAGGACGGTCACCACGACACCGAGGGTGATCGCGACCGCCCCGCCGACCGACGGAGTGAGGGCCACCACGTCGTCACCGGCCGGCTCGGTGAAGTACATCAGCACGATGAGCTTGACGTAGACGAAGGCCGTGACGGCCGAGGCCAGCACACCGATGACCACCATGACCACACCGGCGGTGCCGCTCTGGACCGCAGGCGCGAACACCGCGTACTTCGCCGAGAAACCCGAGGTCAGCGGAATACCGGCGAAGGCCAGCAGGAGGAAGGCGAAGGTGCCGGCCACGATCGGGTGGCGGCGCCCCAGACCGGCCCACTGGGAGAGGTGCGAGGCCTCGGACCCGCCCTGACGCACCATCGCGACGATCCCGAAGGCGGCGACCGTGGTGAAGCCGTAGACGATGAGGTAGAACAGCACGCCCGAGATCGCGGCCTGGCTGAACGCCAGGACTCCGACGAGGACGAACCCCGCGTGGGCGATGGAGGAGTAGGCCAGCAACCGCTTCATGTCGGTCTGCGTCACGGTGAGCACCGCGCCGACCACCATCGTGAGGATCGCGACGACCACGACACCCATCTCCCAGTCCCACCGGTTCCCGCCGACCCCGACGTAGACGAAGCGCAGGAGTGCACCGAACGCCGCGATCTTGGTGCACGCGGCCATGAAGCCGGTGACCGGGGTCGGGGCGCCCTGGTAGGCATCCGGGGTCCAGGAGTGGAACGGAACGGCGCCCAGCTTGAAGAGCAAACCGACGAGGACCAGCACCACACCCGGGAGCAGCAGCCCGTCGAGCTCGCTGCCGGTCGTGGAGATCGTCTGGGCGATCACCTTCAGGTCCACGGACCCGGCGAAGCCATAGAGCAGTGCCGCGCCGAAGAGGAAGAACGCGCTGGAGAACGCACCGAGGAGGAAGTACTTCAGCGCCGCCTCCTGGGAGAGCAGCCGCCGGCGGCGCGCCAGACCCGTCATGACGTAGAGCGGCAGGGAGAGCACCTCGAGCCCCACGAACATGGTGATGAGGTCGTTCGCGGTGACGAAGACCATCATGCCCAGCACCGCGAAGAGGGCCAGCGGGAACACCTCGGAGGTGGCATAACCGGCGCGGGTGGCCATGTCCTCCTGCGGCGATCCCGGGGTCGAGGCGCCCATCGGGGTGAAGGCGTCGGCACCGACACCACCGAAGCGCTCGGCCATGATCAGCACGGACATCGCGGTGAGGATCAGCAGCGACCCCTGGAGGAAGACGGCCACCCCGTCCACGACGACCGACCCACCGAGGGTCACCGTGGTGTGGGTGCGCGACCACCCCAGCAGCGCGGTCAGCGCGAGGAGGAGGGTCACCAGGGTCAGCGTGACCTGGATGGTGTGTCGCTTGCGCCGCGGCGCGAACGCCTCGACGAGGACACCCACGAGCGCACCACCGATCACGATGAGCATCGGCGACACCGCCGCATAGTCGATGGTCACAGCCTCGAACTCGACCGGCATCACTTCTCACTCCCGGAGGCGGTGGTGGCGGCCGGGTCGGTGACGCCCACGAACTGCAGCGTCCGGTCCACGGCCGGGTTGACGAGGTCGAGCACCGGCTTGGGGAAGAACCCGAGCACGACGAACGAGGCGATGATCGGCGCGACCACCCAGCGCTCACGAGCGGAGAGGTCCCGTGGGACCTCCCCTTCGACGAAGGAGGGTGTGCGGCCGGTCATCAGGCGCTGGTACATGAGCAGGATGTAGAGCGCGGCGAGCACGGTGCCGAGCGTCGCGATCACCGCGGCGGCCGGGTAGCGCATGAACGCACCCTGCAGGACGAGGAACTCCGAGACGAACGTGGAGAGCCCGGGCAGTGCGAGGCTCGAGAGTCCGACGACGAGGAAGCTGCCTGCGAGCACGGGGGTGACCCGCTGCCAGCCGCCGTAGTCGGGGATCCGCTTGGAGCCACGGCGGGCCACGAGGAAGCCGGCCAGAAGGAACAGTCCGGCCGTGGAGAACCCGTGGTTGATCATGTAGAGCGTCGCGCCGGCGCCGCCGACGCTGGTGAGCGCGAAGATGCCGAGCACTATGAGGCCGAAGTGGCTGATCGACGTGAACGCGATGAGGCGCATCATGTCGGTCTGGCCGATGGCGAGTAGCGCCCCATAGATCACCGAGATGACCGCGAGCGTGATGACGACGGGAGTCGCCCACTTCGAGGCCTCCGGGAAGAGCTGGAGGCAGAAGCGGATCATGCCGTAGGTGCCGACCTTGTCGAGCACCCCGACGAGCAGCACCGCCGTGGCGGGCCGGGCCTCGGTGGCTGCGTCGGGCAGCCAGGTGTGGACCGGCCACATCGGCGCCTTCACGGCGAACGCGAAGAAGAACCCGACGAACATCCATCGCAGCGCACCGGTGGACGCGTCGAGGTTGCCGGTGAGGCTCTCGACGAGGAAGCCGTCGGGGCCCCCGGGGCCCGCGACGTAGAGCGCGATGACGGCCACGAGCATGATCAGCCCGCCCGCGAGCGAGAAGAGCAGGAACTTCATCGCGGCGTACTGCCGGCGCGCACCGCCGAACAGGCCAATGAGGAAGTACACCGGGATGAGCATCGCCTCGAAGAAGACGTAGAACAAGAAGACGTCGGTCGCCGCGAAGACCCCGACCATGAAGGCCAGCAGGACGAGCATCAGGGCGAAGTAGGTCTTCTCCCGGCTCGCCTCCTCATCGCTCACGTCGTTCCAGGCAGCCAGCAGGCAGATGGGCGTGAGGATGGCGGAGAGGACGATGAGCGAGAGCGCGATGCCATCGACACCGAGGGCGTAGGAGACCCCGAACTGCGGGATCCAGGAGTGCACCTCGGCCAGCTGGAACTGCTCGGTGGCCCCGGAGTCGAAGCGGGCCCAGGCGAGGATCGCCAGTGCCAGCGTGACCAGGGAGGTACCCAGCGCGATCGGCTTCACCAACCGGGCCGAGCCCGAGGGGAGCACAGTCACGACGACCGCACCGACGAGCGGCACCACAATCATCAGCGTGAGCAGGGGCAGGGAGTTCACTGGATCACCCACAAAACGCCGAGGATGGTGACGACGCCGGTGAGCATCGTCAGGGCATACGAGCGGGCATAACCGGTCTGCAACCGCCGCAGTCTGGAGGAGATTCCGCCGGTCGCGGCGGCCAGGCCACCGACGGCGCCGTCCACCCCGCGGGCGTCGGCGAAGACGAGGCCCCTGGTGAGGTGGATGCCGGGGCGCATGAACAGGCTCTCGTTGATCGCGTCCTGGTAGAGGTCGACGCGCGCCGCCTGGGTGAGGATCGAGCCCCTGGGTGCCACGGCGGGCACCTTGTCACGCCAGTACCGGGCCCACGCGAGAGCCGTGCCGGCGGCGATGAGGAGGAGGGTGAGCACCGTGATGACGGGCACCGCAAGCACCGGGTGTTCCTCACCGTGCTCCCCCACGACCGGCGCGAGCCACGTCGTGAAGACGCCGGTCGGGCCCAGTGCCAGACCGAGGAACGCCGAGCCGAGGGCCAGCACCACCATCGGCACGGTCATCGTGAGCGGGGACTCGTGCGGGTGCGCGTCATCGGCCCAACGGCGCTCCCCGTGGAAGGTCATGAAGAAGAGCCTCGACATGTAGAAGGCCGTGATGCCGGCACCGATCATGGCCGCGCCGCCGAGGACCCAGGGCTGCCAGCCCTCTCCCACGAAGGCGGCCTCGATGATCTTGTCCTTGGACCAGAACCCGGAGAACGGGGGCACCCCGAGGATGGCGAGCCATCCCAGCGCGAAGGTGACCCAGGTGATCTTCATGACCCCGGAGAGCCCGCCCAAGCGGCGCATGTTGACCTCGTCGTTCATGCCGTGCATGACCGATCCGGCGCCGAGGAACATCCCCGCCTTGAAGAAGCCGTGGGTGAGGAGGTGGAAGATCGCGAACGCGTAGCCCACCGGCCCGAGCCCGGCCGCCAGCATCATGTAGCCGATCTGGCTCATCGTGGACGCGGCGAGGGCCTTCTTGATGTCGTCCTTCGCGCAGCCGACGATCGCCCCGAAGATCAGCGTGACCGCTCCGACGAGGGCCACCGCGAGGCGGGCGTCCGGGGTGGCGTCGTAGATGATCCCGGAGCGGACGACGAGGTAGACCCCGGCGGTGACCATCGTCGCTGCGTGGATCAGGGCCGACACCGGTGTCGGGCCGGCCATGGCGTCCCCGAGCCAGGACTGCAGCGGGAACTGGGCGGACTTGCCGCAGGCCCCGAAGAGCAGGAGCAGGCCGATGATGGTCAGCGAGCCCTGGTTGGCATTCGCGACCCCCGCATTCACCGTCGCGTAGTCGGTGCCCCCGAACGTCACGAACATCACGAAGATTGCGAAGAGCATCCCGAGGTCGCCGACCCGGTTGACGAAGAACGCCTTGTTGGCGGCCGACGCGTAGGCGGGGTTCCAGTTCCAGAACCCGATGAGCAGGTAGGACGCGAGACCGACACCCTCCCAGCCGACGAAGAGCAGGAGGTAGGAGTCGGCCAGGACCAGGAGCAGCATCGAGGCGACGAAGAGGTTGAGGTAGGCGAAGAAGCGCCGCTTGTCGGGGTCGTCCTGCATGTATCCGAGGGAGTACACGTGGATGAGGGACCCGACGAAGGTGACGAGCATGACGAAGCTCATCGACAGCGGGTCGACGAGCAGGCCCACGCCGAGCTGGAAGGACCCGGCGGGGACCCAGTTCCACAAGGCGATGTGCTGGGCCCGGTCCTGGGCGCCCAGCCCGGTGAGCTGGAGCAGCACCACCAGACCGACCACGAAGCTCGCCCAGGACATCAGGGTCGCGGAGAGGGGGCCGAACCCGTTGGTGCGACGGCCACCCAGGAGCAGGGTGGCAGCACCGACCAGGGGCAGGGCGATGAGCAGCCAGGCGTAGGCGGATGCTCCGCTCGCCTCGGCTGCGGTCAGCCCGCCCTCGGTGATGAGTGAGGTCACTGGTGCTCCTTACAGCTTCAGCAGGTTCGCGTCGTCGACCGAAGCCGAGCGTCGTGCACGGAAGATCGCCATGATGATCGCCAGGCCGACGACCACCTCGGCCGCCGCGACGACCATGACGAACAGGGCGATGACCTGACCGTCGAGGTTGCCGTGGATTCGGGCGAAGGTGACGAAGACGAGGTTGGCTGCGTTGAGCATCAGCTCGACCCCCATGAACACGATGATCGCGTTGCGGCGGGTCAGGACCACTGCGCCACCGATCACGAAGAGGATCGTCGCGAGGTAGACGTAGTTGATCGGGTTCATCGCTCGCTCCCATCGCGCATCTCGCGTTCGATCTCCCGCTCGGCCTCGGTGAACGCCACCGGTGAGCGGTTCTGGTCACGCGCACTGAGCACGCGCGAGACCGACAGCTGCGAGGGGCTGCCGTCGGGGAGCAGCGCCGGGGTGTCGACCGCGTTGTGCCGGGCGTAGACACCTGGTGCCGGCAGTCCGGCCAGGTTCTCCCCGGAGCGGAACCGACGCTTGCTCCACTCGCGCTGGTCCGGACCCTTGCCGAGCCGCTCGCGGTGGGCGAGCACCATCGCGCCCACCGCCGCGGTGATGAGCAGGGCGCTGGTCATCTCGAAGACCCAGACATAGCGCCCGAAGATGAGCTGGGCCATGCCGGAGACGTTCCCGGTCTGCTCGTTGATCGCGGCCACCCCGACGGTCTCGGCGAGCGTCACCCTGCCGATGGCGCCGATGAGGAGGGCTCCCAGGCCCAGGGTCAGCACCGCCGTTGCGGCCCGCTGCCCCTTGAGCGTCTCGACGAGGCTGTCGGAGGAGTCGATCCCGACCAGCATCACGACGAACAGGAAGATCATCATCACCGCACCGGTGTAGACGAAGATCTGGATGACGCCGAGGAAGTCGGCATCCTGCGCGATGTAGAACACGCCCAGGATGATCATCGTCAGGGCCATCCCCAGGGCGGCGTGAACGGCTTTGCGGGCGAAGACGAGCCCGAGCGAGCCGACCACGGCCAGCGGCCCGAGGATCCAGAACATCACGGCCTCGCCGGTGCTGGTCACGAGGTCACCTCCGCGTCGTCCTCGCGCGAGGTGTGCTGCTCGACGTACTCCTTCTGGGGCGGGGTGGATGCGCTGACCTTGCCCAGGTAGTAGTCCCGCTCCTCCAATCCCTCCACCATCGGGAACGGCGGTTGCACCATGCCCTGGGACAGCGGCGCGAGCAGCTGGTCCTTGGTGTAGATGAGGTCGGCCCGGTTGTTGTCGGCGAGCTCGTAGAAGTTCGTCATGGTCAGCGCCCGGGTCGGGCAGGCCTCGATGCACATCGCGCAGAAGATGCAGCGGAGGTAGTTGATCTGATAGATCCGGCCGTAGCGCTCGCCGGGGCTGAACCGCCCTGTGCCGCCCTCGGAGTCGTCGTTGTCGGCGCCCTCGACCATGATCGCGTCCGCAGGGCACGCCCAGGCACACAGCTCGCAGCCGATGCACTTCTCGAGACCGTCCGGATGCCGGTTGAGCTGGTGGCGGCCGTGGAAGCGGGGCTGGGTGGGGCGCCGCTCCTCGGGGTACTCGGCGGTCGCGACCTTGCGGAACATGGTCGAGAAGGTCACCCCGAAACCGGCAACGGGGGCGAACATGTCGGAGAAGAAGCTGGACTTCTTCTGCTCGTCAGCCACGAGTGCTCTCCTTGGTGTCGCTGGGTTCCCCGCCAGATGTCAGCGCACGGGCGGCGAGCGAGGGCTCGCGAAGGCGCTGTCCCGGCATGGGTGGCACCGGGTGTCCCCCGGCATACGGGTCGATCTCCTGCGGGACCTCCGGGTGGGCCAAGGCCTCCTTGGCCTCCGCACGGCTGTCCCACAACCACCCTCCCACGAGGGCGAGGACGGCGATGACACCGACGAGCATCAGCGAGATCACCGGGAAGCGCCGGCCGGCGAAGTCGATGCTCCCACCGAGCCAGCCGTTCTGGCCGGCGCGGAAGAACGCGACGACGACGACCCAGGCGAGGGTGGACGGGATGAGGAACTTCCACCCGAAGCGCATGAACTGGTCGTAGCGCACGCGCGGGAGGGACCCGCGGAGCCAAACGAAGAAGAACATGAACGTCCAGAGCTTGACGGTGAACCAGAGCAGGCCCCACCACCCGCCGTCGAGACCGAGGGCGGCGAAGCCGGGAGGCGCCGAGGGGCCGCCGAGGAACATCGTCGTGGCCAGCGCCGCGACCGTGAACATGTTGATGTACTCGCCGAGGAAGAACATCGCGAAGCGCATCGAACCGTACTCGGTGTGGAACCCGCCCGT
>JBDSNZ010000236.1:0-3516 GCA_039915055.1 Ornithinibacter sp.
CATGGCCGTGCTGGCGGATGCCGGGTTGCGGGCGATCGCAGTCGACCTCGTCGGGTTCGGCCGCTCGGACAAACCGGCGGCCGCAAGCGACCACACCTACGAGCGTCACGTCGCCTGGGTGCGGGCCTTGGTCCTCGAGGAGCTCGACCTGCGTGACGTCACCCTCGTGGGGCAGGACTGGGGTGGGCTGATCGGCCTGCGTCTCGTGGCGGAGCAGCCCGACCGGTTCACCCGGGTCGTCGCGGCCAACACCGGACTCCCGACCGGGGACCACGACATGCCGCCGCAGTGGTGGCAGTTCCGTCGGGCCGTGGAGAGTGCCCCCACGCTCGACATCGGCCGGCTCGTGGCCGCCGGCTGCCGACGACCGCTGCGCCCGGGTGCCGCAGCGGCATACGACGCCCCCTTCCCCGACCCTGCCATGCTCGCGGGACCGCGCGCGATGCCCACACTGGTCCCGACGACCCCCCAGGACCCGGCCACGGGGGCAAACCGTGCCGCGTGGGAGCGGCTGCGGTCCTGGGACCGGCCCTTCCTCGCGGCGTTCTCCGACTCCGACCCGATCACCGGCCCGATAGGCCCGGTGCTGCAGCGATCCATCCCGGGAGCGCGCGGGCTGGAGCACCCGGTCCTCGCGGGAGCAGGTCACTTCCTCCAGGAGGATGCCGGGGCCGAGCTCGGGGCCGTCATCGCCGCGTTCGTCCGCGACAGCCGTGGCGAGGGCGTGGATGGGGCGACCGACTGAGATGGCGCCACCGACGGAGAAGGGGGCCTCCCTGCACGCCGACGTCTCGGCGACCCTGCAGCCGGGGTTCTCAGGCACGACGGTCCCCGGCTGGTTGGCCACGGCCCACGCCGAGGGCCTGGTCTCGGTCTGCCTCTACGGCGCCAACGTCTCCGGCTCGGCGGGCCTGGTCCCGGCGTGCCGCGAGCTGCTCGAGCGGCTCCCCGGCGTGCTCCTCGCCGTCGACGAGGAGGGGGGCGACGTGACGCGGCTGCACTACCCGGCGGGATCGCCCTCGGTGGGCAACGCCGTGCTCGGACGGATCGACGCCTTGGGCACGACGGCAGCTGCGGCTGCCCAGATCGGCGCCGAGCTCGCGGCGCTCGGCATCGGGCTGAACCTCGCTCCGGTCGTCGACGTCAACTCCTCGCCCGAGAACCCGGTGATCGGGGTGCGCAGCTTCGGGCCCACGGCCACCCTCGTGAACCGGCACTCCGCAGCATGGGTCAGGGGCCTTCAGGAGATCGGAGTCGCGGCCTGCGCGAAGCACTTTCCCGGGCACGGCGACACCTCGGTCGACTCCCACCACGGCTTGCCACGGATCACCGTGTCCCGGGCGGTGCTGCACCAGCGTGAGCTCGCCCCGTTCCGAGCCGCCGTCGATGCCGGTGTCGCCTGCGTGATGACCTCGCACATCGTCGTCGATGCCCTCGACCCAGATCGTCCGGCCACGTTCTCCCCCACCGTCCTCGGCGTGCTGCGCGGCGACCTCGGGTTCAGCGGTGTCATCGTCAGCGATGCCCTCGACATGGCGGGGGCCAGCGCCGTGACCGGCATGCCGGAGGCGGCCGTGCTCGCGCTTCTCGCTGGCGTGGACCTGCTCTGCCTCGGGTCCCAGACGGAGCCGGAGGAGTATGCCGCGGTGCATGCAGCCGTGCTCGGAGCCGTCGCGTCCGGTCGGCTTCCTGCGGAACGGGTGTCCGAGGCGGCGGATCGGGTGCGGGCCCTGGCGGCGCGCAGCACCGACCACCTCGGGTCACGGTCGAACGTCGCGGCTCACGAGGGCACGCTCACGGACGAGCAGGTCGCCGCGACGTTCACCACCTCACACAGGTTCACGCGCTGGCGCCAGGACCCGGCGCCATCCGCGGTCGTCCAGGTCGAGAGCGGGAGCAACCTTGCGGTGGGGGCTGTGGGGTGGGGCCCGAGATCGGTCGGCGTCGGCCTGGAGGCGCTCTCGGTCCCCCCGGGTGCGAAGGTGGCCGTCGCCGCGCGCTCCCTGTCCCCCGACCACCCCGCCCACCAGGTGCTCGCGGACCTGCGCGGTAGGGGGCACCACGCTGTGCTGATCGAGTGCGGTTGGCCCCGTGGCGGGGCCGATGTCGAGACCTACGGCGGATCGCCTGCGGTGGCCCGAGCCCTGGTGGCGCTGCTGGGGGTCGAACGCACCGATAGGGTCACGGGCGTGGTGAGTCCCTGATGCAGATCCTGGTCAGTCCGACAGCGGAGGAGGCGGCACGGTGTGCCGCCACCGCCGTGCAAGACGTGCTGTTCCGTGACCCCTCCCGTGACCCGGTGCTCGGGCTTGCGACAGGGTCCTCACCCGTCGGCCTCTACCGCGAGCTCGCTCGCGCCGTCGCGCCAGAGGGCCCGGGGTTCTCCACCGTGCACGGCGTTGCGCTCGACGAGTACGTCGGCCTTCCGCCCGGCCACCCCGAGGGTTACCGCCAGGTGTTGTTGCGTGACGTGTGCGCCGTCATCGGACTGCGGCCGGAGAACCTCTCGGTGCCCGACGGCTCCGGCCCCGACCTCGACGCTCTCACGGCGGCTGCTCGCGCCTATGAGGACCACATCCGGGAGCTCGGCGGTGTCGACGTGCAGGTGTTGGGCATCGGCGCCAACGGGCACCTCGGCTTCAACGAGCCCGGGTCCGCGCTGACGTCGCGCACGCGGGTCAAACGACTCTCTGAGCGCACTCGCCGGGACAACGCACGGTTCTTCCGAGACCTCGACGACGTGCCGACCCACTGCGTGACCCAAGGACTGGGGACGATCCTCGATGCCCGGCGGCTCGTGCTCGTCGCCACCGGTGACGCCAAGGCGGATGCCGTCGCGGCTGCTCTCGAGGGCCCGCTCACCGCCTCGGTCCCGGCATCGGTGCTGCAGTGGCACTCCGACACCGTCGTGTGTCTCGACGAGGCGGCCGCGGCGGGGCTGCGCAACCGTCAGTACTACGACGACTCGGCCGCGGGCCTGCCGTAGCCGACCACGTCGGCCCACCCGGTTGACCCCACCCGGCCGGGCGCAGGGCCCAGCTGCACCTGTTCGTCAGCTGGCGAGGTGGAGCCGGGTGGCGCGCTCGTGCTCCTCGAGGATCTCTGGAGTGAACGCCTCGTCGTGCCATGCCTCTTCGAACCCGAGATCGTCGTGTTCGCGAAGCTGGTGCGGCGCCCACTCGCGTTCCGCGGCTGCGGTTTCCGGGTGTTCCTCGCTGATCTTCCGGGAGGCGATCGCGACGAGCTCGGCGAGCCGCTCGGGGGTGAGTGGTGGTGGGTCGTTCGCGGCGCGTTCTGCTCGTTGTCGTTCCAGGTGTCGGTCGTAGCTTCCCTGGGTGAGGTCCCAGACGACGTGTCGGCCGAGGTGGTCCGGTTTCGCGCGGACGTGGGCGATGAGTCGTCGCGTGTGGACGAGGGTGTGGTGGCGTTGGCAGAGCAGGGCTGCGTTGTCGAGGTCGGACAGGCCGCCGTCGGCCCAGTGCTGCACGTGGTGCGCTCTCGCCCACGCGGCCGGTG
>JBDSNZ010000251.1:0-7858 GCA_039915055.1 Ornithinibacter sp.
CCAGCGACCCCCTGACCTCCTTCGGACCGAATGAGTGGCTGGTCGATGAGCTGTACGAGCAATACACCAAGGACAAGAACAGCGTCGACAAGGCGTGGTGGGACTTCTTCAAGGACTACGAGCCCGGAGAGGCCGCCCACGGCCTGTCTTCCGGCGCCACATCCCGCACCCCCACGGCTGACCCTGCGAGCGCCAACGGGAGCGGCACGGCCCCTGCAGCACCGGCGCCCACCCAGCCCCCGCCGGCACCCACGAGCCGCAAGGCCGTGGAGGCGGATGCCGCCGCGGCCGGCCAGTCGGGGAGCGAGGCCGCAGCGGAGCCCCGCTCCTCCACCCCCACACCCCGTGAGGCAGGGACCCCCCGGGCCACCGCAGCCACCACCGAGGGCGGCAGCTCACCGATCCGCGGAGCAAGCGCCCGGGTCGTGACCAACATGGAGGCCTCTCTCGAGGTCCCGACTGCCACCTCGGTGCGCGCGGTCCCGGCCAAGCTGCTCGTCGACAACCGCATCGTCATCAACAGCAACCTCGCACGAAGTCGCGGCGGCAAGGTGAGCTTCACCCACATCATCGGCTACGCGCTCGTCAAGGCACTGGCCGAGATGCCCGCCATGAACAACGGCTTCGGACACGACGAGAAGGGCAAGCCGGTGCTGCACACGCCGGCGCACGTCAACCTCGGTCTCGCCATCGACCTCGCCAAGCCCGACGGCACCCGCCAGCTCGTCGTCCCGAGCATCAAGGCCGCCGAGGCGATGGACTTCGCCCACTTCTGGACCGCCTACGAGGAGATGGTCAAGAAGGCCCGGGCCGGAAAGCTCACGGTCGAGGACTTCCGGGGCACGACGATCTCGCTGACCAACCCCGGCACCATCGGGACCGTCCACTCCGTGCCCCGGCTGATGGCTGGTCAGGGCACGATCATCGGCGTCGGGGCCATGGCCTACCCGGCCGAGTGGCAGGGCGCCAGTTCCGAGACGATCGACCGCAACGCCGTCAGCAAGATCCTCACCCTCACCAGCACCTACGACCACCGCATCATCCAGGGCGCTCAGTCCGGGGACTTCCTGCGCATCGTCAACGGCCTCCTCCTCGGCGAGAACGGCTTCTACGACGAGATCTTCGAGAGCCTGCGCATCCCCTACGAGCCCGTGCGCTGGGTCCAGGACATCTCCGCCACCCACGACGACGACATCAACAAGGTGTCCCGCGTGCAGGAGCTGATCCACGCCTACCGGGTCCGGGGCCACCTCATGGCCGACACGGATCCGCTGGAGTACAAGCAGCGCCGCCACCCCGACCTCGACATCACCCGGCACGGGCTGACCCTGTGGGACCTCGACCGCTTCTTCGCCACCGGCGGGTTCGGCGGCGAGCCCTTCCTGAAGCTGCGCAAGATCCTCGGTGTGCTGCGCGACTCGTACTGCCGCACCGTGGGCGTGGAGTACATGCACATCCAGGACCCCGAGCAGCGCGAGTGGCTCCAGGCCCGGATCGAGGTCGGCTACGCGAAGACGACGCGCGATGAGCAGCTGCGGATCCTGCGCCGGCTCAACGCCGCGGAGGCGTTCGAGACCTTCCTCCAGACCAAGTTCGTCGGTCAGAAGCGCTTCTCCCTCGAGGGCGGGGAGTCCGTCATCGCCCTGCTGGACCGGGTGCTCTCCCGCGCCGCGGAGGACGAGCTCGACGAGGTCTGCATCGGGATGCCGCACCGTGGCCGGCTCAACGTCCTCGCCAACATCGCCGGCAAGTCCTACGGCCAGATCTTCCGGGAGTTCGAGGGCAAGCAGGACCCCAAGTCGGTCCAGGGCTCCGGCGACGTGAAGTACCACCTCGGTACCGAGGGTGAGTTCACCGCGGAGTCCGGCGCCACGACCAAGGTCTACCTCGCCGCGAACCCCTCCCACCTCGAGGCGGTCAACCCCGTCCTCGAGGGCATCGTGCGGGCCAAGCAGGACCGGGTGAACCTCGCCGGCGAGGACTTCACCGTGCTCCCCGTGCTCATGCACGGCGACGCGGCCTTCGCAGGCCAGGGTGTGGTCGCCGAGACGCTCAACCTCAGCCAGCTCCGGGGCTACCGCACCGGTGGCACGGTGCACGTGGTGATCAACAACCAGGTCGGATTCACGACCTCCCCGAGCTCCTCGCGCTCCTCGACCTACTCCACCGACGTCGCGCGGATGATCCAGGCCCCGATCTTCCACGTCAACGGCGACGACCCCGAGGCGTGTGTGCGGATCGCCGAGATCGCCTACGACTTCCGCAAGGAGTTCCACAAGGACGTCGTGATCGACATGGTCTCCTACCGCCGTCGCGGGCACAACGAGGGTGACGACCCGTCGATGACACAGCCGCTGATGTACAACCTCATCGAGGCCAAGCGCAGCGTGCGAAAGCTCTACACCGAGTCCCTCATCGGGCGTGGTGACATCACGGTCGAGGACGCCGAAGCGGCCCTGCGCGACTACCAGCAGCAGCTCGAGCGGGTGTTCGTGGAGACCAAGGAGGCGCTGAAGTCGGCAGACTCGGGATCGGACACCACCTTCTCCGGCACCGACGTCGAGGGACACAACGGGTTGGAGCCACCGAGCGCGCAGAAGAGCGACGCCGACGCGACGACCCACTCAGCCAGCGACACCGCCGTCTCGACGGAGGTCATGGAGCGCATCGGCACGTCCTTCATCAGCCCGCCCAAGGGCTTCACGGTCCATCCCAAGCTCGCCCAGATGCTCGAGAAGCGTTCCAAGAGCGTTCGCGAGGGGGGCATCGACTGGGGCACCGCCGAGCTCCTGGCCTTCGGCTCCCTGCTCATCGAGGGCACGCCCGTCCGCCTCGCCGGTCAGGACAGCCGGCGCGGCACCTTCGTCAGCCGCCACGCCGTGCTCATCGACAAGGAGACCGCAGCCGAGTGGACTCCGCTGCTCTACCTCGGTGAGGGGCAGGCCAAGTTCTGGGTCTACGACAGCCTGTTGTCCGAGTTCGCCGCCATGGGATTCGAATACGGGTACTCCGTGGAGCGTCCGGACGCGCTCGTTCTGTGGGAGGCCCAGTTCGGTGACTTCTTCAACGGCGCCCAGACGATCATCGACGAGTTCATCTCCAGCTCGGAACAGAAGTGGGGGCAGCGCTCCTCGGTCGTTCTCCTCCTTCCCCATGGCTTCGAGGGCCAGGGGCCGGACCACTCCTCGGGCCGGATCGAGCGTTTCCTCACGATGTGTGCCGAGGGCAACATGACCGTCGCCTACCCCTCGACCCCGGCGTCCTACTTCCATCTCCTGCGTCGGCAGGCCTACGCCAGGCCGAGGCGTCCGCTCATCGTGTTCACCCCGAAGTCGATGCTGCGCCTGAAGGCGGCGAGCAGCGCGCCGGAGGACTTCACGACCGGCACGTTCCGCCCCGTGCTCCCGGACCGCCCGAACGCGACCTCGGGGAAGGTCACGCGGGTGCTCATGGCGGCCGGCAAGGTCGTCTACGACCTCGAGGCCGAGCGCACCGAACGCGGCGACACCGCAACGGCCATTCTTCGCCTGGAGCAGTACTACCCGCTGCCGGCCGCCGACCTCGCCTCGGCGCTGTCCGACTACCCCGATGCCGAGCTCGTGATCGTGCAGGACGAGCCACGCAACATGGGCGGGTGGCCCTTCCTGGCGCTCAACCTTCCCGAGGCGCTGGAGGCTCACGGCGAGCACCGCTCGATCCGGGTCGTCTCCCGCAAGCCCTCCGCCTCACCGGCGAGCGGGTCGACGAAGAAGCACCAGGCAGAGCAGGCCGACCTCATTGCCCGCGCCTTCGACCGATGAGCGGGTCACACCGGTAACGTTGCGCCCGTGTACTTCACGGACCGCGGTATCGAAGAGCTGCAGGCCCGTCGAGGTGACGAGGAGGTCACCTTCGACTGGCTCGCCGACCAGCTGAGGACCTTCGTGGACCTCCACCCGGACTTCGAGGTGCCGGTCGAGCGCCTGGCCACCTGGCTGGCCAGGCTCGACGACGACGACGAATGAGCGAGCAGATGGTTGACGAGCAGGACCTCGAGGGCACTCCCTCGATCGAGTTCCGACCCAGTGTCGACGCGCAGGTCGTGCCCGAAGGCCCGCGCGATCTCGCGTTGGTGTTCCTCGGCGCGTCCCTCGTGGCCGGTGTGGGCGACCCCAAGGGACAGGGGTGGGTGACCCGCGTCGTCGGACGCACCCAGCACCCGGACCTCCAGGTCACCGCCTACAACCTCGGCGTTCGGGGGAACACGTCCGCAGACCTGCTGCACCGGTGGGAGAGCGAGGTGCCCAGCAGGTGGGTCGGGCGCACCGAGCGGCGCGTCGTCATCTCCGTGGGCACCGCGGACGTGCGTAGCGGTATCACCCTCGCGCGGCACCGGCTCAACCTCGCCAACCTCCTCGACGACGCGGCCACCTCCGGGGTGGGCACCTTCGTGGTGAGCCCACCCCCCACCGCTGATGCCGAGGTCAATGAGCGCCTCGAGGTGCTCGTCGACGCCCAGGCCGACGTCTGCTCACGGCGAGGGGTGCCCTTCGTCGACTGCTACGCGCCACTGGCGGCGCACGATCAGTGGCGCACCGACCTCGCGGCCAGTTCGGTGCCCCACCACCCGGGCCAGGCAGGCTACGGCCTGATCGCCTGGCTGGTGCTGCACAACGGCTGGAACGAGTGGCTCCAGCTGGCGTGAGGAACGGCCTCACCCGATGGTGAAGACGACCTTGCCGGCCACGTCTCCGGACACCATCGCCTCGAACCCTTCGCGGGCGTCTGCCAGCGGGCGCACCGAGTCCATGAGCGGGTCGATACCCCGGTCGAGGACGAAGCGGGTGAGCCGCTCGAGCTCCTCGCGGGTGCCCATCGTCGAACCGAGGACCCGCAGCTGCTTGAAGAAGATCTTGGTGAGCTCGGCCTTGGCCGGCGCGTCGCCAGAGGTGGCTCCCGAGATGACGATCGCACCGCCCGGTCGGAGGCTGTTGACCGAGTGCGACCAGGTGGCGGCGCCGACCGTCTCCATCACGGCGTCCACCCGTTCCGGCAGCCTGGCACCGCTCTCGAACGCGCGCTCTGCCCCGAGCTGCACCGCGCGTTCCCCCTTCGCCGCGTCCCGACTGGTGACCCACATCCGCAGGCCCGCCGCAGAGCCCAGCTGAACCAGTGCCGTCGCGACGCCTCCGGCTGCACCCTGGACCAGCACCGTGCCGCCGGGCTGCACGCCGGCCTGGGTGAACAGCATCCGGTATGCCGTGAGCCACGCGGTGGGGAGGCACGCCGCGTGTTCCCAGGAGAGCGCCGCGGGCTTGGGGACCAGGTTGTGGCGGGGCACCACCACAACCTCGGCGAGGGTGCCGTCGTGCACCTCGGAGAGCAGGCTGCGGCGCGGGTCGAGCGTCTCGTCCCCGGCCCAGCCGGGAGAGGCGATCACCGCGTGCACGACCACCTCGTTACCATCGGCGTCGACCCCGGCCCCGTCGCAACCGAGCACCATCGGCAACCTGTCGGCCGGAAGTCCCACCCCGCGCAGCGACCAGACGTCGTGGTGGTTCAGCGCCGCGGCGCGAAGGCGCACGGTCGTCCAGCCCTCGGGCGCCACCGGCTCGGGGCGCTCCCCCACCTCCAGCCCGCTGAGGGGATCGGTGGCGGACTGGCTGACGGCGGTGACGGCGAGCATGTGCTCGACCCTACCCACGAGCCGGTGGCCGGCCCACCTCAGGCACCTCGCAGCATGCGCTCAGTGCGTGAGCACCGTGGCTGCCGCACGCCCCAACGCATCGCGCCAGTGCGGCAGCGGCTCCAACCCGTTGGCGGCCCACATCTCGTGGGACAGGACGCTGTATGCCGGTCTGGGAGCAGGCAGCGGGAACTCCTCGGTGGTGATCGGGCTGACCCGGGCGGGGTCGAGTCCGAGCTCCTCGAAGACCGCCTGCGCGAGGTCGAACCACGAGCACTGGCCGCCGCCCGTGGCGTGCCAGGTGCCGAACGGCGCTCCGGCATCGACGATCCGCAGGATGCCGCGGGCCAGGTCCACGGTCCACGTCGGCTGCCCCACCTGGTCCGCAACGATGGTCAACCGTTCTCGCTCACCGGCGAGGCGCCGCACGGTAGCGGGGAAGTTGCCGCCCGACGCGCCGTACAGCCAGGCGGTCCGCACGACCCACGAGCGCGGGCACTCGGACCGGACGGCCCACTCCCCCGCCGCCTTCGTGCGCCCGTACGCCGACGTGGGAGCCACCGGAGCGTCGGCGGCATACGGCTCGGTGCCGCGCCCGGCGACGACGTAGTCGGTCGACAGCTGCACCATCGCTGCGCCCGTCGCATGAGCTGCTCGCGCGAGGTTGGCGGCGCCGATCGCGTTGACGGCGAAGGCGCGCGCCTCCTCGGTCTCCGCCCGGTCCACCGCCGTGTAGGCGGCGCAGTTCACGACGACGTCGCACCCGCCGACCTGTTCCACGCACTGGTCCGGATCAAGGATGTCCAGGCCAGGCAGGTCGGCCCGGGTGATCGTGTGCCCGGCCTCCTCGGCAACGCGAGCGAGGTCCTGCCCCAGCATCCCTGCCGCTCCGGCCACGAACCAGCGCGCCATCAGGGCGCCACGACCTGCTGGGTGCGGGCGTAGCGCGCCTCGGTGGCATCCTTCATGGGTCGCCACCAGGCCTCGTTGTCCCGATACCACTGGATCGTCGCGTCGAGCCCCTCCCGGAAGCCCGGGTAGCGCGGCACCCAGCCGAGCTCGGTGCGCAGCCGGGTCGCGTCGATCGCGTAGCGGAGGTCGTGTCCCGCCCGGTCGGTGACGTGGTCGTAGGCGTCTGGCTCCTGACCCATCAGCTCCAGGACCATCCGCACGACGTCACGGTTGTTGACCTCCCCGTCGGCACCGATGAGGTAGGTCTCCCCGATGGCACCCCGCTCGATGATCGTCCAGACGGCCTCGTTGTGGTCATCGACGTGGATCCAGTCGCGCACGTTGAGGCCGGCGCCGTAGAGCTTGGGACGCACGCCGTCGATGACGTTGGTGACCTGACGCGGGATGAACTTCTCGACGTGCTGGCGGGGACCGTAGTTGTTGGAGCAGTTGGAGATCGTCGCCCGCACCCCGAAGGAGCGCACCCAGGCCCGCACGAGCAGGTCCGAGCCGGCCTTGGTCGCGGAGTACGGCGAGCTGGGGTTGTAGGGCGTGTTCTCGGTGAACCGTTCCGGGTCCTCGAGGTCGAGGTCACCGTAGACCTCGTCGGTGGAGATGTGGTGGTAACGGACGTCGTGGGCGCGCACCGCCTCGAGCAGCGCGTAGGTGCCCAGCAGGTTCGTGCGCACGAACGGGCTCGGGTCCTCCAGGGAGTTGTCGTTGTGCGACTCGGCCGCGAAGTGCACGACCAGGTCGCAGTCCGCGACGAGCCCGTCCACCAGAGCGGTGTCAGCGACGTCACCCTCGACGAAATGGATCTGCTCCATCGCGCCCTGAAGCGATGCCGTGGAACCCGCGTAGGTCAGGGCGTCGAGCACGGTCACCTCCGCCTCAGGCCTGGTGGCGAGGGTGCGGTGCACGAAGTTGCTGCCGATGAAGCCGGCGCCGCCGGTGACGAGAACCTTCATGGGGGCAGCCTACGTGGCCGATCGCGACCGGCCGGGCCGCTAGGGTCGTGGCCCATGAAGGGCATCATCCTCGCCGGCGGCTCAGGCACCCGGCTGCACCCCATCACCCGCGGCATCTCCAAGCAGCTCATGCCGGTCTACGACAAGCCGATGATCTACTACCCGCTCTCGACCCTGATGATGGCCGGCATCCGCGAGGTGCTGATCATCACCACACCCCAGGACATCGAGGCGTTCCGCCGGCTCCTGGGCGACGGATCGCAGTGGGGCATCG
>JBDSNZ010000258.1:0-6681 GCA_039915055.1 Ornithinibacter sp.
AGCACCTGCATCGTCGCGTCGTACTGGTCCGACCAGGACCAGGGGACGTCCTCGAAGGTGTCCGCGCCACCCATCGCGACGGCAGCCGCCACCTCGCCCTGGCGCCCCGCCGCTGTGAACGACTCCAGCCGGATGCCGCGGTCCCCGGGCCTGGTCACCATGCGCACCGCGTCGCCGGCCGCCAGGACTGCCTGGTGCGAGGTGCGCATCGACGTGTCGACCACGATGCCGTCCTCGACCAGCAGACCGGCGGCCTCGGCGAGCCCGGTGCGCGGGCTGACGCCGATTCCTACGGCGACGAGGTCGGCCGCGACCACGCTGCCGTCGGACAGGTGGACCCCGGTGATGCCCGCGCCGTCGCGGAGCACCTCCTGGGGTGAGACCCCGACCCGGATCGACACCCCGTGACGCGTGTGCAGGTCGGCCATCCATTCGGCGACGCGCCGGGGAACGCCACGACCGAGCACGCGGGTGCCGGCCTCCACCACCGTGACGGCGAGCCCCCGCTGGGCTGCTGCCGCTGCCACCTCGAGACCGATGACACCCCCGCCCACCACCACGAGGCGCTCGGCCCCGCCGAGGGCGGCGGCGAGCCCGCGGGCGTCGACGCAGTCGCGCAGGTGGTGGATGCCGGGGCCGTCGGCGCCGGTGACCACGAGTCGTCGGGGCTCGGCGCCCGGCGCCAGCACGAGTGACTCGAACGGCCAGGTGGCACCGTCCTGCGTGAGCAGCTCACCGGCATCCGGGTGCAGTGCAGTGACGGTGGTGAGCGGGCGGACGTCGATGAGCTCGCGCCACGGCACACCAGGTGGCCACACCGACGGCACCTCTGCCGACTCGTCGAGGAGCACGGCCTTGGAGAGCACGGTGCGGTCGTAGGGGCCGGCCGGCTCCGCGGTGAGAACGAGCACCCGCTCGCCGGCCTCCGCGAAGCGGCGCGCGGCGGCCCCAGCTGCGGGGCCGCCACCGACGACGACGAAACGGGGGGAGCTCATCGGACCGAACCTAGCCTCCCGGCCTGACCGCACCAACCTCTGCTAGCAGAGGTTGGTGCCCGAACCACACGCAGGAACCTGTGGCGCGCGCTCTAACCTCTGCTAGCAGAGGTTAGAGCGGCGGGCAGAGGGCCGGATGCCGTTCGGCGCGGCGTCGCTCAGAAGCGGCCGAGGGACTTCTTGCGCCAAGCCTTCTTCAGGGACTTCGCCACCACGTCGCGGCGGCGCTGGCCCTCCACCTTGTTGGGCAGCGAGAGCTCGACGACCTTCCAGTAGACCGAGGCGACCTGCTTGGGCAGCGACCCCGTGACGTAGGCCAGGTCGTGGCGCTCCATCAGGTCGCGGATCCGCGGAGCGATCTCGGCATACCGGTTGCTGGGCATGTCGGGGAAGAGGTGGTGCTCGATCTGGTGGCTGAGGTTGCCGCTCATCACGTGCATCGCCTTGGAGCCGGTGATGTTGCCCGATCCGAGCATCTGTCGCAGGTACCACTCGCCGCGGGTCTCGCCCTCGATCGAGGTCTTCTCGAAGGTCTCGATGCCGGGGGGGAAGTGGCCGCAGATGATGATCGTGTTGGTCCACACGTTGCGCACCAGGTTGGCGACGACGTTGGCGGTGAAGGTGGTGCGGGCTGATCCGGTGGCCGCCGACAGGGCAGGGTGCACCACGTAGTCACGGGTGGCCTGGCGCTTGATCTTGGCGCCGACCTCCTTGGCGTCGGCGCGGAACTTCGCCTTCTCCTCCTCGCTCATCCGGTTCTTCTTCGCGAGGTACCCGCCGAGCTCGAGGTCGTAGGCCGCGATGGAGTACTCGAAGAGCAGGGCGTTGCCCACGTGCCAGATCGGCTGGAAGAGGAAGAACGGGCTCCAGCGCTGGTCCTCGTCGACCCGCAGGATGCCGTAGCCGAGGTCGTTGTCGCGCCCGATGACGTTGGTGAAGGTGTGGTGGATCTCGTTGTGGCTGTGCTTCCACTGCGAGGAGGGGCTGGCGTTGTCCCACTCCCACGCGGTGGAGTGGATCTTGGGGTCACGCATCCAGTCCCACTGGCCGTGCATGACGTTGTGCCCGATCTCCATGTTCTCCAGGATTTTGGCGACCGAGAGACCGGCGGTGCCGAGCCACCAGGCGGGGCGGAACCCCTTGACCTTGACACCGGAGAAGAGGAGCACGGCGCGGCTGCCCATCTCGATGTAGCGCTGGGTCGTGATGACCTTGCGGATGTAGGCAGCGTCTGCGGCGCCACGGCTGTCCATGACCTCCTTGCGCAGGGCGTCGAGCTCGACGCCGATGCCCTCGATCTGCTCGGGGCTCAGGTGCGCGGCGGGGTTGGGCCGGCCGGACTTCTTCAACGTCGGCCGCTGGGGGCGGGGGGCCGCGCTGGTCACCGTGAGGCGGGAGTTGATGCCGTGCGGCTTGCTCGAGGCGTGCGCCGCACCGACGTGGTGCGGCTCGGTGGGGGAGATGGTGTGGCGTTCGGGGGCGAGGGTCATGGTGTGGGTCCTTTCCTTGTCTCTCGGGTGGTCGACCATCGACCAATAGGTCACTTCTGCACGGGCAGTGTCCGGTCCGGCCGGGGAACGATCGACCAATAGGTCACGTCGTCACGGGCGTGGGCTCGGGTCAGATCTCGATGTCACAGGATCCGGCGACGGCGTTGACGCAGGTCTGGATGGGCAGCTCGTCGCCGGGCTCGACGACGGTGATCTCGCCGGTGCGCAGGTCGCGGATCGCGCCCTCGCGCATCGTCACGACGCACCCGAAGCAGATGCCCATCCGGCATCCGCTCGGCATCAGCACACCGGCATCCTCACCGGCATCCAGGATGGCGGTCGAGCCGTCGGAGTCGACGGTGATGCTGCTGCCCAGGAACGTCACCTGGCCACCCTCGCCAGGCTCGATCACGGTCGGGCGGAAGCGCTCGGTGTGCAGCCGGTCCTCGATGCCCGCGGCCGCCCAGTGGGCTTCGGCGGCGTCGAGCAGGCCGGTGGGCCCGCACGTCCAGGTCTCGCGCTCGCGCCAGTCGGGCACCATCGCGTCGAGGCTCTGCAGGTCGAGGATGCCGTGCGTGTCGTCGAGGTTGACGGTGAGCGACAGGTGACCGCTCCCGGCATACCGGTTCAGCTCGTCCGCGAAGATGACATCGGATGCGGTGGGCGCACAGTGCACCTGGGCGACGTCGGAGAGCGCACCGAGGTGGTTGCGCAGCATGCCCATGACGGGGGTGATGCCGCTGCCGGCGGTGAGGAAGAGAACCCGTGCGGGTGCTGGGCTGGGCAGGGTGAAGTCGCCGGTGGCCTGGTCGAGCATGACCATCGTGCCCGTCGTCGCCTTGCGGACGAGGTGGGTGCTCACCTTGCCGTCGGGGATCGCCTTGGTGGTGATCGCGATGCACCCTGCGGGGATGCCGGCTGCGGGCGACCCGTCGGCGCGGTGCGTCAGGCTGTAGGCGCGCCAGTTGCGGACGCCGTCGATGTCGATGCCGATGCGGATGTACTGGCCGGGCACGTGGCCCAGCCATCCCTTGCCGGGCCGGATGACCACGGTGACGGCGTCAGCGGTTTCGCGGCGGATGTCGATGACCCGACCGCGCAGGTCGGCACCGGCGCGGAGCGGGTCGAGCAGGTCGAGGTAGTCACCGGGCACCAGCGGGGTGGCGAGGGCCTCGGCGACGCGCCGGGCACCGCCCAGCAGGGCGCGGACGGGGCTCGGCGCCGGCTCGGCGCCCAAGCGCGGCCGGGTCGACCCGGGTTGGCGGGTCGATCGCTCGACGGTGGATGCAGTCACGTACGCAAGCGTAACCTACGTTTGCGTAACTTACGAACCGGTAACCAAGGAGGACCTCAGGCTTTTACAGCCCGGCTGGTGGCCCCCGACCCCTCCCCCTTCCTCCTCGACTTATTGCGCTCCACCCACGCTGGGGGCCGGGTTCCGGCCCCCAGAACGTGGGTGGAGCGCAATAAGTCGCCTGAGGTCAGTGGTCGCCCGCCATGAGGCGACCGATCTCGGTGCGGTCCGCGTCCTTGGCGTCCATCTCGGCGACAACGGTGCCGCCGTGCACGACGGCGATCCGGTCGGAGAGGGAGAGGATCTCGTCGAGCTCGGCCGAGACGAGGAGCACCGCTGCCCCGGCGTCGCGGGCCTGCACGATCCGGCGGTGGATGAACTCGATCGACCCCACGTCCACGCCGCGGGTGGGCTGGGAGGCCATGAGGAGCTTGGGCTCGAAGGACATCTCGCGCGCTACGACGACCTTCTGCTTGTTGCCGCCCGAGAGGGAGCCGGCGCTCTGCATGACCCCCGAGGAGCGGATGTCGAACTCATCGCGCAGCTTCTCGGCGTTGGCCCGGATCGCATCGAACTGGCGCACGCCGGTCTTGGCGTAGGGCGCCTGGTCGAACTCGTTGAGCACGAGGTTGTCCGCGATGGAGTAGGCCCCGACGAGCCCGTGCTTCTCGCGGTTCTCCGGGATGTGGCCGACGCCCGCGTGGTGGGTCTCGTACGGGTCGGCCTTGGTGAGGTCGAGGTCCCCGAGGGTCATCTGCCCCGAGACGACCTTGCGCATCCCGGCGAGTGCCTCGACGAGCTCACGCTGGCCGTTGCCCTCGACACCGGCGACGCCGACGATCTCTCCCGCGCGCACGCTCAGGGAGAGGCCGTTGACCGACTCGAGATCCCGGTCGTCCTTGACGTGCAGATCGGTGATCGTCAGCACCGTCTCGCCGGGTGTGGCGGGGGCCTTGTCGATGGAGAGCACGACCTCGCGCCCGACCATCATCGTGGCGAGCCCGCGAGCATCGGTGTCCTTGGTGGCCACCTCACCCACCACGGCGCCCTGGCGCAGCACGTAGACGCGGTCGGAGACGGCGAGGACCTCGCGCAGCTTGTGGGTGATGAAGACGATGGAGGTGCCCGAGTTGGCGAGCTCTCGCATCACGGCGAGCAGCTCGTCGGTCTCCTGCGGGGTGAGCACGGCGGTGGGTTCGTCCAGGATGAGGAGGTCGACCTCGCGGGAGAGCGCCTTGAGGATCTCGACCCGCTGCTGGGTGCCCACCGGGAGGTCGTCGATCTCGACGTCGGGATCCACGTCCAGGCGGTGCTTGGCCGAGAGCGTGCGCACCATCTCCCGGGCCGACCCCAGGTCCAGGAACGCTCCGCCACGCGTCTTCTCGTGCCCGAGCATCATGTTCTCGGCGACGGTCATCACCGGGACGAGCTGGAAGTGCTGGTGGACCATCCCGATGCCACGCCTGATGGCGTCCCTGGGGTCCCTGATCGGTGTCGTGTCGCCCTTGACCCCGACCGTGCCGGTGTCCGGAGTGATCAGGCCGAAGATCTGGTTGACGAGGGTGGACTTGCCTGCCCCGTTCTCCCCGAGGAGCGCGACGATCTCACCACGCTTGACGTGGATGCTGATGTCCTTGTTGGCGTGGACGCTGCCGAAGCTCTTGGAGAGCCCGACGATGTCGAGCAGGGTCTCCCCGACGACCCCTGCACCGAAGCCGGACTGCTCTGGTGGCAGGGTGCGCGCCGCCTCGGTCGTCGCGACCTGGGCCAGGTGCTCCAGCCCGGTGTCCGTGTGCGCCTCGGGGTGCGGCGAACCACCGGTGGGCACCGACTGAGCGGTCACCGGGTCCTGGCCCTGGGGGGTGGTCGCACTCATCAGGTGTCTCCCTTCACGTAGGGCTGCCCCACTGCCCCTGGCGCCCTCACCCGCCCGGCGGCGACGGCGAGGACGACGAGGGTGGCGACGTAGGGCAGGGTGCCGAGGAGCTGCGGTGGGATCGAGACCCCGCCTGTCTGCTGCAGCTGGGATGCGACCGCGTTGATGAAGCCGAAGAACAGCGCCATGGCGAAGGCCCGCAGCGGACGCCAGGCACCCATGATCAGGATGGCCAGGGCAAGGAACCCTCGGCCGGCGGTCATGCCGCGCTCGAAGGAGGAGGACGCGTCCATCGAGAGGTAGACGCCGGCCAGGCCGGCGAGCGATCCGGCGAGGGTCACGTTGAGCAGGCGAAGCCGTTCCACGTTGATGCCGGCGGTGTCCGCCGCGGACGGGTACTCCCCGACGGCCCTCGTGCGCAGGCCCCACCTGGTGTGGAACAGCCCGATGTGGACGGTGATCGCCGCGAGGATCGCGACGGTCGCGATCCAGCTGCGGCCGCTGAAGAAGACGTCTCCGAGGAGGGGGATGTCCTTGAGCACGGGGATGTCGAGGTTCGGAATGACCCCCGGGAGGATCTCCCCGGACACGAGGTAGAACGAGGTCAGACCGGTGGCCACGATGTTGAGCACCACCCCGGCGATGATCTGGTCCATCCGCCAGCGGACCGTCGTCCAGGCGAGGAACCCGCCGGCGAGCAGCCCGGTGCCGACACCCGCGAGGACGCCGACGACCATCGAGCCGCTGAACGCGGCGGCGAAGAACCCGGCGAAGGCGGCGAGGAGCATCTGGCCCTCGATGCCGATGTTGACCACGCCGGACCGCTCACCGATGACGCCGACGAGGGCCGCGAGGACGAGGGGGATGGCATAGCCCCACGCCGCTCCGAACATCGACGGCGCGATGTCGTTCTTGGCGTAGTAGAAGATATATGCCGCGACGATCACGAACGCGGCGACCACGACGGTGGTGCGGTTGCGAGTCAACCAGCTGCTCATCAGGACCCCCAGCTCGTCGACGCCACAT
>JBDSNZ010000286.1:0-2936 GCA_039915055.1 Ornithinibacter sp.
AGCGCGCTGATGCGCCCTGCGCCGCTCATGCCGCGACCCGCTCTCCGCGGCGCAGGCTCAGCGCGAGCCCGACCTCGTCGCGGCCGGGCACCTCGCGACCCTCGAGGTCTGCGGCAGACCAGGCCACGCGAAGCACCCTGTCGTAACCCCGGAGGGTCAGTCGGCCCCGGTCCAAGGACCGGTCGAGGTCGCTCGTCGTGGTGGGAGGAAGCCTGAACGGGGGCCGGCGCAGCACATGTCCGGGCACGACGCCGTTGGTGCCCCACCCTCCCGGCGCCCAGCGCACGCCCTGCGCCTCCCGGGCGGCCCTGACCCGGGCCGCGACCGCCGCGCTGGGTTCTCCACCCTGTTCCCCGAATGCCGACCTGGCCACCGGCGGGACGTGCACCTGGAGGTCCACCCGGTCCAGCAGCGGCCCGGACAACCGCCCGGCATACGAGCGGATCTCCATGGGCCGGCAGGTGCACTCCAGGCCTTTGCCGTAGGAGCGCCCGCAGGGGCACGGGTTCGCGGCGAGGACCAGCAGGAAGCGAGCTGGATAGCGCACGATCTGCCGGGCCCGGGCGATGACGACCTCCCCCGACTCCAGCGGCTGGCGCAGCGTCTGCAGCACGGAGGCCTTGAACTCAGGCGCCTCGTCGAGGAAGAGCACACCTCGATGGGCCCTGGAGATCGCGCCGGGGAGCGCCACACCGGAGCCACCCCCGACGACCGACGCGACGGATGCGCTGTGGTGCGGCGCCACGAACGGCGGGGTCGGGTCGAGCATCGCTCGCTCCCCAACCTGCCCGGTGAGCGAGCGGATCGCGTGCGTCTCGAGTGCCTCCTCACGGGTGAGCGGTGGCAGCACGGTGACGAGACGCTCGGCAAGCATCGTCTTGCCGACGCCGGGCGGTCCGCTGAGGAAGAGGTGGTGGCCCCCCGTCGCCGCGAGCTCGATGGCCATCCGCGCCTCGGGCTGCCCCACGACGTCGGCGAGGTCGACCCCCTTGCTCGGCACCGGTCCGTCGGCCACGACCGGAGGAGTCTGCGGCAGCGGAACACCCTCGCCGGCGGCGACGAACCACCGGACCACGTCGGCGAGGGTGGCGGCACCGTGCACGGTGACCGCGTCGACCAGCTGGGCCTCCGCGACGTTCTCCATCGGCACCACGACGTGCCGGACCCCGCACCGCGCCGCCTCGAGCACGGCTGGGAGCACCCCGCGCACGCCCCGGATCGTGCCGTCGAGCGCGAGCTCCCCCAGGTGCACCACGCCGCGGACGACCTCGCGCGGCACATGACCGGCTGCGGCGAGCACGGCCACGGCGATCGGCAGGTCGAAGCCGGACCCGTGCTTGGGCAGTGACGCCGGTGAGAGGTTGACGGTGACCCGTTGGGCGGGCACGGGCACCCCGGAGGTTGCGGCGGCAGGTCGGATGCGGTCGGGCGCCTGCGCGCAGGCCTTGTCAGGCAACCCCCCGATCGCGAAGGCGGGCAGGCCCTGCCCGATGTGCGCCTCCACGTCGACGAGTGCGCCGTCGAGCCCCGTGAGCGCGACCGTGAGGGTGCGCCCCAGCCCCAGGGTCACGAGCCCAGTCCCACGACGTGGCGGACCTGGACCGGATGCCCCGGTGTGGCGAGCACCCCGACGACGTCGATGCGGACCTGGGCGGTCCCCGGCCGGTGCGCCGCGAGGTAGGCGCTCGAGAGCCGGCGCAGGCGCAGGGCTTTGTCCCACCGCACCGCCTCCACGGGTTCTCCGAATGCGGCGGTGCGGCGGGTCTTCACCTCGCAGATCACCAGGCAGTCCCCGTCGCGCGCCACGATGTCGACCTCGCCGTATTCGCACCGCCAGTTGCGCTGGAGCACCTCCAGCCCGCGGTCGCGCAGGTAGCGGGCCGCAAGGTCCTCGCCCCAGCGGCCCAACCGAGCGGATGCGGGCTCGGCGGGCACCCGCGCGTCAGCGGGTGGCTTCGGCGTCGGCGCGTGCTGGGCTGGTCGGGGAGTCTGCATGCACCGAGCCTCACGCCACATCCAGAGGTGCGCCAGACCCGCCCCTCGGACCTGTGGACGACACCCACGTCGCACGGCGCCTGTGGACGAACCAACCGACTCGACAGGCCACGGCCGGGGACCTTCCTGGCGAGCGCCGCGGAGGTCGCGGACACCGCGAGCGCGTCGGCCACCGCGCCCACCCCCGGGCTCAGGGAGTCAGAACTCGCCCTTGGGCAGCTCCAGCTCACTCTTGGCGAGCTCCTCGACGTTGACGTCCTTGAAGGTCACCACACGCACCGTCTTCGCGAACCGGGCCGGCCGGTAGATGTCCCACACCCACGCGTCGTGCATGGTCACGTCGAAGAACACCTCACCCCCGTCGTTGCGGACCTTCACGTCCACCGTGTTGCACAGGTAGAACCGTCGCTCGGTCTCCACGACGTGGCTGAACAACCCCACCACGTCGCGATACTCGCGGTAGAGCGCGAGCTCCGCCTCGCTCTCGTACTTCTCGAGGTCCTCCGAGCTCATGCCTCTCCCCCTCGCGTCGGGTCGGCGTTGACGGCTTCCGCAGCTGAGGACTGCGCCGCGGTCGCGGAAACGGTTCTGGTCACGCCGCCATCATCGTCCATCGAGCCGGGCAGGCGCCACGAGGTGCGGTGCCAGCGGGTCGGGCCGTGCCGACGCAACGCGTCGAGGTGATCGGGTGCGGCATACCCCTTGTTCTCCACCCAGCCGTATGCCGGGTGGACGGCGCCCAGCCCCACCATCAGGGTGTCGCGGCACACCTTGGCCAGCACGCTGGCCGCAGCCACGGAGGAGCACCGCAGGTCTGCCTTGACCATCGTCGTGACGGGCGGCGCGGGCACGTCGTGGTCGTCGGCAAAGGCGAACAGCCCGACGTCCTCGGGGGCGGTGAGCCAGTCGTGGTTGCCGTCGAGGATGACCAGGTCGGGGCG
>JBDSNZ010000296.1:0-2572 GCA_039915055.1 Ornithinibacter sp.
CGAGCGAGATGAGCCCGTCAGGCATGCCCGCGATGAAGGACGCGGGATCGATCGGGTCGCCGGTGTTCACGTCGGCGTCGATACCCGGGCACTCGTTGCGAGCCTGCGTGTCGCCGTGGATGTGCATGGCGTGCGGTTCGCCCGGAGTGAGGCCGGTCGCTGACAGGTCGATGGCCAGGGTTCGGCCAGTCAGGCGCATCGAGGCATGCCCGGTGACATTGGACCCGCCGTCGGCGACCGTGTCGTGGGGGACGGGCTTGAGGTTGGCCTGGAAGTTTCCGGCGCTGACCGCGAAGGCGGCACCCGCCGACAGGGCCACCGTGGCCGGGACTGCGAGAAGGACTGCGTAGCGCTTCTTCATGGTGTGTTCCTTCACCTGGCGGGCTGTTGGCGTGCGCTCTGCACCAACCCTGTGTGGTGTTCGTCACCGTCGCCCACTCGGATTGGTCTCCACCCTTTCGGGTCCTCCGGATGCCGCGCCGCCGTGACCGCCGCAGGAACGTGGGCTCGGTTTGCTGCTCCCGATCCGTGATCGCGGCCGGGCACGCCGGGCGGCCCCGCCGGGCGCCCCCCGCCGGGCGCTGCACCTGTGCAGCGCCCGGTGGTGAGCAGTTCTCGCCGGCGGGACGGCCTACTTGACGCTGCCGGCCGTGAGGCCACCCACGAGGTGCTTCTCGATGATGGCGAAGAGGATCACGACGGGCACGATCGCGATCACCGACGCCGCCATGAGCTGATCCCAGTTCTGTTCGTAGCCCGTGACGTAGGAACGGAACCCGACGGTCAGCGGCTTCTTGTCGTCGTCGATCATCAGGGTGAGCGCCACGACGTATTCGTTCCACGCCGCGATGAAGGTGAAGATCGTCGCGGTGACCAGACCCGGCAGGGTGAGTGGGAGCATGATCTTCAGGAGCGCCTGCATTCGCGACACACCGTCCAGGGCGGCCGCCTCCTCCACCTCGAGGGGGATCGAGGAGAAGAAGCCGTGCAGGATCCAGACCGCGAATGCCAGGTTGAAGGCAGCATTCGTGAGGATCAGCGCGGCATACGTGTTGATCAGGTTGAGCTCGAAGAACTCCCGGTAGAGACCGACCACCAGTGAGGTGGGGGCGAACATCTGGGTGACCAGGACGAGGAGCAGGAACGGGGTGCGCCCGGGGAACTTGTGCCTTGCCGTCATGTATGCCGCCGGCACCGCCACCAGGACGACGATCACCGTCGACCCGAGGGAGATGAGCACCGAGGTCTTGAGCCAGTTGAGGAACCGCTCGTCGCCGAGGACCGTGGCGTAGGTGCTCCACTGCCACTCGCGCGGGAAGATCGACGGCGGGGTGGCCTTGACGTCGCTGGAGGTGCGCAACGAGTCGAGCACCATGACGACATAGGGAGCCAGGAACACGAAGCCGACGACGGCCCCGACCAGACTCAGCAGGCGCGGGTTGCGTGTCTTCACTTGGTCTCCTCCCGCCAGTTGACGATTCTCATGTAGACCACGACGACGAGGAGGATGAGCAGGACGTTGATGATCCCTGCGGCTGCGGACATGCCCACGTCCTTCTCCTGGCTCTTGAAGGCGAGCTTGTACATGAAGGTGATCGTCGTGTCGTGGGAGAAGCCGGGGTTGCGGTCGTTGAGCGTGTAGACGATCGGGAAGCTGTTGAAGACGTAGATGATGTTGAGCACCGCGGCCACCATGAGGGCCGGCTTCAGGAGCGGCAAGGTGATGCGCTGCCACCTCTGCCACGGAGATGCGCCGTCGACCACGGCGGCTTCCATGACGTCGCCCGGGATGGCGTTGAGCCCCGCGACGAAGACGAAGATGGTGAACGGCAACGAGACGAAGATGCCGACGGCGACCATCGAGGCCATCGTGAACCGGTCGTCGCCCAGGAAGTCCACCGAGGTGTCGATCAGGCCGACCGACTTGAGCACGTAGTTGATGAGTCCGTAGTTGTAGTCGTAGAGCAACACGAACAGCTGGCTGGTGATGACCAGGGACGCCGCCCACGGCACGATGACGGCCCAGCGCACGAAGCGGCGACCGGGGAAGTCCTTGACGAGGAACTGGGCGAGGCCCAGGGCGATGAGGATCGTGAAGAACACGACGGTGAAGACCCAGATCGCGGTGTTGGACAGCACCGTCCCCAGGGACGGGTGGCTCAGCACGGCGGAGTAGTTGCTCCAGCCGGCGTCACCCTTGCGCAGCCCGGTGATCGAGTACTCCGAGCGAGACGCCTGGAAGAGCATCACCGCCGGGTAGAAGACGACCCCGACGATCAGGGCGAGCGCGGGAGAGAGCCACAGGAGGGCGACGAGCGGTCGAACTCGCCCCACCCCGTTGTGGCCGCTGGGGCAACGGTGCTGCTGGAGGTGGTGTCAGCCACCGTTCTCGGCGGTCTTCTGGAGCGAGTCGAGGACGGTCTTGGGGTCGTCCTTCATCGCCGAACCGAGGTTCTGCTGGACCGCGAGCTTGATCTTGTCCCAGGTCGGGTCATCGGTCGGGGTGAGCTGCGCGTTGGGCAGGGTCTCGAGGTAGACCTTCAGGGCCTCGTCCTTGGAGAAGTACTCCACG
>JBDSNZ010000003.1:0-10914 GCA_039915055.1 Ornithinibacter sp.
GGAGGTAGGCCTGCCCGCCGACCCTGGTGATGTCACCTCGCTTGGAGAGCTCATCGGCGACGGTGATCGCGTCGGCCGGCTCACCGCGGCCGAACAGGTCGAGCACCGCGTCGAAGATCAGCTCGTGTGCAGGGCGGTAGAAGTCGTGTGCCTTGACCACCTCGAGGCAGTCGGCGATCGCGTCCTTGTTGATGAGCATCGAGCCCAGCACCGACTGCTCGGCGTGCAGGTCCTGCGGCGGCACCCGATCGTCCGGCGGGCTCTCGGAGCGACCCCCGTAAGCCGCGTTGAGCTCCACGATGGACACCCGACCAACCCCTCACCTTCCGGTCTCCGCCGGGCTCGCTCACTCGCTGTGACAGCAGCGGCTGCCGGCCCTGGTGACACCTCACCAGAGACCACCGACACCCTCCGCCGAGTCACCGTAGGCGCCCGGGGCCACCCCCGCCAACACCCGTCACCAAGAAGGTCCGAAAGGCTGTGGACAGCATGTGGACAACCTGGGGAAAACGCCCGGACGTGTTGTGCACCGTCGGTGGAGAAGCCTGTGGAGAGATTCAACCAACCCTCTGGTCACAGGCCCCTGACCTGCGAGGACACCGTCCACCTCATGTGGAGCGGAGAAACTTTCGGGCGTGTCGCCCTCCACACCCCAGCAGTGCGCCATCACGCTCACGGAGCACCCTTCGCACCCTCAGGCGCCCCGCCCGTAGCGTTCCGCAGCCCGCGCACGGGCCTTCGTCGCCTCGACCTCGCGGTCCTTCGGCGGGGCAGCCGTCACCAGCGCGTCGAGGAGCCGCTGGGTGATCTGAGCGACCTCGTGGACGGCGTCGTCGAACGCCTTCTGGTTGACCTGTGACGGGCGGGTCGCCCCACTGACCTTGCGCACGTACTGCAGGGCAGCGGCATCCACCTCATCCGGCGTCGCGGGAGGGGCAAAGTTGTGGAGCTGACGGATGTTGCGGCACATCCCTGAACCGTACGCCCGGCGCCGGGGCGGCACGCGTCCGACCGCGAACGCATCCGAAGCACAGTCGAGCCTCACCTGACGTGTGCCGCCGATCGCGGCACGATGGGGTCATGAAGATCGTGACAGTCGAGGAGCTCGGTCGCCAGTTCGCCTCCCTCCCGGGCAGTCCCCGGGTGGTCGTGTCCGGCAACGTCGCCGTCCCGTGGGAGGGCGTGCGGGCGCTTGACGAGAACAAGGACACCTACACGATCCACGCGCTGAACGCGCCCCCCGGCATCCCCGACCGTGAGGGCGTCACCGCCGAGACGTGCTTCGTGGGACCGGGCATGCGCCGCCACCACGACCTGTCCTACGTGCCCAGCCGCCTCTCGCTGGTGCCGGTCCTGCTGCAACGCCGCATCCCCCCGGATGTCGTCATCGTGCACTGCGCTCCCCCCCGCGACGGCCAGCTGAGCCTCGGCATCGAGGTCAACGTGCTCCCCGCCGCCATCGAGGGATGCCGGGCGCGCTCCGGCCGCGTCGTGGCCGTCATCAACGACCAGATGCCCTACACCTACGGCGACGCCCAGGTGCCGGTCGAGGCCGTGGACCTGGCGATCGAGGTCTCCACCCCGCTGCCCGTCCACGCCCCCGTGACACCGGATTCGGAGAGCCAGGCCATCGGCGAGCGCGTCGCGAGCCGGGTCAGCGACGGCGCCACCCTCCAGATGGGCATCGGCGCGGTGCCCGACGCAACGCTCGGGGCCCTCACCGATCGACGCGGCCTGCGGATCTGGACCGAGATGTTCTCCGACGGGGTGCTCGCTCTGGAGAGGGTCGGCGCGCTGGACCCTCACCACCCGCTGACGACCTCCTTCGTCTTCGGCTCGCGCGAGCTCTACGACTGGCTCGACGGCAACCACCGCGTGCGGATGATGCGCACGGAGCACACCAACGACCCGGGTCTGATCGCACAACAGCGGACCATGACCTCGGTCAACACCGCGCTCGAGGTCGACCTGTTCGGGCAGGCCAACGCCTCCCGGATCAAGGCTCGCATCCACTCCGGCTTCGGCGGCCAGACAGACTTCATCGTCGGTGCCCTGCACTCCTCTGGCGGTCAGGCGTTCATCGCCCTGCGGTCCTGGCACCCCAAGGCCGACGTCTCGACCGTCGTGCCCCTCGTCGACGAGCCGGTGACGAGCTTCCAGCAGAGCGCCATCGTGACCGAGCACGGGGTCGCGGAGCTGTGGGGGTACGACCAGCAGGCCCAGTGCCGGCACATCATCCGCGACGCGGCGCACCCGCTCGTGCGCGACGAGCTGTGGGAGGAGGCCGCGGCCCTCGGTCTGGCCTGATCCTCGCGTCGTGTGCTGAGGTGGCTGTCATGGCGACCCGTCGAGCACCCGACTCGCCCGTCGTGCGTGCCGTTCGGGGCGCGCTCGC
The DNA here is from genome assembly GCA_039915055.1 of Ornithinibacter sp. Classification (GTDB taxonomy): domain Bacteria; phylum Actinomycetota; class Actinomycetes; order Actinomycetales; family Dermatophilaceae; genus Fodinibacter. Next base: position 2,396 of record JBDSNZ010000003.1, read on the forward strand.
CCGTGTCGGTGACCCCATCAGGGCCCTCTCGCAACAGGCCTACCTGAAGTCCGCCATGCCCCACCGGGGCATCACCTCACCCGAGCTGCGCGCCCTCCTCCGGCCGATCCTGCGCGACCCGCTCCTGGCACCACGCACCCGTGACGGGTGGGCTGAGGACGTGCGCACCCTCTGGGAGGGCGCCACGCACCGCGAGGAACGGTATGCCACGATCGCGCTCAGCGGACACCCCGCGGCCCGCTCGTGGCAGGACGTCGAGACGCTGGGGCTCTACCGCCACCTCGTCGTGACGGGCGCGTGGTGGGACCTCGTCGACCCGCTCGCCATCGACAGGATCGGGCCGATCCTGCTCTCGCACAGGGCAGCTGCCACGCCACTCCTCCGTGCATGGGCCGAGACCGATGACCTCTGGCTGCGGCGCACCGCCATCCTCGCGCAGCTGAAGCACCGGCACGCCACCGATCTCGACCTGCTGGCCGGCGCCATCGACGCCAACCTCGACACCACGGCATACGGCAGGGAGTTCTTCGTCCGGAAGGCCATCGGCTGGGCGCTCCGGCAGCACGCCCGCACCGACCCGGAGTGGGTCTGGGCCTTCGTCGCGCAGCGGGGCGACCGGCTCTCGGGCCTTTCCCGTCGCGAGGCCCTCAGGCACCTCTGACTCCCCTCCCCACCCCACCTCTCGCCATTTCGCGCAGTCAGGAGGACCTCGATCACTCGCGGGGATACCGCCGGGTCAGGGCCGAGCGCGACCAAGACTCCGCCGGGTGCTCCTGACTCCGCGAGGAGGGGCGCGGGGCGGGCAGATCGGCGCTCGGGCGAGAACCGTGCGACAGTGCCTGACGTGAGCGAGGAGTCGGTGAGCCAGCACCGGGAGGTCCTGCGCCTCGCCGTTCCCGCGTTCCTCGCGCTGGTGGCCGAGCCGCTCTTCCTGCTCGCCGACGCCGCGATCGTCGGGCGGCTCGGTGTCGCACCGCTCGCGGGGCTCGGGGTCGCGAGCGCCGTGCTCCTCACCGCGGCAAACGTCTTCGTCTTCCTCGCCTACGGCACGACTGCCGTCGTCGCCCGCCAGCTCGGGTCGGGCTCGCGCGCCGGCGCCATCGCCGCCGGCATCGACGGCACCTGGCTCGCGGTGCTCCTCGGCGCGGTCACGACCACCGTGGTCGCGGTCCTCGCGGAGCCCATCTGCCAGCTCTTCGGCGCCTCCGACGCCGCCCTCGCCCAAGCCGTCATCTACCTACGCGTCTCGGCCCTCGGCATCCCCGGCATGCTCGTCGTGCTCGCCACGACGGGAGTGCTGCGCGGTCTGCAGGACACCCGCACCCCGCTGGTCGCGGCCATGCTCGGCTTCGGGGCCAACATCGTCCTGAACATCTGGTTCGTCATCGGCCTCGGCTGGGGCATCGCGGGGTCGGCCTGGGGCACCGTGATCGCCCAGACCGGCATGGCCGTGGGGCTGATCGTCGTCCTGACCCGGTATGCCGTGGGCACGTCCGTGCCGCTGCGGGCGCATCCGGGTCGGGTGCTTGCCGCAGCACGCGGGGGGGTCCCGCTCCTCATCCGCACGATGGCGCTGCGCGGGGTGCTGCTCGTGACGACCTTCGTCGCAGCCGGCCTCGGCGACGTGCCGCTCGCGGCCTACCAGGTGACCGCGACGATCTGGTCCTTCCTCACCTTCTCCCTCGATGCCATCGCCATCGCCGCGCAGGCGATCACCGGCAAGGCCCTGGGCGCCGGGCAGGTCGAGCGCACTCGCGCGGCGACCCAGCTGATGCTGCGGTGGGGCGTGCTCGCGGGCGTGGCCCTGGGCCTCGTCGTGCTGCTCGCGCGCCCGTTCGTCGGCCCGCTCTTCTCGCCCGACGTCGCGGTGCAGGCGGCCATCGCCGGAGGGCTCGTGGTCGTCGCCCTCAGCCAGCCACTCTCGGGATACGTCTTCGTCATCGACGGGGTGCTCATCGGAGCCGGTGACGGGAGGTGGTTGGCCAAGGCCATGGTCGCGACCCTCGTGGCCTACCTGCCGATCATCCTGGCCGTGCGCGCGGCCGGGGACTGGCTGCTCGACGGCGGCACCCAGCGGGGGGAGGTCAACGCGGTGCTGTGGCTGTGGATCGCCTTCACCGCGTTCATGTCGGTGCGCGCGACGCTGATGTGGCTGCGGGTGCGCACCGATCGCTGGATGGTCACCGGCGCCGACCTGAGCTGACTGCCACGGAGGGGCTCCTCAGCCACCCACCGGCACGTCCACGACCTCCACGGCCGCTTCCCGTCGGGGGTCACCGGCCGCCTCGAGCACTCCATCGGTGTGCAGGTAGGCGGCACCCACTCCGCCGAAGTACATCGAGAGCTCACCGTGGTCGATCGAGGCCAGGCCGCTGGCCGCCACCGCCTCGTCGAGACCCGGCCCGGACTCGTGCTCGATGACCGGCTCGCCCACCTCGTCGAACCGCACGTGCAGGCGAGGTGCGTCGATGGCCTCACGCAGCGGCGCTCCACCGATGCAGCCCTGGCCGAGCACCTGCATCAGCGCGGTCGTGATCCGGTCGGCGCCCGGTGACCCGATCGCGAGCACCCGACCGTCAGCGGTGCGTCCGGTGGTCGGTGCCATGTTGGAGGCGAGCCGGGTGCCGGGGGTGAGCCGGTGCAGGCCCAGGCGGTTGAGCTCGGGCTCGCCGAGCGCGTTGTTGAGGAGCATCCCGGTGCCCGGGACGGTGATGCCGGCTCCGTAGCCGGCGGACATCGTGATCGCGCACGCCGTGCCGTCGGAGTCGACCGCCGAGATGTGCGCCGTGCTCGCGCTGGTCGGGAGCCCGGCCAGCCCGTGCCGGTCGACCCGCAGCAGCAGCTCGTGGCCGGCGGCGTCGAGGTCGGTGGCGTAGTCGTGCACCGCCACGCGGTATCGGAGCACGGCACGCTGGATCTCGATGAGGTCGGCCCAGTCGTGCGACCCGCGCCGGGCCAGCTCTCCGAGCATCACCGCGAGCATCGGCCCGCCGACCGAGGGCGGGGGGTTGACCGCGAGGTCCCAGTCACCGACCACCCGGCGCACCGGTGGACGCACGAGGGGGGAGTACTCCGCGAGGTCCGAGCTCGTCACGAGCCCTGCGTGGGCTGCCATGTCCGAGACCATCGCCCGTCCCACCTCCCCCGTGGACAGCACCGACGAGCCCTCGTGCGCGACGAGGTCCAGGATGTCGGCGAGGGCCCCGTTGGTGGAGACGTCACCCGCCCGCACCGGGCTTCCGTCAGCTCGGGTGACCAGCGCGTGGGCCTCGGGGTCGTGACCGAAGAGCGAGTCGGCGGTGAAGGAGAGGTAGCGCGCGGCTGCTCCGCCGATCGGGTATCCGGCCCGGCATGCGGCTGCCGCCGGGCCGACCACCTCCGCCCACGCAGCGACCCCCAGCTCCTCCACGGCAAGACCCAACGCCGCCACGGCACCTGGCGTCGCGACCGAGCCGTGCCCGGCATACATCCGCACTCCCCCGCCGTAGGCGGTGACGACCTCGCGCACCCCCTGACCGAAGCGCTCGACCGGCAGGCCCCGGCCCGGCATCTCGACGTTGCCGTCGATCACGACAGGAGCACCATCGGCTGGCCAGATCGACACGAAGGCGCCCCCGGCGAGCGAGACGATCCCCGGCTCCGTGCACATCGCGGCGAACGCTGCCGCCGCTGCGACGTCGACGGCGTTACCGCCGGCCCGCGCCACGGCCCGACCGGCCGCGAGGGAGACCGGGCCGGTCGCGGCGATCGCCACCTGTGCAGCCATGCCGGCATCCTGCCACCGCTCTCGCCCACCGCGCGTGGGATGACCACGCCGGACCGGTAGCGTGCCGGGGCATGACCACCCCGCCACTCGGCATCATCGCCGGCACCGGCTTCTACGACCTCGAGGCACTGCGCGACCCCGTGACCGAGACGATCACCACCGTCTTCGGCGACGCCCGGATCACCCGCGGCACGTGGCACGGCCTGCCCGTCATCTTCCTCACCAGGCACGGCGCCGGTCACACCGTGCCACCGCACCTGGTCAACTACCGCGCCAACATCCGGGCCTTGAGCGACCTCGGCGTGCGCGACGTCGTGGCGGTGAACGTCACGGGCAGCATCGACCCGGACCTCTCTCCCGGCGACCTCGTCTGCCTCGACGACTTCCTCGACCTCACCCGCCAGCGACCGGTCACCTTCTTCGACGGCTCTACCCCCGAGGGGGTCCGGCACGTCGACGTGGTCGATGCCTATCACCCTGCGCTGCGCCGCGAGATCCTCGACGCCGCAGCCGGATCCGGGCGGTCGATGCATGACGGTGGGGTCTACGCCGCCTTCGAGGGGCCTCGGTTCGAGACGCCCGCGGAGATCCGGCTCGCTGCCCTTGCCGGTGGCACCGTCGCCGGCATGACCGGTGTCCCCGAGGTGACCCTCGCCGTCGAGGACGGACTGCGGTATGCCGCGATCTCACTCGTCGTGAACCCGGCCGCCGGCGTGGGGCCGGACTCCGAACCGATCACGATGGAGGAGATCACGGCGGTGCTCACCGCATCCAGCGCCGACGTCCTCGCGGTGCTGGACGAGCTGGTCCACACCCGCGCCACCTTCGCCGAGGACGAGGCCACCCCGTGAGCCGCCTCGTCATCGAGAACGCCACGTACGTCGTCACCGTCGACGACCACGACACCATCCTGCGCAACCACACCCTCACCATCGACGACGGCGTCATCACCGCCATCGAGCCGGCTGGCCCCCGGGACACGGCTGGCGAGTGCGACGTCATCGACGCGATGGGCAAGCTGGTGATGCCAGGTCTGGTGAACCTGCACACCCACCTGCCGATGACCCTGCTGCGGGGCCTGGCCGAGAACGTCGACCTCCAGGGCTTCCTGGAGCGGGTCTGGGCGGCCGAGGGAGCGGTGATGGACCCCGAGACCGTCGAGCTCGGCGCCACGCTCGGGGCCCTGGAGTCGCTGCTCGGCGGCTGCACCACCCAGCTCGACATGTACTTCCACCACGAGGCGACCCATCGCGGCGCCGTCGCCGCGGGCTCCCGCCACGTGATCGGGCCCGTCTTCTTCGACGGCCCCGGACCCGACGGCCTCCAGTGGGAGGAACGGGTCGCCGGCCTGCATGCCTGGCCCGGCCTCCTGGCCGACATCGGTGGGCCGGACGTGCCGGTCGCGGCGATGCCCCACGCGACGTACACCTGCTCACCGGAGCGGCTCGCCGAGGTCGTCGATGCGCTGCGCGAGGTCCTGTCGCAGGACGGTCGTCGCGGCGTGCTGACGACACACGTCTCGGAGAACATCGCCGAGAACGCCGACATCCAGGAGCGCTATGGCAAGACACCGACCGAGGTCCTGGACGCGGCCGGCTGGCTCGAGGCGGACCTCCCACTCGTGGTGGGCCACGCCGTGCACCTGACGGAGTCCGACCAGTCGCGGCTCGCCGAGGTCGGGGCCGCAGTCGGTCACTGCCCGGGGTCGAACCTCAAGCTCGCCAGTGGTGCGCTGCACTGGGAGCAACTGTGGGAGAACGGCATCCGTCTAGGTATTGGCACCGACGGCTGCTCGAGCAGCAATGACCTCGACATGTGGCAGGCGATGCGGCAGGCCGCGCTGCTGGCACGGTTGACCAGCGGGCGGCCCGATGTCGCGAGCGCCGTGCAGGTGCTGCGAGCAGCGACGATCGAGGGAGCCAGGGCCCTCGGGATCGGGGACCTGATCGGCTCCCTCGAAGTCGGCAAGCGAGCCGACCTGGTGCTCCTGGACCTCGAGCAACCGCACCTCACGCCCGTCCACGACGTGCCGGCGCTGCTCGTCTTCGCCGCCGGTCGAGCCGACGTGACCGACGTGGTCGTCGACGGCGAGGTGGTGGTGCTCGATCGTCGGAGCACCCGGCTGGACACGGCAGGCCTGCTCGCACGAGCCCGCGAGCGGGCAGCAGTCGCACGGGGCGCGGTGCGAGCCTGATGACGTCGAGCCCCGACGGCCACGACGCTGGGCCGGAGAGCGCGGACCAGATCATCACCCGTCTCGGGATGCAGCCGATCCCGGAGGAGGGGGCCTGGTTCGCGGCAGGGCCACGCACCCAGGGGCTCAACGGCATCACCGTCCTGCTCACCGACCGCGCCGACGGCTTCTCCGCGATGCACCGCCTGAAGATCGACGAGGGCTGGCAGTGGCTCGGTGGAGCACCGAGCGCCCTGCTGCGGCTGCGGCCGGGCGGCAGTGGGGCGCTCACCTACGTCGCGGCCGAACGGGACCAGGTGCTCGTGCCCAGGGGGACCTGGATGGGTGCCTCGACCCTGGGTCAGTGGACCCTCCTCGCCTGCTGGTGCTCCCCGGCATTTCGGCCCGAGCACTTCGAGCTGGGACGGCGCGAGGACCTCGTGCGCGACTACCCGAGCTATGCCAGCGAGATCACCGCGCTGACTCGCGACACGCCCATCGGGACGATGCGGTGAGCGCCCTGGTCACCGGGGCCAGCGGAGGGCTCGGTGCCGCCATCGCCGTGTCACTCGCCGAGGGTGGTCGCGACATCGGGGTCCACTTCCGCGGCGACGCGCCCGGGGCAGCCGTGACGGTCGGACGGGTGGAGGCGGTCGGTCGCCGGGCGGTCGTGCTGCACGCAGACCTCGACATCGAGGGCGCGGCCGACCTGGACCTGGCCTGCGATGGCCTGCTCGACCGGTGTGCCGATGGGGTGGGACCCCCGGACGTCGTCGTGCTCAACGCCTTCCCGCAGGACCTGGTCGCCTGGGTCGACCTGGACACCCACGCCTGGGACCTCATGCACCGTGGCGGTCTGCGACCGACCACCGCCCTCCTCCAGCGGGCCCTCGCGCGCCTGGAGGCGGGCGGTGTCGTCGTCGTCGTGGGGTCGATCGAGGGCCTGCGCCCGGCGCCGATGCACGCCCCGTATGCCGTGGCCAAGGCTGCCCTGCACCACCTCACCGCCGCCGCCGCACACGAGGCCGGACCACACGGCATCCGGGTGGTCGGTGTCGCCCCGGGACTGATCGACCGGGCGGGGCTGCGTGAGGCGTGGCCCTCCGGCGTGGCCCGATGGGAGTCCGCGAGCGCGCTCGGGCGGCCTGTCACCCTGGAGGAGGTCGCCGACACCGTGAGGTTCCTCGCCTCACCAGCCGCATCCGGCATCACGGGCACCACGATCACGATCGACGCAGGGTGGTCTGCCGGACCCGGTTGGTGAATGTCGCCAGCACCGACACCCGATTTCCGTCATGGCTGTGCCGTAGACGAGGTAACGACCCGGCAACGACAGTGGGGGGCCTGCCTGTCAGCGGTGCGGCAGGCCTTAGCATCTGCACGTCTGGCCCCTTTTCCTAGGAGAACATCCATGAAGTCCACCCGTTACCTGGTCGCCGTCCCGGCGGCCCTCGCCCTGGTCCTCGCCGGCTGTGGCGGCAGCACCGGCAATGAGAGCACGCCCGCCTCCTCCGGCGACTCCACCGCGGCGTCGGGTGCACCCACCGACGACTCCAACTGTGGCGACGCGGCCGTCTACTGCATCGGTCTGGTCACCGACACGGGCAAGGTCGACGACAAGTCGTTCAACCAGTCCGCCTACGAGGGCGCCCAGGCTGCCGCGAAGCAGCTGGGTGGCTTCGAGAAGTACATCGAGACCCAGGACGCCAAGGACTACGCCGCCAACATCTCGCAGTTCACCAACAAGAAGTACGACGCGATCGTCACGGTCGGCTTCCTCATGGCCGATGCCACGGTCGCCGCCGCGCAGGCCAACCCGGGCACCCGCTTCATCGGGGTCGACCAGAACTACGACCCCGCCGCGGTCACCTCCAAGAACATCACGGGCCTGGTCTTCCCCGAGGACCAGGCTGGCTACGGCGCCGGCTACCTCGCGGGCCTGATGACCAAGACCAACAAGCTCGGCCAGGTGCTGGGGCTCGAGATCCCCCCGGTGCAGAAGTACGCGAAGGGCTTCGAGGCCGGCGCCAAGGCCGCCAACCCCAAGGTCACCGTCGCCACCGTCTACCACCCCGCCGGCGACAACGCGTTCAACGACCCGGTATGGGGAGCCGGCGAGGCCAGGAAGCAGCTCGCCCAGGGCGCAGACATCATCTTCGGCGCCGGTGGCAACACCGGTAACGGCGCGCTCCAGGAGATCGCCAAGGCGTCCGGTGCGGGCACCAGCATCTTCTGCATCGGTGTCGACACCGACCAGTGGGACACCGTCCCCGCGGCCCAGCCGTGCCTGATCACCTCCGCGGAGAAGCTCATCTCCAAGGGCGTCACCGACACCCTGGTCACGGCCAAGGACGGCGACTTCACCGAGCTGCAGACCCTCGGCCAGGCCGGGCTCTCCCCGTTCCACGACTTCGACAGCAAGATCCCCGACGAGGTCAAGACCAAGGTCGCCGACATCGTCAAGCAGATGGAGGCCGGGACGCTGAAGACCGGCGTCACCCTCTGAGCTAGCTCACCCACGGGTGGCACCGACCGCGCCCTCGGCGTGAGCGGTCCACCCTGACCTGGGGGCGGGCACCC
>JBDSNZ010000007.1:0-6049 GCA_039915055.1 Ornithinibacter sp.
GTTCTCCGGCATTGCGACGGGCTCGAGGGTGCTCACGGCTCAGGCCTCCTTTCGCATCTGGATGATGTTGTAGACGACGATGGGGATGACGAGGATGAAGAGCAGCACGGCGAGTGCGGCTCCCAGCCCCGGTGCGTTGAACCGGAAGCTCTGGCTGTAGAACTCGTTCGCGACGACCGAGGTGTTGAACTGCCCACCGGTCATCGTGCGCACGATGTCGAAGACCTTCAGCGTGCCGATGGCGATGGTGGTCAGGACCACCACGAGTGCGGCCCGGATGCTCGGCAGGGTGATGAACCGGAACATCTTGACGCCTTGGACGCCGTCGAGCCTGGCCGCCTCGATGATCTCGTCGGGGATCGCCTTGATCGCCGCGGAGAGGATCGTCATGGCGAAGCCGGCCTGGATCCAGACCATGACGATGATCAGCATGAACGTGTTCAGGGGGGCGTTGAGGAGGAACTGTTGCGTGTCGAGGCCGAGCGCCTTCAGGATGCCGTTGAGCAGGCCGATCTGGGGGCGTGAGGTCTGCTTGTACTGGTAGACGAACTTCCAGATGATGCCGGCGCCGACCATCGAGATCGCCATCGGGAGGAAGATCAGCGCCTTCGCGAAGGCCTCACCCTTGGCCCGGTCGATGAGGATCGCGTAGAGCAGGCCGATCGACGTCGCGAGGAACGGCACGAGGATGACCCACAGGGCCGTGTTGCGCAGCACGAGCAGCAGCTCGGGCTGGGTGAACATCGCCTTGTAGTTGGTCAGGGTGTAGGAGTCCTCACCCGAGCGGCCACGCAGTGACTGGTTGATGGTCAGCAGCGCGGGGTAGAGCAGACCGACGGCCAACAAGACGATGGACGGCCCCACGAAGAGGGCGCCCTGGACCCGCTCGCCGTTCCTTCCCCGGAACAGGGAGGCGAGGAAGAGGACGAGACCGAAGATGACCGCGAAGACCGCGATCGCGAAGAACATCAGGAAGAACTTGCCTGCCACGCTTTCAGCGCGCAGGAACGGCTCGGGGATGATCCCGGCCGAGGTGCTGCTGAGGATGTTGCTCACCACTGCACTCAACCTCCGACGGTGCGACGGGAAGGAAAGAGCCGGGGTGGGGCGGATGTGCGCACCACCCCGGCTCCATGGACCTGGGGGTCAGGTCAGGACTTCGGCCACGACTGCTCGATGTAGTCGAGCGTGGACTTGTCGTCCTTGCCGATGATCCAGTCGGTCATGCCCTTCCAGAACGTGCCCGAACCCACGGCGCCCGGCATGAGGTCCGAGCCGTCGAAGCGGAAGGTCGCCGTCTTGTCGGTCAGCTGCTCGGCCGACAGCTTGTCGATGGGGTTCTTCAGCAGGTTGGGGTCCGCGTTCTTGTTGGCCGTCACACAGCCACCCGAACCACAGGTCTTGGCGCGCTCGTTGGCCCACTCCACCGAGGCGAGGTAGGTCTGGAAGGCCTTGACCTCGGGACGGTCGGTGAACGCGGCGACGAACTCGCCACCACCGAGCACCGGGTGGGTGCTCTCGTCGACCGAGGGGAGGTAGAACGCCCAGACGTCGCCGTCCTCGGCGACCTTGGTGCCCTCGGGCCAGTTGGCCGCGTAGAAGGACGCCTGACGGTGCATGAAGCAGGAACCGTCGAGGACCGGCTGGCCGGCGTCCTGGAAGGACGTGGAGGCGATCGTCTTGACGTTGCCGAACCCACCGTTGACGTACTTGTCGTTCTTGAGGATCGCGCCCACCTTGGCCAGCGCGTCGGCGACGGCCGGGTCGTTGAACGGGATCTCGTGGTTGACCCACTTGTCGTAGGTCTCGGGGCCGGCCGTGCGCAGGAGCACGTCCTCGACCCAGTCGGTCGCGGTCCAGCCGGTGGCGTCACCGGACTCGATCCCGGCACACCACGGCTTCACGTCGCCACCGGGGTTGTCAGCGACGATCTTGTCGCTCAGGGCCATCAGGGCGTCCCACGTCTTGGGGATCTCGTAGCCCTTGTCGGCGAAGGCCGAGGGGGAGTACCAGACGAACGACTTGACGTTGGCGCCGAGGGCGGCTGCGTAGAACGTGCCGTCGACGGTGCCGTAGCCCTTGAAGTCGGGCATGTTCTTGTCGACGTTGGCGACGACCTCTGCAGGTGCCTCCTTGACCTTGCCGGTCTCGACCATGGTCTTGAGCAGGCCCGGCTGCGGCAGGTAGGCGATGTCGGGGGCGTTGCCGCCCTTGACGCGCACCGGGAGCTGGGCCTCGAACTCCTTGGAGCCTTCGTACTTGATCTTGACGCCGGTGCAGTCCTCGAACGGCTTGTAGGAGGCGATGTGCGGAGCGTCCTCGGGTGCGGTGATGGAGGTGTAGACGCTCACCTCCTTGCCGGTGAGGTCGCCGAACGCCTCGTAGGGCGCGCAGTCGATGCTGCTCTCCGTGCCGCCCGCGGCGGCGTCCTTGGGTGTGTCACTGCTGCCGCAGGCGCTGGCGGCGAGGGCCACCGCGACGACTCCGGACAACGCCGCGATGCGACGCCTTGAGTTGAGGGCCATTGCCCGCCTCGCTTTCACTGGTCGCGCCGAGACGGGGTGTGGCCTCGGCGATGAGGGAACCGGGACCAACGTAAAAGCGTTTACGCACGAGCGCAACGACTGCGCGAAGGTTCGCAGTAACAATTCAGTAACTCCGGGTGGTTTCGCGCGCCCGGACCTCAGTGAACGGGCGAGCCGAGGCCCGCGATGACGACGGGGTGGGCCGCGCCGGACCCGTCCCGCCTGCCCACGGCATCCGGCAGCTCCAGCGCCGAGCCGCCGGCGCCCGAGGCCCGCACCGGTCCGGCACCGACCCAGGCCAGCACCAGGGCGTCCTCGCCGCGCAGGAACCGGTGTGCCCGGACCCCACCGGTGCCCCGGCCCTTGGCGGGGTACTCGCTGAACGGGGTGACCTTCAGCGAGCCGGGCTCGGTGCCGGGAAGGGCAGCCGAGGAGCCGCTGGCGGTGACCACCACCGCCTCGGTCGCGGGGTCCACCGCGCCGAAGAAGACGGCGGTGGCCCCGGGGGAGAGGCGGATGCCGGCCATTCCGCCGGCCGCGCGACCCTGAGGGCGCACCGCCGAGGCGGGGAAGCGCAGCAGCTGGGCATCGGAGCTGACGAAGACGAGCTCCGCACCACGATCGCGCAGCGCCGCGGCGCCGATGACCCGGTCGCCGTCCTTGAGCGAGATGACCTCCCAGTCAGGGCGGGAGGGGTGCTCGGGAGCGACCCTCTTGACGACGCCCTGGGCCGTGCCCAGGGCAAGGCCGGGCCCGTCGGCGGTCAGCGGTGCGATCGTCACCGGCTCCTCCCCGGGCGGCAGGTCGACGTAGACGGCCAGGGGCGCGCCCCCGGAGAGGCTGGGAGCGCCGCCGAGCGGGGGGAGTGCTGGGAGCTCCAGGGCGGACATCCGGATCATCCGGCCGCGGGACGTGACCAGCCCGAAGTCTCCGCGCGCCGTGGTGCGCACCGCGCCGATGATGGCGTCGTGCTTGGCCCGGCCCCCGTCGGTGGGCACGTCCTCGCCGCTGGAGGTGCGGGCCAGCAGGCCGGTGGAGGACAACAGGACCCAGCACGGGTCGTCGGTGACCTCCAGCGGTGTGACGGACGTCGCGGGTGAACCGGCGGACTCCAGCAGCACGGTGCGCCGTGGGGTGCCGTGGGCCTTTGCGACGTCGGCGAGCTCGGTGGAGACGGTGCGGCGCAGGAGCTGTTCGTCGCCCAGGATCGCCTCGAGCTCGATGATCTGGCGGCGCAGCTCCTCCTGCTCGGCCTCGAGCTCGATGCGGGAGAACCGGGTGAGGCGGCGGAGCTGGAGCTCGAGGATGTAGTCGGCCTGGGCGGTGGAGAGGTCGAAGACCGAGATCAGCCTGCCGCGGGCCTCCGCCGTGTCGTCGGAGGAGCGGATCAGCTGGATGACCTCGTCGATGTCGAGGATCGCGACGAGGAGTCCCTCGACGAGGTGCAGGCGGTCCTGGCGGCGGGCGAGCCGGTGGGCGGTGCGGCGTCGCACGACGTCGATCCGGAAGTCGATGTAGGTGCGCAGCAGGTCCTTCAGGCCCAGCGTGCGGGGCTGTCCGTCAACGAGGGCGACGTTGTTGATGCCGAAGGAGTCCTCGAGCGGGGTGAGCTTGTAGAGCTGCTCCAGGACTGCGTCGGGGTTGAAGCCGTTCTTGACCTCGAAGACGAGGCGCATGCCGTGCTTGCGGTCGGTGAGGTCCTTCACGTCGGAGATGCCCAGCAGCTTCTTGCCCTGCACCAGGGTCTTGACGCGCTCGATGACCTTCTCCGGACCGACGAGGTAGGGCATCTCGGTGATGACGATGCCCATCCGGCGGGGGGTGAGCTTCTCCACGCGTGCGGCGGCGCGGGTGCGGAACGTCCCGCGACCGGTGAGGTAGGCGTCGCGGATGCCGTCCAGCCCGACGATCCGGCCGCCCCCGGGAAGGTCTGGGCCGGGGACGAAGCGCATGAGGTCGTCCAGGGAGCAGTGCGGGTGCTCGATGAGGTGGCGCGCGGCCCCGATGACCTCGATGAGGTTGTGCGGGGCCATGTTGGTCGCCATGCCCACGGCGATGCCGCTGGCGCCGTTGACGAGGAGGTTGGGGTAGGCGGCGGGAAGGACCCCGGGCTGGGTGAGGGAGTCGTCGTAGTTGGGGACGAAGTCGACGGTGTCCTCGTCCAGACCGGTGACCATGAGGAGCGCCGCGGGAGCCATCCGGGCCTCGGTGTAGCGCGAGGCGGCCGGGCCGTCGTCCAGGGAGCCGAAGTTGCCGTGCCCGTCGACCAGTGGCAGGCGCATGGTGAACGGCTGCGCCATCCGGACCAGGGTGTCGTAGATCGCCTGGTCACCGTGGGGGTGGTACTTGCCCATCACCTCGCCGACGACGCGGCTGCACTTCACGTGGGCCCGATCTGGGCGCAGCCCGAGCTCGCTCATCCCGTAGAGGATGCGGCGCTGCACCGGCTTCAGGCCGTCGCGGGCATCCGGGAGCGCACGGGAATAGATGACGCTGTAGGAGTACTCGAGGAACGCACTCCGCATCTCGTCCTCGACGTCGATGTCGACGATGCGCTCGACGAAGTCCTCGGGGGGCGCTGGGGTCATGCGCTTGGCCATGGGGGTGGGCTCGGCTCCGGGTCGGTCTCGGTGCCGCGCAGGCGGCAGGGGTCCTTCTCATCCTCACGCACCCGAGACGGGTGGCTCACTCGACGCGCCGAAACGGCCCAGGTGCAGCACCTCGTCGACGCTCCTGCGGTGCCGGGTGCGGGCCGATCCCGACACGCGCTCCGCCTCGTGGCCCAGTGCCACCACCCCCACGATGCGGCGCCCGACGGGAATCGCGAGGCTCTCACGCACCGCGTCGTGGCGTGGGCCGGGAACGCCGAAGAACAGCGCTCCGAGGCCGAGGTCCTCGGCCCCCAGCAGCATGATCATGGCCGCCATGGCGGTGTCTGTGTCCCAGTAGGGGATCGGCCAACGGTCCGGGTCGCGGTCCTCCCATCCCTTGTCCGGCTGTGCGTAGCGCTCCAGGTAGGCGGCGGGGTCGGAAAGGCACAGGACCAGGACCGGGGCGGCGGAGACCCCGGTCCACCAGGTGTCGGGCGCCCAGACCTCTCCGGTCGTCAACGGCTCCCGGGTGGCGTCCCAGAAGGCAGCGCGGTCCTGCGCGTCGTGCAGTGCCACGAAGTCCCAGCCCTGGCTGAAGCCCGCGCTGGGTGCCCGCACGGCCAGCGCGACGAGGTCGCGCACGGCCTCCGGGTCGACGCTCGCAGTGGGGTCGAAACGGCGGACCATGCGGCGGTGACGGACGGCATCGCGGAGCTCCATGGGCAACAGTCTGGCCCCGGGTCCGGTTCGTGGCGGCGGGTGGCACGATGGGCACCATGGCCGACGCTCCGGACGCGCAGGAGTACCCCGCAGAGTGGGAGGCCGACGTCGTCCTTCGTGACGGAACCGTCGCGCACCTGCGACCGATCCGACCCGACGACGACGACGGCATCCGGCGGTTCCACGCGGCGCAGTCCGACGAGTCGATCTACC
>JBDSNZ010000091.1:0-3738 GCA_039915055.1 Ornithinibacter sp.
CTGAGATGCACCCCTGGACCCCGTTGCTCCTCTCCCACGTCGCCGCCGCGCTCACCAGCGTGCTGCTCGGCGGATTCCAGGTCTGGCGCAAGCCGAAGGGCGACACCAGGCACAAGGTGGTCGGCCGCGTGTGGGTCGCCGTCATCGCATGGACCGCCGTCACGTCGTTCTGGATCCGCGACATCAACGGCGGCTCCTTCAGCTGGCTGCACGTGCTGTCCGTCGTCACCCTCGTGACCGTGACCCTCGGCATCGTCAACGCCCGCCTCGGGCGCATGCCCGCCCACCGGGGCAACATGGTCGGCAGCTGGCTCGGCGCCGTCGCGGCGATGACCGCCGCGGTCGCGGTCCCGGACCGGATGATCCCGACGTATGCCGTCGCGCAGCCGGGTGGGGCGCTCGCCTTCGCCGTCTGCGTGGTGCTCGCCACGGGTGTGCTCGTGATGCTCGGAAGCCGCCTCGCAGCCGTCGTCGACACCAGGGCACGGCAGTCGTCGCCCGCCGCGGTCCACGGCATCCGGGGCTGAACAGGAAGGACGGGTTCGTCGAGACGTTGTCGAAGAAGCTGCATCCCTGGGTGGGGTGGCCGCAAAAGAGGGAGTGTGTCAAGCTCGCGGGCCAGGACGTGACCACCGTCAACGGTGCGACGCTCGAGGTCAGCGTCGACGGAGACAAGGTCTCCCTCACCGATGGCGCCTGCACCACGATCAAGGCGACGGCCACCGACATCGAGGCGAGCAACGGCGTCATCCACGTCATCGACGGGGTGCTCCTGCCCACGTCGTGACCGACAGGACGTCCTCGCGGCGCAGTGCCGTGAGTGCCCGCTGCCCGGCACGGATCCCACCATCCGTGCCGGGCACTCTCAGGTGCGGTGGGCCTCAGGTCGAGACGGCGAGAGCGGCGTCTCCGCGGGGCGCCAGAGCCACGCGGTCACCGGGGCGGAACGTCGTCACCTCGGTGTTGTCCACCTGGGCGGTGACGAGGGTGTCGTCGGCGGTGCGGGTCACGACCCGCCCGTGGCCGCCGAGGAAGCTGGCGCTGAGCACCGTGGCATTCCCTTCGGCGGAGTGCTCGACGAGGACCCCCTCGGGTCGCACCAGGACCAGGGCCTGCGGACCGGAGGAGGAACCGGGCAGCAGCGGCACGCTGCCGCCGAGGAGGTATGCCGTGTCGTGCTCGATGCGGGCCGGCACCCGGTTGGTGAGCCCGACGAAGTCCGCCACGAACGGCGTGCGGGGAGCGCTGTAGAGCTCGGCGGGGGGAGCGATCTGCTCCAGGCGCCCGAACGACATCACCCCGACCCGGTCGGCGACCGCGAGGGCCTCCTCCTGGTCGTGCGTGACGAACAGCGTCGTCGTGCCCACCTCGAGCTGGATCCGGCGGATCTCGTCGCGCAGCTGGGTGCGCACCTTGGCGTCGAGGGCAGAGAGCGGCTCGTCGAGCAGCAGCACCTGCGGCTCGATGGCCAGTGCCCGGGCCAGGGCCACCCGTTGTTGCTGCCCGCCGGACATCTGGTGGGCGTACTTGTCGGCGTGGTCATCCAGACCCACGAGCGAGAGCATCTCCCCGGTGCGCGCCCGACGGGCGGACTTGTCCTGCCCCCGCAGCTCCAGGCCGAACTCGACGTTCTGCCGGGCTGTCATGTGCGGGAAGAGGCTGTAGGCCTGGAAGACCATCCCCATGTCGCGCTTGTTCGTGCGCACGGCGGTGATGTCGCGCCCGCCGACCTCGATGGAGCCGGAGTCAGGGTCCTCCAGGCCGGCGAGGCACCGCAGGGCGGTGGTCTTACCACATCCCGAGGGGCCGAGCAGCGCGACGAACTCACCGGGCTCGATGTGCAGGGTGAGCCCGTCCAGTGCCGCGACACCGCCGTAGGAGCGCCGCAGGTCGGTGAGCCGCACGGGGGTCCCGCGGGTGGCCTGGGTCATGGGGTGGGCTCCTCGGTTGGTGACGGGGTGCGACGGCGCAGCCCGGCGAGGGTTGACGTGCCGGGCGGACGGCTGCCGACGAACGACATGGCGAACAGCACCAGGAACGCGAAGACCAGCGAGGCCAGGCCCACTGCGACCGACATCTTCGCGTCGGACTTGCCGATCTCGTACATCGCGACCTGGAGGTTCTTCTTGCTGAACAGGCTGGCGATGGTGAACTCGCCGAGCACCAGGGCCACCGCGAGGAACGACGCGGAGAGCACGGCGGTGCGCAGGTTGGGCAGCACCACCCGCCAGAGCACGGTCACCCACCCGGCCCCGAGCGAGCGAGCAGCCTCGGCGAGGGTCGTGACGTCGATCGCCCGCAGGCCGGCGTCGATCGACCGGTAGGCGTAGGGCAGCACGAGCACCACGTAGGCGAGGCCGAGCCAGATGGTCGAGGAGCCGAGGAGGTAGTACACCCACGCGTAGATCGGCGTGAGACCGACGACCAGCACGATCGCCGGCACGGTGAGTGGCAGTAGACAGATGAACTCCACGGTGCGAGACAGCCCGGGAAGGCGAAGCCGGACCCAGGTCATCGTCGGCACGAGGAGCAGCAGCATGACGAGCACCGTCAGCACCGCCAGACCGATCGAGGCGATGAAGCCCTCACGCAGGGCCGGGTAGTCGGCGGTGATCGTGTTCACGTCCAGGAGGGTTCGCCAGGTCTTGGCGGAGCGGCCGGTGCCACCGGGGCCCTGCGTGGTGAAGTCCAGCATGCCGAGCAGGGGAAGGGCGAAGAAGGTCATCGACACGGTGATGACCACCCAGCGCATCAGGGTCTGCTTGCGGCGGAACGCCGCGCGCTGCCCGCTCATCGGGGCAACCACCGGCTGGCGCGCCGGTCCAGCCAGGCATAGATCGTCATGACGACGGCCACGACGAGCACCATCGCCAGCGCCATCGCCTTGCCGACGTTCTCCTGACCCAGGATGACCTCGGAGCTGAAGGTGCCGCCGATCTGGAGCGGGAGCAGCGGGGTGCCTTGGGAGATCAGGGCCTTGGCCGTTGCGTAGGCAGAGAAGGCGTTGGTGAAGAGCAGCAGCGCACTCCCCAGGAACGACGGCAGCAGGATCGGCCCGGCCACCCGGCGCCAGTAGGTCCAGGTGCTGCCCCCGAGGGTCTCGGTGGCCTCTCGCCACTGCGGGCGAAGCCCCTCCACTGCGGGGAGGAAGACGATGACCATGAGCGGGATCTGGAAGTAGAGGTAGACCAGCATCAGGCCCTTGTTCCACTCATACAGCCACAGCCCCGCGCCGGTGTCGACACCGATCCAGGTGAGCCACGTCGTGAGCAGCCCGGTGGCACCGAAAGAGGCGAGGAACGCGAACGCCAGTGCGACACCGCCGAACTGTGCGAGCACCCCGCTGAGCGAGGTGGTGAAGCGCTTGGTGACGCCACCCGCCTTGGCCGTGCTCACGGCATACGCCAGCAACCCGCCGAGGACCGCCCCGCCGAGCGAGGTCACCGCGGCGAGGACCACGGACTGGCGCAGACCGCGCACCACCGAGGCGTTGGTCAGCGCCTCGAGGTTGCCCATGGTCGGCTGGTTGTCACCGTCGACGAACGCCCCGACCACCACGACCACGGTCGGGATGAGCAGGAAGACCGTCGTGTAGGCGAAGAAGGGCACCACGCCCACGAGGGCACCCGACGGCTTGCGCCGCCGGGGTGCCCTCGCGGTGGTGGTGTCGTCAGCCAACCGCGTTGGCCCAGTTCTTGGCGAGGAATGCCTTGCCGCTGTCGGAGTCGGCCGTGGTCG
>JBDSNZ010000103.1:0-3667 GCA_039915055.1 Ornithinibacter sp.
CTGGACCGCGCCTTCCTCATCCTCGAGGCGATCGCGGACTCCGGCGGCGTCGCGACACTCTCGCAGCTGGCCTCCGACACCACTCTCCCCCTGCCCACCATCCACCGGCTGATCCGTACCCTGGTCGACCTCGGGTACGTGCGCCAGGAGCCCTCCCGCCAGTACTCCCTGGGCCCGCGGCTCATCCGGCTCGGTGACATCACGTCACGACGGCTCGCCGCCTGGTCGCGCCCGCACCTGGAGTGGGCGGTGGCGACCCTGGGCGAGTCGGTCAACCTCGCGACGCTCGACGGGGACCAGATCGTCTACGTGGCCCAGACCATGGCGTCGAAGAACTCGATGCGGATGTTCACCGAGGTCGGCAGGCGGGTCGACCCACACACCACCGCCGTCGGCAAGGCGATGCTCGCCCACGTCCCCGAGGACGAGGTCCGCGGGCTGCTGGGGCGCACGGGTATGGCTCGCCAGACCGAGCACACCCTGGTCACTCCCGATGCGTTCCTGGCCGAGCTCGAGCAGGTCCGGGAGCGCGGCTTTGCCCTGGACAACCAGGAGCAGGAGATCGGGGTGCGCTGCGTCGCGGTCGAGGTGCCCGACTCCCAGCACAGGTTGGCCCTGTCGATGTCGGGACCGCTGTCCCGGATGGGTGACGACGTCATCGAGCGCGCCGTCGGCCCGCTGAACGCCGCGGCGCAGGCGATCCGCGACGAGCTCGGCTCCCAGGACTGACCGGCGGGCTCCGCTCCCCCCACCGGTGAGCAATCGACCAATAGGTCAGTTCCGCACACCCGCCGGACCCCGCCGGCCGGTCAACGATCGACCAATAGGTCAGTTCCTCACACCCGCCGGCAGGTCAACGATCGACCTATTGGTCAGTTCCTCACACCCGCCGGACCCCTCCAGCCGGTCAACGATTGACCTATTGGTCAGTTCTTCACGCCTGTCGACACTCCGAGGCCGTGCACCATCGACCTATTGGTCAGTTCCTCACGGCAGGGCACGGCGGCCGATGCGTTGTCGCATCGGCCGCCGGCGTTCTGGGGACTCCCGGTCAGGAGTCGCCCCCCGCGTTGCCGGTGGTGCCGGCGTTGACGTCCAGGAGGCGGTAGCGCTCCGCGGCTTCGAGCGCCGCGGACCGGTCCACCCGCCCCTCATCGGCCAGGAGCTGGAGCGCCCGCACGACCATGGAGTGCACATCGATGTGGAACCACCGGCGGGCCGCCGCGCGGGTGTCGGAGAACCCGTGCCCGTCGGCGCCGAGGGTCGCGAAGGGCCTGTCGAGGAACTGCCTGATCTGGTCGGGCACCTCGGAGGCGAAGTCGGTGGACGCCACCACCGGGCCCACGGCATCCGCGAGCTTCTCGGCCACGTAGGCGCGGCGCGGCTCCTCCTCCGGGTGGAGGAAGGAGTGCTCCTCGGCGGCGAGGCCATCGCGGCGCAGCTCGGTCCAGGACGTCACCGACCAGACGTCGGCGTCGACGCCCCAGTCCTCATCGAGGAGTCGGGCAGCCTCCAGGGCCCACGGCACCGAGACCCCCGATCCCATGAGCTGGCAGCGGGGCCGGTCGCTCGCCGGCGAGGACGCCACCTGGTGCAGGCCGCGCAGGATGCCGTCGACGTCCACGTCCTCGGGCTCGGCGGGTTGGATCATCGGCTCGTTGTAGACGGTGAGGTAGTACATGACGTTCGGGTCCTTGCTGGACTCGCCATACATCTGCTCCAGGCCCGCTGCGACGATGTGCGCGATCTCGTAACCGTAGGCCGGGTCGTAGATCTTCATGGCCGGGTTGGTCGCTGCCAGGATCGGCGAGTGCCCGTCGGCGTGCTGAAGCCCTTCGCCCGTCAGGGTCGTCCGACCGGCCGTGGCCCCGATGATGAAACCGCGGGCCATCTGGTCCATGGCGGCCCACATCTGGTCGCCGGTGCGCTGGAAACCGAACATCGAGTAGAAGACGTAGACCGGGATCATCGGCTCGCCGTGCGTGGCGTATGCCGTGCCGGCGGCGGTGAACGCTGCCATCGACCCCGCCTCGTTGATACCGGTGTGCAGGATCTGGCCCTGTTCGGACTCCTTGTAGGCGAGGAACAGCGCGCGGTCCACCGCGGCATACTGCTGGCCCTTCGGGTTGTAGATCTTCGCGGTGGGGAAGAAGGAGTCCATCCCGAACGTGCGAGCCTCATCGGGGATGATCGGCACGACACGGTGACCGATCTCCTTGTCCCGCATGATGTCTCGGAGCACACGCACGAACGCCATGGTGGTCGCGGCATACTGCTTTCCCGACCCCTTGCGTGAGGTCGCGAAGGCGGAGACGTCCGGCACGGTGAGCGCACGGCTGCGCACGCGGCGCTCCGGGACGAAACCGCCCAGCTCGCGACGACGCTCCAGCAGGTACTGGATCTCCTTGGAGTCCTCAGCGGGCTTGTAGTAGGGGACCGCGTAGGGGTCGGCATCGATCTGCGCGTCGGTGACGGGGATGTGCAGCAGGTCGCGGAAGCCCTTGAGGTCCGGGGCGGTGAGCTTCTTCATCTGGTGTGTAGCGTTGCGCGCCTCGAAGTTCGCTCCCAGGCCGTAGCCCTTGACGGTCTTCGCCAGCACCACCGTCGGTCGGCCACTCGTGTTGCCTACGCTCGCAGCGTGATACGCGGCATACACCTTGCGGTAGTCGTGGCCACCGCGGCGCAGGCCCCAGATCTGCTCGTCGGTGAGGTCCTTGACCAGGGCGGCAGTGGCGGGGGTGCGCCCGAAGAAGTTCTCACGGATGTAGGCGCCGGACTCACCCTTGTAGGTCTGGTAGTCGCCGTCCTTGGTCTCGTTCATCACGTGCACCAGATCGCGACCGGTGTCTGCGGCGAGAAGGGAGTCCCACTCCCTACCCCACAGCACCTTGACGACGTTCCAGCCGGCGCCGCGGAAGAAGCCCTCGAGCTCCTGGACGATCTTGCCGTTGCCGCGCACCGGGCCGTCGAGACGCTGGAGGTTGCAGTTGATGACGAAGGTGAGGTTGTCCAGGCCGTCGTTGGCTGCGAGCTGGAGCAGGCCGCGCGACTCCGGCTCGTCCATCTCGCCGTCGCCGAGGAAGGCCCACACGTGCTGGTCGCTGGTGTCCTTGACACCGCGCCCGGCGAGGTAGCGGTTGAACTGGGCCTGGTAGATCGCATTCATCGGCCCGATCCCCATCGAGACGGTCGGGAACTGCCAGAAGTCCGACATCATCCGCGGGTGGGGGTAGGACGGCAGCGCGTGCCCTGCCTTCGAGCGCTCCTGACGGAAGCCGTCGAGGTCGGTCTCGGAGAGACGCCCCTCGAGGAACGCACGGGCATACATTCCCGGGGAGGCATGCCCCTGGAAGAAGACCTGGTCCCCGCCCCCGGGGTGTCCGGCGCCGCGGAAGAAGTGGTTGAGCCCGACCTCGTAGAGGGTGGCTGCGCCGGCATACGTGGAGATGTGACCGCCGACCCCGATGTCGGCACGCTGGGCCCGGTGCACCATCACCGCGGCGTTCCAGCGCAGCAGGCGACGATAGCTCCGCTCGACCTCCTCGTCGCCGGGGAAGGGCCTCTCGTGCTCGGCGGAGATGGTGTTGACGTAGTCCGTCGTCACCGGCTCCGCGCCGCCGACCCCGGCTGCGGATGCTCGTTCACCGAGCATCCGCAGCACGGAGGC
>JBDSNZ010000126.1:0-29301 GCA_039915055.1 Ornithinibacter sp.
AGATCGGTTTCGTCGAGTTCACGACCAAGCTCGTGAGCGACGTCTTCGACTCACTGGTCGCGGCCGACATCCGGCAGCAGCAGGCCTTCATCGAGCTGCTCCAGGCGACGACCAAGTCGCTCACGACGTACATCAACGACACCAAGGACGACATCGGTCCGGCCGACATCATGCAGCTACTGTCGGCAGCCGCTCCGCCGGTGAACCCAGACGCGGCGCCGAGCAAGGTCGTCGAGTCCGGTGCCACGCTGACCGCGGCGGACGTCACCAAGCTCAACGACGCGCTCGAGGTCAAGGACGGCGGCGTCACGAGCGACAACAAGGTCGCATCGGCAGGCGCGCTCACGCCCGCCAAGGTCGATGACATCCAGACCGCGGCGGCGATCCGGATCGCCGCGAACAAGTACACCCTCCTGAAGGAGATGGTCAAGCTCGGCATGCTGCGGCTGGTCGTCAACGACGGCACCATCGAGACGGGGCTCAACTTCCACAGCTACGGGTCGGACTACTTCTCGACCAACTCGAGCAAGTTCTCGCGCAGCGACTTCAACTTCAGGGCTCGCGCCGCGACCGGGGGCATCCTCTCGGCCTGGGTGAAGGCCTCTGCATCGACCGCCTACACCTCGGTCAACGTGAGCACCTCCAACACCGCGCAGGGATCGAACTCCGGGGTCGACGTCACCATCACCGGAAGCGTCAAGATCAACTTCAAGACGGACTACCAGCCGCTGAACCAGCAGTAGGCCCCGTCCACCCCTGACATCGGAAGGTGGGGCCTGCGATGCCCGACAACACCGTGACTGACGTCGGCTTTGCCGAGTTCGTCGCAACCCTGCTCGTGGAAACGCTCGACTCGATCGTCGCGTCGCACACGAGCCAGGAGGAACGGCTCCGAGCGCTGGAGTCGGCTGCCGACCTCACCACCGCCGAGGTCGCAGCCACCACCATCACGGCGGGCATGGTCGATGCCGCCGTCGCCGACCTCTTCCCGGACGGCGACGGCGGCACGACCATCCGCACCGGGGGCCCGGCTCCCGATCAGGACGCCCTGAAAGAGCTCGGCATCGAGCTCAAGGAGCGCCCTGACGGCCTGGTCGCCGCCGACGTGACGAAGATCCGCAATGCCGTGGCCCTCTTCCTGGCAGCGCGCTACCTGGAGTCGGTGCAGGAAGTGGCTCGCCGCGGGGTGCCTCGCGTGCTCGTCGAGGGCGGCACACTGCGCGCCAAGCTCGCCTTCACCACCACCCGCATCCCCTCCTCGGGCGTACCGCCCGCCAGCACGACGAGCAGCGCGAGCGGCCCGGCATCCGGCACGGCGCTCGCACGCCCCTCCACCGGGCTGTCGCCAGCCGTCGCGAGGACCACGCTGGCCGACCTCGGCAGCACGAGGCTGCGCCAGATCGAGAACGCCCGGTTGCTGACGTTTCGACCCGAGGTGCTCGACGGCATCCGCGACCTCCGCCTCCTCGTGCGACCCCCGACGACGACCACCGGTCCCGGTCAGCCGGACGAGCGCGCAGACGTGTTCGGGGAGATCGAGATCCGGTTCCGGACGGAGGGCTGAGCGGTGGGACCGGCCGAGCTGGCCGGCCTCGTCGCCCGTGAAGCCGAGGCCGGTGTGGCAACTGCCCTGATGGCCACCGACGCCTCCGGGCAGTTCGTGCTGGAGCGGGTCATCGGCAGGGTGGGCACCCGCGAGCCCGGCAGCCACGCTCCAGGATCACTCGACGAGGCGCGGTGGGAGGCCGAGTTCCACCTCCGCCATGTGCCCGGTGGGGCTGCGGTCGTGGGCGACTCCCCCACGACGAGCGTGCCGGCCGCCCTGTCCGTGCTCCCGGTCGCAGCGATCCGCGGGGTCGGCCCCGCTTGGGCAGAGCGCCTCTCGGGCTTGGGCGTGCTGACGCTGGGGGATCTCGCTGCGCTGAGCCCGGCCGCCATCGACGCAGCCGCGGCACTGCATGGTCACGCAGTGCTGGCTCTCGTGGCCCGCGCGCGGGCCTGCGCCCAGCCGTGGCCGGACGTCGACCGTCGGGACCGCAGAAGCGTGCTCGACGTCGCCCGCCACGACCCCGGTGACGTCGAGGGCCTGCCACCCGGGAGCAGGGTCTCCCCCGTCGGGCTGTGGGGTCACTGCCTCGGCCTCACCGCCTGCCTGGATGACGACGTCCTCGCGCGCCTCCCGGTCGGTGGCCCGACGTGACGAGCCCGACCACCGGGTGAGGGAGGGGCTGCGCCGGCGGCCCGTGGCTCCCGCGTCGGAGCGGGGTCGGCGTCAGAAGGCCTCGCCGGTCAGTCGCTCGTAGGCCTCGACGTACTTCGCACGGGTCTGCGCCACGACGTCCTCGGGCAACCCGGGGGGAGCCGCGCCGGAGGCCCTGCTCCATCCTGAGGCCGGCGAGGTGAGCCAGTCCCGCACGTACTGCTTGTCGAAGCTCGGCTGTGGGTGACCGGGCTCCCACTGGTCCGCGGGCCAGAAGCGCGAGGAGTCCGGGGTGAGCACCTCGTCGGCGAGCACCACCTCCGCACCCCGCAGCCCGAACTCGACCTTGGTGTCGGCGAGCAGGATGCCGCGGGCGCCCGCGATCTCGTTCCCCCGGGCGAGGATCGCCACGGTGAGGTCGCGGACGTGCCCGGCGAGGTCAGCGCCGATCTCGGCCTCCACCACGGCATACGGGATCGGCTCGTCGTGCTCCCCGGCCGGCGCCTTCGTCGACGGCGTGAAGATCGGCTCGGGGAGCCGGTCGCCGTCGACCAGCCCGGCAGGAAGTCGGATGCCGCTCACGGCGCCGGTCGCGGTGTACTCCCCCAGCCCGCCACCGGTGAGGTAGGCCCGCGCGACACACTCGACCGGGAGCATGTCAAGACGCTCGACGAGCACACCACGGCCGCGCACGGCATCCGGCACGTCGGTGGAGATGACGTGGTGCGGAACGAGGTCGGCCAGCTGGTCGAACCACCACAGCGACAGGCGAGTCAGCACCTCCCCCTTGTCGGGGATCGGGCTGTCGAGCACGAAGTCGAAGGCGGAGATGCGATCGGAGGCGACGAGGAGCAGTCGGTCGGGGCGCGGCTCGCCGGTGCCGGGGTCGAGCGGCGCATAGAGGTCACGCACCTTGCCGGAGTACACGTGGGCATAGCCGGGCAGGTCCAGGGCAGCGTCGGGCATGCGGCTGATTCTTCCAGTCCCGCACTCGGCTCGGCCCGCCCTCCCCCCAGGCCAGGCGCGTCGTGTGCGTGCGCGGGAGCGGCGCCGCACGGCGTCCGCTTGATTTACATAGGATTCCTATGTAAATTGGAGACATGCCCGAGACGAACGCCCTGGCCGACGACCTGCTTCGCAGCGCCGCCCGCCTCTCGCGGTGGGCCAGTAGGCACGCCGACCTCGGGATGCCGTACGCCCAGGCGCGCGTGCTCGCCCTCGTCGACGACCTCGGTCCCTCACGGATCACGGCACTCGCGGCCGCGGACGACTGCAGTCAGCCCTCGATGACCTCGCTCGTGCAGCGACTCGAGTCCGACGGCCTGGTCTCGCGCACCTCCGACCCCGCCGACGCCCGCGCGACGCAGGTCGAGCTCACGCCCGGCGGACGATCCGCGCTGGACGCCATCCGGCGCGCTCGCGGGGCAGCGCTCGCTCCCGTGCTCGACGCCGCCTCACCCCACGAGGGCCGGCTGCGCGACGCCGTGGCGCTCCTCGGCGAGCTGCTCGAGGCGACCCGGGCAGCACCCCCGCCGGCATCCTGACCGCAGACCACCCTCACCCACCCCAAATGACCTGACCGGGGCCCACCCCCGGTCCGCCGACCGAGAGGATCCACACGCTGATGTGGCGTCAACCCAAGACCGTCTGGAGCGTCGCCTTCGCGTGCGTCGTCGCCTTCATGGGGATCGGCCTCGTCGACCCCATCCTCAAGCCCATCGCCGAGCAGCTCGGCGCGTCGCCGTCGCAGGTCTCGCTGCTCTTCACGAGCTACATGGCGGTCATGGGTGTCGCGATGCTCATCACGGGCTGGGTCTCCAGCCGGATCGGGCCCAAGCCCACCCTGCTCGTCGGGCTCGCGATCATCATCGTCGGTGCCGGTCTCGCCGGCATGCAGGACAGCATCGGCGGTGTCGTGGGGTTCCGCGCCGTGTGGGGGCTGGGCAACGCCCTCTTCATCGCCACGGCGCTCGCCACCATCGTCCGCGCCGCCCGCGGTTCCGTGGCGCAGGCCATCATCCTCTACGAGGCCGCTCTGGGTGTGGGCATCGCCGCCGGGCCGCTCCTCGGCGGGGCGCTCGGGTCGATCTCGTGGCGTTGGCCCTTCTTCGGCGTCAGCGCACTCATGGCGATCGCCCTCGCCACCACCTGGCTGACCCTGCCGAACAGCAAGCCCGAGGGGGACCCCGTCCCGTTGAGCGCTCCGCTGAAGGCGCTGGGCCACCCCGGACTGCGCACGGTCGCCGTCACGGCCCTGCTCTACAACGTCGGCTTCTTCACCCTGCTCTCCTTCACCCCGTTCCCGCTCGACCTCTCAGCTCGCGGTGTCGGCTTCGTGTTCTTCGGCTGGGGCCTGTTCCTCGCGTTCACCTCGGTGCTGGTCGCCCCCTGGGTGCAGCGCCACATCGGCACGCTCAACGGCATCTACGTCGCACTCGTCGGCTTCGGTCTCATCCTCGCGGCCATGGCGATCTGGACCGACCACAAGCCGGTGCTCGTGGTCGGAGTGATCCTCTCCGGAGGTTTCCTGGGCATCAACAACACGCTCATCACCGAGACCGTCATGAAGGTCTCGCCGGTGGAGCGCGGCGTCGCCTCGTCGGCATACAGCTTCGTCCGCTTCTCCGGTGGAGCGGTGGCCCCGTGGCTGGCGGGCCGCCTCGGTGAGCGCTCGGCGCACCTGCCCTTCTGGATGGGCGCGGCTGCCGTGCTCGCAGCCATTGCCGTGATCGTCGGTGGTCGTGCGCACCTCAGCGGTGTGGACTCCGGCCCGGAGCACGGTGTGGAGCCGGCGGGCTCGCGGTCCGAGGCGGAAGCCATCACCGTCGGCACCTGAGCACGTAGCGTTGGGTGCATGGACCTTCGTATCTTCACCGAGCCGCAGCAGGGCGCGAGCTATGACGACCTCCTCGCCGTTGCCACGGCCGCGGAGGACCTCGGCTTCGACGGTTTCTTCCGCTCCGACCACTTCCTGAACATGTCCGGTGACGGCCTCCCCGGCCCGAGCGACGCGTGGATCACCCTCGCCGGCCTGGCCCGCGACACGAGCACGATCCGGCTGGGCACGCTCGTCACCTCGGCCACCTTCCGCCTGCCGGGGGTCTTGGCCGTCACCGTCGCCGGGGTCGACGCGATGAGCGGAGGGCGGGTCGAGCTGGGCCTGGGCGCCGGCTGGTTCGAGGCCGAGCACACGGCATACGGCGTGCCCTTTCCCGACGTGAGGGAGCGGTTCGACCGGTTCGAGGAGCAGCTGGCCGTGATCACCGGCATGTGGGCCACACCGGTCGGCGAGACCTTCGACCACGCTGGCCCGCACTACCCGGTGACGGGCTCACCGGCGCTGCCCAAGCCTGTGCAGGACGGCGGCGTGCCGATCATCATCGGTGGCGGCGGGAAGCGTCGCACCCCGGAGCTGGCGGTGCGCCACGCCGCCGACTTCAATGCAGGGTTCCAGTCACCCGAGGCCACCGGCGCGCTGTTCGCCCGGATCGACGAGGAGTGCGAGCGCCAGGGCCGGGCGCCGGGCAGCCTGATCCGCTCCGCAGCCCAGGTGGTGTGCATCGCGAAGGACGACGCCACCCTGCGTCGTCGTGCGCACGCCATCGGGCGCGACGTCGACGAGCTGCGCGAGAACGGGGTGGCAGGCTCCCCAGAGGAGGCCCGTGACCGGGTTGGACGCCTCGCGGCTGTGGGAGCGACCCGGATCTACCTCCAGGTGCTGGACCTCGCCGACCTCGACCACCTGGCCGACATCCACGACACCCTCGCCGGTCAGGTCTGAGCCCCGAGTGCCTCTCCGCGCTCGGCACGCAACGCGATGTCGGTGCGGTGGTGCGAGCCCGGCAGGTCGATGCCGGCAACGGCCGCATAGACCCGGTGCCGAGCGGCGGCGAGCGACTCGCCGGTCGCCACGACCGAGAGCACCCGCCCCCCGGCGGACACGAGCAGTCCGTCGGCACCGCGGGCCGTCCCGGCGTGCAGCACGTATGCCGTGGGGTCGCCCACCAGCGCGTCTGCACCGGTGATCAGGTCGCCGGTCCGCGGGGTCGACGGGTAGTCGGCTGCGGCCACGACCACGGTGACCGCGTGGTCCGTGGACCAGCGCAGCGGCTCGATGTCACCGAGGCGACCCGTGGCGGCGGCGTGCAGCACAGCAGCCAGGGGAGTCAGCAGCCGCGCGAGCACGACCTGCGTCTCGGGGTCCCCGAACCGGGCGTTGAACTCGATGACCCTCGGCCCGCGAGACGTGAGGGCAAGACCGACGTAGAGCACCCCGACGAACGGGGTCCCTCGTCGCCGCATCTCCTCGATCGTCGGCTGGGCCACCCGCGCCACGACGTCGGCGACCAGACCCTCGGGCGCCCAGTCCAACGGGCTGTAGGCCCCCATCCCGCCGGTGTTCGGGCCGGTGTCGTCGTCACCGACGCGCTTGAAGTCCTGGGCAGGGGTCAGCGGCACCACGGTCGTTCCGTCGCTGAGGCAGAACAGCGACACCTCGGGGCCGTCGAGGAACTCCTCCACCACCACCCGGCCGTCCTCCTTCGCCAGGCACGAGCGGGCGTGCTCCAGCGCTTCCTCACGGTGGTCGGTGACCACGACCCCCTTGCCACCGGCGAGGCCGTCGTCCTTGATGACGTGGGGGGCACCCAGCGCGTCGACGGCATCGGCGACCTCCTGCAGGGTCGTGCAGACGTGGGCGAGCCCGGTCGGCACCTCTGCGGCAGACATGACCTGCTTGGCGAACGCCTTGCTGCCCTCGAGTCGGGCGGCCTCCGCGGAGGGGCCGAAGCACGCGATTCCCGCCGTCCGGACGGCATCGGCCACACCTGCGACCAACGGTGCCTCGGGTCCGATCACGACGAGGTCGACACCGAGGCGGGTCGCGAGGTCGACGACGCTCGCGGGGTCGCTGACGCCGCCGGGCAACACCTCGCAGCGGACCAGGGCCTCG
The DNA here is from genome assembly GCA_039915055.1 of Ornithinibacter sp. GTDB lineage: Bacteria > Actinomycetota > Actinomycetes > Actinomycetales > Dermatophilaceae > Fodinibacter. The sequence continues at coordinate 7,152 of JBDSNZ010000126.1, forward strand.
ATGCCGGGGTTGCCCGGAGCCGCCACCACGGCGTCGACGGTGGGATCGAGCGAGAGGGAGCGCACGAGGGCGTGCTCCCTGGCTCCTGAGCCGATGACGAGAACCTTCACGCGACCAATCTAGGGGTGAGCGGCATGGAGGGCGCGGGCGTCCCGGCATACTGGTGTGTTCGCAATCCGTGCCACCCCACGAGGAGAACCCGCTCCGTGACCGCAGCACATCCCGGCCCGCCCGAGGCCGCACCCGACGTCGCCGGCGAGATCTCCCGCGAGCAGGCCCACGTGGACCGGGTCTACCAAGAACTGGAGAAGGCGACGTTGCGCGCCGCCGACGTCGAGGCGGATGGCCTCGCCCGTGGCCGCACCTCTCGAACCGGCGACGTGCGCGACGAGGAGATGACCGGGCTGTTCGAGCGCGACGCCCTGGTGTACGCGGCGGCGCGTCGACGCTCCACCATCGAGAAGCAGTACGAAGGGCTCGTCTTCGGGCGCCTGGACCTCGGCGAGGAGACCTCCACCGCTGCGGAGCGGGATGTCCGCTACATCGGCCGGCTCGGGGTGCGCGACGACGACTACGAGCCGCTGGTCGTCGACTGGCGCGCACCCGCGGCCTCCGCCTTCTACCGCGCCACCCCGGTCGACCCGATGGGCGTGATCCGCCGCCGGGTGCTCCGCTGCCGCGGGGCCGCCGTGGTCGGGATCGAGGACGACCTGATGGTGCCGGAGGCGCCCGAGGACATCGTCGTGGTCGGTGACGGCGCCCTCATCGCGGCGCTGACCCGCAGCCGTGGCCGCCAGATGCGCGACATCGTCGCCACGATCCAACGCCACCAGGACGAGGCCATCCGGGCACCCTCTCGCGGCGTCACCGAGATCACCGGTGGCCCCGGCACCGGCAAGACGGTGGTCGCCCTGCACCGGGCGGCCTACCTGCTGTATGCCGAGCGGCGGCGCTTCGAGAACGGCGGCATCCTCGTGGTCGGGCCCTCGGCCGCGTACACGGCCTACATCGAGCGGGTGCTGCCGAGCCTGGGTGAGGACTCGGTCGCGCTGCGAGCACTGGGCGACCTCCTCGACGGCATCACCGCGAAGCGGCTCGACTCCCCCGAGGTGGCGGCCATCAAGGGGTCGCTGCACATCCGGCGGCTGCTCTCCCGCCTGGCCGCCGCTCCCCCCACGGGTGCGCCGAAGGAGTTCCGCTCGTTCGTGGCGGGGAACGCCGTGCGACTGGACGAACGGGTGCTTCGGCGGGTGCGTTCGGACGTGCTCCGCGGCCACCAGCACAACCTCGCCACCACGGCTGCCCGGGCAGCGCTCGCCGAGGCCGCATGGCGCTCGGTGCGTGAGGGCGATCGCAGCGTCTTCCTCGAGGTCTTCGAGGAGTCGCGCGACGTCGACGAGTTCATGGCGGGCTGGTGGCGCCAGGTCGACCCTCGTGAGCTGTTGCTCGAGCTCGCCGACACCGAGCACGTCTACGCGATGACGCGAGGGGTACTCAGCCAGGAGGAGGGCGCCGCCCTCGCGCACTCATACCGGGAGGCCCTCGAGGAGGGCAGCTGGTCGGTGGCCGACGCGGGCCTCCTCGACGACCTCGTGGCGCGGTTGGGCACGGTGCAGGTGGCTGAGCGCGAGGACGTCGGGTTCTACGACGTCGAAGAGCTCGACGACCTCACGTCCTACGGCGTCGTCGACGTGCGCGCAGGGGTCGACCGTCGGGTGCTGGCCGACCCCACTGCCCCCATCCTCACCCCGACCGACGCGCGGTCACGGCTGATGGTGGGGCGCCTGGACCGGCCCTCGGCCTATGCCCACGTGCTCGTCGACGAGGCGCAGGACCTCTCGCCGATGCAGTGGCGCATGCTCGGACGCCGCGGTCGCACCGCATCGTGGACGGTCGTCGGCGATGCCGCGCAGTCCTCGTGGGCAGACCTGGCGGAGTCGGGCCGGGCCCGCGAGGAGGCATTCACCGGCCAGCTTCGCCGGGCGTTCCACATGGACACCAACTACCGCAACGCCCGCGAGATCTTCGACCACGCTCGTGCCGTCATCCTCCCCCTCGTGCCAGACGCGGACATCCCCAGGGCCGTGCGCGAGACCGGGGTCGAGCCGGTCGACCGGGTGGTCGAGGGGTCGGTCGCGCAGGCGGCCGCGGATGCCGTCGAGCAGCTGCTCGGCGAGGTCGACGGGTCGATCGCGGTCATCACGGCGAAGCGCTGGGAGACCCGGTTGGAGGCGCTGAACGACTCCGGGAACGGCCGGGTGCAGGTGATCGACCCGCTCTCGAGCAAGGGCCTGGAGTGGGACGCGACCGTGGTGGTCGACCCCGACGGCATCGCGGCGGAGTCACCCGGTGGGGTGCGGGTGCTCTACGTCGTGCTCACCCGTGCGGCGCACCGGATGCACGTGCTCCGCCCCGCCTGAGTTGACGTGACCTGGCCCTGACCCCGGTTCCCGCCCGGCGTCAGTCCAGGAGTGAGTGCCTGGTGATGATCTCGTGGCGGCCGGGGCCCACCCCGATCGCCGAGACCCGCGCACCGATGAGCTCCTCGACGCGCAGGACGTAGGCCTGCGCCGCTGCCGGAAGGTCGTCGAACTCGCGACACAGCGAGAGGTCCTCCCACCAGCCGTCGAGCTCCTCGTAGATGGGCTTGGCGTGGTGGAAGTCGCTCTGCCCCAACGGCATCTCATCGTAGCGCACGCCGTCGACGTCGTAGGCGACACACACCGGCACCGTGTCGAAGCCGGTCAGCACGTCGAGCTTGGTGATGACGAAGTCGGTGACCCCGTTGATGCGGGTGGCGTATCGGCCGATGACGGTGTCCATCCAGCCGCACCGACGCGGTCGCCCGGTGGTCGTGCCGAATTCAGCACCCGTCTTGCGCAGGGTCTCACCGTCGTCGTCGAACAGCTCGGTGGGGAAGGGGCCCTCCCCGACTCGGGTCGTGTAGGCCTTGAGGATCGCGATGACCCGCGACACCCGCGTCGGCGGGATGCCGGAGCCCGTGCACGCGCCCCCCGCCGTGGCCGAGGAGGAGGTCACGAAGGGATAGGTGCCGTGGTCGACGTCGAGCAGCGTCGCCTGACCGGCCTCGAGCAGCACGTTCGACCCGGCATCCAGGGCCTTCTCCAGCACGAGCGAGGTGTCGGCGACCATCGGGCGCAACCGCTCGACGTAGCCGAGCAGCTCCTCCACGACGAGGTCGGCCTCCACGGCTCGGGTGTTGTAGATCTTGACGAGCACCTGGTTCTTCAGCTCCAGCGCGGCCTCGACCTTCTGGCGCAGGATGCCCTCGTCGAAGAGGTCCTGGATGCGGATGCCGACCCGGTTCATCTTGTCGGCGTAGGTCGGTCCGATGCCCCGGCCGGTGGTGCCGATCTTGCGGGCACCGAGGAACCGCTCCGTCACCTTGTCGAGCGTGCGGTTGTAGGGGGCGATGACGTGGGCGCTGCCCGACACGAGCAGGCGGGAGGTGTCGACGCCGCGCGCCTCGAGCCCGTCGATCTCCTCGAAGAGCACCGCGAGGTCGACGACGACGCCGTTGCCGATCACGGGCGTCACCGACGGCGTGAGGATGCCGGACGGGAGAAGGTGCAGCGCATACTTCTCCCGAGTGCCGTCCACCCCCTCGATGACGACGGTGTGCCCCGCATTGTTGCCGCCGTTGAACTTCACGACGTAGTCGACGTCACCACCGAGCAGGTCCGTGGCCTTGCCCTTGCCCTCGTCGCCCCACTGGGCTCCGACCAGAACGATCGCCGGCATCCCGGCTCCTTCCACACGTGCGTCGAGCGCGGGTGCTCCGGCGCGCCGAAGGCCCCTCGCAAGCGCGGCGGGGCCTCGTACACCGCACCCTATCGTGACGGCGGGCTCAGGCCGACGTCACGACGGGCGCTCCTGGGTCGGGCCTGCTCAGAGACCGAGCTCACGAGCCCCGGTGGCGCTGGAGGCGCGGAGGAACTCGGCGCAGCGGTGGCGCTCCTCCTCCTCGCCGATCGACTCGGCCGCACGGGTCAACGCCGCCAGCGCACGCAGGAAGCCCCGGTTGGGCTCGTGCTCCCACGGCACAGGTCCCTGCCCTCGCCACCCCGCGCGTCGCAGTGCGTCAAGGCCGCGGTGGTAGCCGGTGCGCGCGTAGGCGTAGGACTCCACGACGCGGTCATCCGCCATGGCGTCCTCGGCGAGCACGGCCCAGACCAAGGATGACGTCGGGTTCCCCGCCGCAACCTGGTCGGGTGCGACGCCGTCGTCCAGCGCCCGCGCCGCGGGGTCCTCGGGCAGGTGGGTCGGGGGGATGCCGAGCAGGTCGTTGGGCACGGGTGCCTTTCGCGTCGTGTCGAGAAGATGAGCGTGTCGAGAGGAGAGAACACGCCGCCCGGGGTGCCCAGATGCGGCGTGTTCTCTCTTCTCGACGCGGAGGTCAGGCCGGGTGGGTGCCGGCGGAGCGGAGGTTCTGGCACGCCTCCACGACGCGAGCGGCCATGCCGCCCTCGGCTGCCTTGCCCCAGGCGCGCGGGTCGTACTGCTTCTTGTTGCCGACCTCGCCGTCGATCTTCAGCACGCCGTCGTAGTTGCGCAGCACCCACTCGGCCACGGGGCGCGTGAACGCGTACTGGGTGTCGGTGTCGACGTTCATCTTCACCACGCCGTAGTCGACCGCTGCCGAGATCTCCTCGGGCGAGGATCCCGAGCCACCGTGGAAGACGAGGTGGAAGGGCTTGTCGCTCGCCGTGGAGAACTCGGCGTGCACGGCATCCTGGGCAGCCTTGAGCACCTCGGGCCGCAGCTTGACGTTGCCCGGCTTGTAGACGCCGTGCACGTTCCCGAAGGTGAGCGCGGTCATGTAGTAGCCGTTCTCGCCGAGCCCGAGCGCACGCGCGGTGGCGATGGCGTCCTCGGGGGTCGAGTAGAGCTTGTCGTTGATCTCGTTGGCGACGCCGTCCTCCTCGCCACCGACGACCCCGATCTCGACCTCGAGGATGATGTTGGCTGCCCGGCACAGCTCGAGCAGCTGTTGGGCGATCTGGAGGTTCTCCTCCAGCGGTGTGGCCGAGCCGTCCCACATGTGCGACTGGAAGATCGGCAGACCGCCGGCCTTGACCCGCTCGGTCGACGCGGCGATCAGCGGCCGCACGAAGCCGTCGAGCTTGTTCTTGGGGCAGTGGTCGGTGTGCAGCGCGATGTTGACCGGGTAGTTCTTCGCGACCTCCTCGGCATAGGCCGCGAGCGCGATCGAGCCGGTGACCATGTTCTTGATCGTGGAGCCGGAGGCATACTCCCCACCACCGGTGGAGACCTGGATGATGCCGTCGGACCCGGCCTCGGCGAAGCCCTGGATCGCGGCGGTCACCGTCTGGCTCGAGGTGATGTTGATGGCGGGGTAGGCGAACGAACCGTTCTTGGCCCGGTCCAGCATGTCGGCGTAGACCTCGGGCGTTGCGATGGGCACCGTGAGCTCCTAAGGGGCGGTGGGGGATGAACCGATACACCCCGATCCTTCCACACAGCAACAGACGGGGGCGGCGGGTCCGTGACCGGCGCCACCCGGCATCGGGACGCTCGAGCTGGGTGCCGCTACTCATGTGCGCCACCCCCTCAGGGCGCGACTCTGGGGCCATGGACCTCACCTCAGTGCGCGCGGTCGCCGCTGCCACCCCCACCACCCGCAACAAGGTCGTCGACCTGCTGCGCGTCGTCGCGATCCTCGTCGTCGTGCTGGGTCACTGGCTCGTCGCGGCCGTCTGGGTCGACTCGGGCGAGCTCCGCGCCGGGGCGGTGCTCGACATCGCCTCGTGGACGCACCCCCTCACCTGGGTGTTCCAGGTGATGCCGATCTTCTTCCTCGTCGGTGGCTATGCCAACGCGCTGTCCTGGCGGTCCGCCCGCCGCCGGGACATCGGGTATGCCGGGTGGCTGCGGTCGCGCCTCGTGCGGCTGCTCACGCCGGTGGCCCCGCTCCTGCTCACCTGGGTGGTGCTGTGCACGGTCGCGCTCCGCGCCGGGGTCCCCGGGGTCACCTTGCGCACCGCCTCACAGGTCGCCCTCGTACCGACGTGGTTCCTCGCCGCCTACGTCGTCGTCTGCGCGGTTGCACCGGGCACCCTGTGGCTGTGGGAGCGGCTGGGCTGGGCGAGCATCGTCGGCGGGCTGGCCCTCGGTGCTCTCATCGACCTGTTGAGCATCGGCGCGGGGGTCCCGGCCATCGGCTTCGCCAACTACGTCGTGGTGTGGGCCAGCGTCCACCAACTCGGTTACGCCTGGCTGGACGGTCGGCTCCGGGGCACCTGGCAACGCCTGCTCCTCGCGTTGGTCGGAGCGGTGGGACTCCTCACCCTCGTGCTCGTCGGCCCCTACCCGGTCTCGATGATCGGGCTCGACGGGGCCACGATCAACAACTCCTACCCCACGCGGGTCACCCTCGGCTTCCTCGGGTTGCTCCAGGCGGGGGTCGTGCTCGCGCTCGAGCCTGCGCTCGCCAGATGGCTCCGTCGCCCCCTGCCGTGGCGGGCCACCGTGATGGTGACGGCCCGGATCATGACGATCTACCTCTGGCACCTCACCGTGATGGTGCTCGTCATCGGCATCGCCCTGCTCCTGGGCGGGGCTGGCCTGGGAGCGGAGCCGCTCTCGAGTGACTGGTGGGCCGGACGGCCCCTGTGGTGGGGCGTGCTGGGTGTGGTGACCCTGGGTGTCGTCGCGGCCGTGGGTCGGTTCGAGTCGGCTCCCTCGGCGGTCGCCGACCAGCCAGCGGTGTGGCGGCCCGTGGTTGCGACGGTGCTCGCGTGCGGTGGGCTGGGGCTGATGGCGAAGCAGGGCATCGTCTCCACCGATGGCGTCCACTGGTGGTGGCCCGCACTGCTCATGGTCGCGTTGGCGCTGGTGCACCCGCTCAGTGCCCGGCGACCTCGTCACGACGAGAGGTGAGGTGCTCACGCTCGACAGCGTTGCCGCACAGGGCGATCGCCTGGTCGTAGGCCTTCGTTGCCTCAACCCCCCGGCCCGCCCGCGCGAGCAGCTCTGCGCGCACCGCCGGCATCCGGTGACTCGCGGGCATCTCCTGCTCCAGCCCGGCCAGCGCGCGGAGCCCTGCTTCGGGTCCGTCCCGCTCGGACACGGCGACCGCAAGGGCGAGTCGCGCGGCCGGGGTGGGGCTGACCGCCAGCAACGCGGCATATCCGTCACAGATCCGGTCCCATCTGGTGTCGCTGGCCGTTCTCGCGATGGCGTGCTCGGAGGCGATCAGTGCCTGCAGCCGATAGGACTCGGCGAGGGGCTCCGGGTCGGGGGGCAGACGCCGCAGCAGGTCGAGCGCCTCCTCGATCTCCTCGTGGTGCCACGACGACCGGTCCTGGTCGGGCAACAGCACCAGCGCGCCGGCACCATCGACCCGGGCGTCGCGCCGCGAGTGCTGCAGCAGCATCAGTGCCAGCAGAGCGCGCAGCACCGGCTCGTCGGGCCGGAGCGCGATGGTGACGCGGACCAACCTGATCGCCTCACCCGCCAGGTCCGATCTGACCAGCCTGTCACCGCTGCCGGGGGCGTAGCCGGCGGTGAAGGCCAGGTATGCCGTCTGCGCCACGACCGAGAGCCGCGGGGGCAGCGCGGTCGCATCCGGCACGGCGAACGGGATGCCGGCCGCCACGATCTTCTTCTTCCCGCGGGTGATCCGCGCCGCCATCGTCGGCTCGGGCACCAGGAAGAGTCGCGCGATGTCGGCGGTGGACGTGCCGACGACCAGTCTCAGCGCCAGGGCGCTCGCGACCTCGGGCGTCAACGAGGGGTGGCAGCACATCAGGACCAGCCGCAGAAGGTCGTCCTCGACGAGGTCGCCCGGGTCGACCATCGCGCCACCTCCTCCTCGTCGTGACTCTTCGTCCGCCACCACCAGCTGCGCTCGTCGAGCCGCCATCGCCTCGGCCCTCAGCCGGTCGATCACCCGGCGACGAGCAGCGGTCAGCAACCAGGCCGCCGGGCGGTCGGGGGCGCCGTCGCCCGGCCAGGTGCGAGCTGCCGACTCCACGGCGTCCGCAAGCGCGTCCTCGGCGAGGTCCAGGCGTCGGAACTGCCTGAGGAGAAGGGCGATCAGGCGCCCCCACTCCCCTCGCACGGTGTCCGCGAGGACCTCCTCCGGGGTCACGTCGGGCGCTGGTCCTCAGGCTCGGCGCCGACCTCCATGTCACGCAGCTCGATCAGCTCCCCACGAGACGCGAACTCGGTGCAGACCCGCACGAGGTCGGCTCGGTCGTCGCTGTCGAGCAGGTAGAACCCGACCACCTGTTCGACGGTCTCGGTGAATGGTCCGTCGGTGACGAAGGCGCCTCCGGACCCGTCTGGTCTCATCGACAGCCCCTCCGCCGAGGGGGTGAGCGGGCCTGCTGCGACGATCCGGTGGCCACCCGTTGCCAGGTCGCGGTGGAACTGCTCGTGGGAGCGCATCCCCTTCTGGTGCTCCTCGGTGGACAACTGGGCCCACTCCGCCTCCGGCGCCGGGAGCAGCACGAGGTGACGGCTCATGCGGGGCGGTCCTGCGGCTGCACCGTGCGGCGCACCTCGATGCCGTCCCCGAGGGCGGCGATGATCTGGCAGCAGTCGAGGAGGTCCTCCAGGTCCGTGGACTCCACCAGGTAGAAGCCACCGACCTGTTCGGCCGTCTCGGCGAAGGGCCCCTCGGTGACGGCTCCCCCTCCGCCGGGGATGCGGCGCGCCTCGGTGCTCGCGTGCAGCTCGGCACCACCGGTGATCCGGTGGCCCCGCTGGGTGAGCTCCTGGCTGAAGCGTGTGTAGTCGGCATACCCCGCGGTGCGCTGCTCGGTGTCCATGGTGGTCCACCAGCGGTCGGCATCACCGACGATGAGGACGGCGTACTCGGTCATGAGGTGTCTCCTTCGGTCCGGGTCACTCGGGTGCGACCTCACCCCCATGACGTGCGGGCGGCACGGCATTCGACAGGTCTACCGGACTTTCTGTCCGAAGGCGTGCCGTCGCACCCACGCATGCATGGCGACCGCACCTGCGGCGCCGGCATTGATCGACCGGGTCGAGCCGAACTGCTCGATGTGCACGACGGCCGAGCACGCGGCCCGGGCGTCCTCGCTCAGGCCCGGGCCCTCCTGCCCGAACAGCAGCACGCACTCGCGTGGGAGGTCGAAGGTCTCCAGTGCCACCGAGCCGGGCAGGTTGTCGACGCCGATGACGGGGATGCCGTTGCCGTCGCCATCCGCCGTCGCAGCCCACGCCACGAGGTCGTCGACGGTGTCGTGGTGGTGCTCGTGCTGGTAGCGGTCGGTGACCATCGCACCGCGCCTGTTCCAACGGCGTCTCCCGACGATGTGGAACGCGGCGGCGTTGAAGGCGTTGGCGGTGCGGATCACCGAACCGATGTTGAAGTCGTGGCCCCAGTTCTCCACGGCGACGTGGAACGGGTGACGGGTGGTGTCCAGGTCCGCGACGACGGCCTCCGTGCGCCAGTAGCGATACCGGTCGACCACGTTGCGCCGGTCCCCGTCCCGCAGCAGGTCGCGGTCCCAGTGCTCGCCCTCCGGCCACGGGCCGACCCACGGGCCCACGCCCACCGCCGGGGTGGCGGACGGCTCGGGCGGCTCCGGGTCCGGGCTCATGACTGGAGGCGGGAGAGGAACTGTCGGGTGCGCTGCTCGCGGGGCGCACCGAGCACGTCCTGCGGGGGACCCTCCTCGAGGATCACCCCCCCGTCGAGGAAGCAGACCGTGTCGGCGACCTGTCGCGCGAAACCCATCTCGTGGGTGTTGAGGATCATCGTCATGCCCTCGTCCTTCAGCGCCCCCAAGAGGTCCAGCACCTCACCGACGAGCTCGGGGTCCAGTGCCGAGGTGACCTCGTCGAGCAGCATCACGCTCGGGTTGTTGACGAGCGCCCGGGCGATGGCGACCCGCTGCTGCTGTCCCCCCGACAGGTCATCGGGTCGGGCGCCGGCCTTCTCCGGCAGGCCGACCCGCTCGAGCATCGCCATGGCGCGCTCCTCGGCGAGCTTCCGCGGCATCTCGTGCACCCGCACCGGGGCCAGGGTGATGTTGTCCAGCACGCTGAGGTGCGGGAAGAGGTTGTAGGCCTGGAAGACGATGCCCATCCGCGAGCGCACCTCGTCGGCGTCGACCCGCGGGTCGGTGATGTCCTCCTCCGCCAGCACGATGCGCCCGTCGTCGATGACCTCCAGCAGGTTGACGCAGCGCAGGAGGGTGGACTTCCCCGACCCGCTGGCCCCGATGAGGACGACGCACTGCCCCCGATCGATCGTGAGGTTGATGTCACGCAGGACGACGTTGCTGCCGAAGGACTTCCGGACGTGCTGCAGGCTGAGCAGGCTCACAGGTTTCCCGTCGCACCGTGGCCGCCCTGCCGCCTGGCCACCCAGTCGGTGGCTCGCGCCATGGGGATCGTCAGGCACACGAACAGTGCTCCCGCGACGACGTACGGGGTGAAGTTGAAGTCGCGGGCGGTCTCGATCTGGGCCGCGCGGATCGCGTCGATCACACCCAGGACCGCGATCAGGCCCGAGTCCTTCTGCAGCGAGACGAGGTCGTTCATCAGCGGCGGCACCACGCGGCGCACCGACTGGGGCAGCACGACGTGCCGGAGGGTCTGGCCGTAGGTCAGCCCCAGCGACCGGGCTGCGGCGCGTTGGCTCGGGTGGATGGACTCGATGCCGGCCCGGAACACCTCGGCGACGTAGGCGGAGTACGACAGCACGAGGGCCGTCCCACCCCAGAACACCGCTGAGTTGGGCAGACCCGACAGGCGCAGGGCTGGGGCACCGAAACCCAGCAGGAACAGCACGAGGAGCAGCGGCAGGCCGCGGAACAGGTCGACGTAGGCCGTGGCGAACAGCCGGAGTGGGAACGCCACCGGCCCCCGGATGGTGCGCATGATGGCCAGCGTCAGTCCGAGCAGCGCAATGAGCACTGCGCACACGAGCATGACCCTGATGTTGAGCCAGAGACCCTCGAGCACCGCCGGGAACGCGTCGACCGCCTTGTCCCAGCTGAAGAACGTCGCGCGCACCCGCGGCCATCCCGGAGAGGTGACGACGAGCAGCACGATCACCGCGAGCAGGACGAGGGTCGAGCTCGCCGCGACGACGCCGGAGCGCCTCGTCCGGGAGCGGCGATAGGCCGACCGCTCCTGCTCCAGGGCGCTGGGCTCCCAGCCGTCCTCGATCCCTGAGGAGGTCATCGAGGAGGAGGGGCCCAGCGGCTCCGGTGCCATGGCTCGCGCTACTTCAGCTCAGGGGCGCCCTGGGTGGAGAGCCACTGGGCGACGAGGGTGCCGATCGTGCCGTCCGCACGCAGGGAGTCCACCGCAGCGGTGACGCAACCGGTGAGCGGGCTGCCCTTGTCGAGGACCGCACCGAACTGCTCGGGGGTGCTGCCGATGGCGGGCAGCTGCCCGACGATGGCCCCGTCGTCGAGCTGCGCGGCCACGGAGTAGAACGCGGTGGGGAGGTCGAGGACGATCCCGTCGATCTGCTTGTTCTGCAGGGCCTGGACCGCGAGGTCGTTGGTGTCGAACACCGCGACCTTCTCGGTCGGCTTGATCTGGTCGGTGGCCGCCGTGTACGAGGTGGTGCCCACCTGGGCGCCGAGCTTGGCGTCCTTGAGCTCCGCGACCGTGGTCTTGCCGTCGATCGGGCTGCCCTTGTAGGTCACGACGGCTTGACGCACGTCGTAGTAGCCCGACGAGAAGTCGACGGCGTTCTTGCGCTCGTCGCTGACCGACACCTGGTTGAGGTCGATGTCGAAGGACTTCTCCCCCGGCGCGATGACGGTGTTGAAGGGCGCGACCACCCAGGTCACGGCGGTCTTCTCGAAACCGAGGGCGTCGGCGATGGCGTAGCCGACGGCCGACTCGTAGCCCTTGCCGTTGCTCGGGTCGTCGTCGACGAACCACGGCTCGTATGCCGGCTTGTCGGTGGCGATGGTCAGGGTGCCCTTGGTGCGGGTCTTGAGGACATCGGGGGTGCAGTTCGCCAGCGCGTCACCGGAGGCTCCGGTGGCGGTGCCGGCCGTGCTCACCGCCGGGGTCGCGGTGTCGTCGACGGGCGTGCCACAGGCGGTGACCGCCAGGAGCGCGATGCCGGGAAGGGCCAGGGTGAGGAGCCTGCGGGCAGGTGTGGTCGGCATCGTGCGCTGATCCTTCGGAGGCGGTGACATCTCTCGCCGCGGGCGACGGGAGCGGAAGCGACAAATGTAGCGCCGCCGACCCCGTGGCTCGGACGCCGTCCGAGAAGCGGGAGGACTCCTGAAGGACCGGTCCCGACCCGCCGACCCGCTTGCGCGGAGTCCGCCGCCGCTCAGGGGCTGCTCAGCCCCACGGCATACGCTGTGCCCGTGATGCATTCCCTCGGCCCCGACTGGATGGACCCGCAGACCCTCCTCGAGCAGTTCGGCTCGCAGTTCTTCTGGGTCAGCGTCGCGATCGTCTTCGTCGAGTGCGGCCTCCTCTTTCCCATCCTCCCCGGCGACTCGCTGCTCTTCGCGGTGGGCCTGTTCATCGCCGGTGGAGAGGTCGGCGTCAACATCGTCGTGGCGTGCCTGGTGCTGAGTGCGGCTGCGTTCCTCGGCAACGTCGTCGGCTACGAGATCGGCCGGGCCATCGGCGCCCCCCTCTACGAGCGCGAGGGCCGATTCATCAAGAAGAAGTACTTCGACGACACCCACGCGTTCTTCGACCGCCACGGGGCCAAGGCCCTCGTGCTGGGCCGGTTCGTCCCGATCGTGCGCACGTTCATCACGGTCGTCGCCGGCGTGAGCCGCATGGATCGCCGGCACTTCTTCCTCTGGAGCGGCGTCGGTGCCGTGCTCTGGGCCACGGGGGTGACCCTGCTGGGCTACTTCCTCGGCGGGGTGGACCTCATCAAGAATAACCTGGAGATCGCCGCGCTCGTCATCGTCGGCTTCTCGGTGCTGCCGATGCTCATCGAGTTCCTCCGGCACCGCAGCGCCTCCCGCACCGTGATCGCCGAGGCCGACGAGGTCATCGACGACGTGCGTGATGGCAGGCTCTGACCTCAGCCGCTGAGGTCGATCAGGCCGAGCCGGTATGCCGCGGTGACCGCTGCCGTGCGGTCGGTCACCCCGAGCTTGGCGAAGGCCCGCACCAGGTGGGTCTTGACCGTCGCCTCGCCGATGAACAGCGCCGTCCCCACCTCGGCGTTCGAGCGTCCCGTGGCGACCAGTCGCAGCACCTCGACCTCCCGCGGGGTCAGGTCCGGCGCGGTCGGCGCGCGCAGCCGTTCCGCCAGGCGGGCTGCGACGGGCGGCGCGAGCACGGTCTCCCCCCGCGAGGCACGGCGGATGGCATCGGCGAGCACCACCGTGGGTGCGTCCTTGAGCAGGTAGCCCCGCGCCCCTGCCTCCACCGCTCGGACGATGTCGGCGTCGGTGTCGTAGGTCGTCAGCACCAGCACCTGCGGCGCGTCGGGGAGGGCCACGATCCGGGCCGTGGCCTCCGCCCCGTCCATGACCGGCATCCGCAGGTCCATCAGGACCACGTCCGGGGCCAGTGCAGGAACCAGCGCGATCGCCTCCGCCCCGTGTGCGGCCTCACCGACGACCTCGAAGTCGGCCTCCTCCCCGAGCATCGCCACCATGCCCGCACGCACCACCGGGTGGTCGTCGACGACCAGAAGGCGGATCATCGGGGCACCTCCAGTCGCAGCGTCGTGCCACCGCCGGGGCTGCTGTCGACCAGCACAGTGCCTCCGACCTCGGCCGCACGGGAGTGCAGGCCGTCGAGCCCGAATCCGACTCGAGCCTCCCCAGTGTCGAATCCGGTGCCGTCGTCGCACACCGTGAGCACGACCCGCTCGGTGCCGTAGAGGAGGGCAAGATCCACGCTCGTGGCGTCGGCGTGACGACGCACGTTCGAGAGCGCCTCCTGTGCGGTGCGCAAGAGGACGACCTCGGCGGTTCCTCCCAACGGCTCCGGCTCGCCCTCGACCCGCACCTCGGCGCGCAGACCGATCTCGTGGCTCATCGCCGCACCCAGCCGCTCCAGCGCCTCGACGAGGGTGCGGGACTGGAGATGCCCGGGCGTCAGCTCCGCCACGATCAGGCGCGCCTCGGCGAGGTTGTCCACGGCGGTGCGCTCGACGAGGTCGAGCCGCTCTCGCGCTGCGGTGGTGTCACCGCGGGCGAGCGCGGCGTCCGCAGCACGGGTCAGGGCGATGACGGAGGTGAACCCCTGGGCGAGGGTGTCGTGGATCTCGCGGGACATCCGCTCGCGCTCGTCCTGCACCCCGCGATCGCGCTCCAGCGACGCCAGGGCCGCCTGCGTGGCTCGCAACTCGTCGATGGTCTCGGCCCGCGACTCCGCCTCGCCGACGATCCGGTTGATGAACAACCCCAACGACAGCGACAGCCCGATCGAGATGATCCCGCCGACGAACACCTGGGCCAGCTGCTCGGGTGCGTAGTTCGACTGGGCCCAGCGCACCTGCTGGAAGGCCACGACCACGACGAACGTCGCCGCGGCCGCCGCCCGCGTCGGGAGCATCGCCCAGAGCTGTGGAAACAGTGCGAAGAACAGGATCCAGGTCTCGGTCCCCTCGTCCAGCACCTGGATCGCGAGCAGGGCGCTCCACGAGAGGAGGTGGTAGGCCACCGCCCACCAGAGGCCCTGTCGCACCAGCGCGCGCCGGCCCAGCACGGCATACGCGATCGCCATCACGATCAGGAGCGCTACGGGGCTGGCCCATCCGTGCGGGCCCGGCTCGAGCAGGGTGACGGCGAGGGCCGCACCCCACACCACGACGTAGACGGCGTGCCAGAAGGGCTGCTGGCGCGCCCACATTCCCTGGAACTCCTCCTGCGAGGTTCTCCGGGTGCTCACGCCCTCCATCATCGCGCCCCCGGCTCAGGTCGTGCCGCGCTTGAACCACGTGAACGTGGTGATGCACAGGAGCAACCCGGCGACCCCCCACGCGAGCAGGATGACTGACGTCCGGCCGGTCTCCCAGGATCCCGCCATCTCCGCCGAGGCCATACCCGCAGGGAAGAACACCGAGCGCATCCCCTGCGCGATCCACTTCAGGGGGAAGATCGCCGCGACCTGCTGGAGCCACGGGGGGATGTCGGTGAAGGCGATGTAGACACCGGAGATGAACTGCAGCACGAGCAGGGGGCCGATGACCACTGCACCGATGGATCGTGACGTCGCCATCGAGGAGTAGGCGATACCCAGCACCGTGCCGCTGAACACCCCCAGCACGAACACCACGACGAACACGCCCCACCGATCGGGCGAGTCCGGGAGGTTCACCCCGAAGAACATCCGCGCGACGAGGAGGAGCAGCACCGTCTGCAGGATCGAGGTGATGCCGACGAGCCCCACCTTGCCCAGGAAGTAGGTCACGGGGGGCATCGGCGTGGCACGCAGTCGCTTCAGGCTGCCGTCGTCCCGCTCCGTGGCGACCGACAGCGCCATGGTCTGGAAGCTGGTGAGCAGGACTCCGGCAGAGAGCATTCCGGGGAGGAAGAACAGACCGGCCGTCATCCCGTTGGAGTCGGGCCCGTCGAACTGCTTCCCGAAGATCACCGCGAACAGGGTGAGCAGCATGATCGGGAAGAGGAAGGAGAAGAACACCGACTCCTTCTCCCGGGAGTACATCTTCAGCTCCAGGACGGTGCGGTCCCACCCGAGGGCGACGGCGTTCATGCAGGGACCTCTTCGGACTGGTCGGTGAGGTGCGGGGCGATGAGAGCGAGATAGGCGTCCTCGAGGGAGGGTCTGCTCACGGTGAGCTCGTGCACCTCGCCACCGGGCGTCCTCGCAGCGATCCGGGCGACGTCGGCGGTCGGGGTCGCGGTGCGCAGCGCGTGCCGCTCCCCGTCCTCGACCCAGGCCACGGTGGCCTCCTGATCCGCTCGGCCCCCCAGGGCTGCGGGGGTGTCCAGGGTGAGGAGCCGGCCTCCGGCGATGATGCCCACCCTGTCGGCCAAGGCCTCCGCCTCGTCGAGGTAGTGGGTGGTGAGGACGATGGTGGTGCCACCGGTGGCGAAACCGCGGATGAGGTCCCAGAAGTCTCGTCGAGCCTGCGGGTCGAACCCGGTCGTCGGCTCGTCGAGGAACAGCAGCTCCGGGTCACCGATGATGCCCAGACCCACGTCGAGGCGGCGGCGCTGGCCACCGCTGAGCCCGACGATGCGATCGTTCGCCTTTTCGGACAGCCCGACCGCCTCGATGACCTCGTCGACGTCACGCGGTCGAGAGTAGGCCTTCGCGGTGCTCACGATGGCCTCACGCGTGGTGACCAGGTCCAACCCCCCGGAGGTCTGCAGGACGATCCCGATCCGGTTCCGCCATGATCGAGGCGCACCCTGCGGATCGGCGCCGAGCACGCTCACCTTCCCGGCGTCGCGGTGGCGGAACCCCTCGAGGATCTCGACCGTGGTGGTCTTGCCAGCCCCGTTGGGGCCAAGGAGGGCGAAGACCTCCCCCTCGCGGATGTCGAGGTCGAGACCATCGACAGCGCGGTAGTCGCCGTAGCGCTTGCTCAGCCCCCTGATCGTGATCGCGTCGCTCATGGGTCCAGCGTCCCGGATCTCACCCGGCAGCGACAGACCCGGGCGGTGGACGCTCGGTCCACCGTCCGGTTGACCCGATCCACCCACCCCGCGCGCGCTCGCCCACCCTCGACCCCGCGGAGCCAGAGCACCTCGCGCGGTCCGGGCCGTGCCTGGTCAGGAGCCGGCGGGGTCGTCCTGGATCCGCGAAGAGGGCGGGGAGGATGCCGGGGGGCCGGGGGCCGAACCCGGGTCACCGGCATACCCGCTGGGCGGCGGGATGACGGCGTCGCGCTGGCCGAAGTCGACCTTCGGCGCCTCGCGTTGCTCGCCCGCGGCCTCGAAGTATTCGGCACGGTCGATGCTGAAGAGGTTCGCGATGATGTTGGAGGGGACGGTCTCGACCTTGGTGTTGAGGTCGCGCACCGTCGCGTTGTAGTACCGGCGCGCCGAGGCGATGCGATCCTCGGTGGAGGTCAGCTCGGCCTGCAGGGCCATGAAGTTCTGGTTGGCCTTCAGGTCGGGGTAGGCCTCCGAGAGCGCGATGAGGCGGCCCAGCGCCTGGCTGAGGATGTTCTCGCTCTCGGCCTGCTGCGCCGGTGACTGACCCGGTGCCATCGCGGCGCCACGGGCGCTCACGACGTCCTCGAGGGTTCCGCGCTCGTGGGCGGCGTAGCCCTTCACCGTCTCGACGAGGTTGCCGATCAGGTCGTGTCTCCGCGTCAGCTCGACATCGATCTGACGCCAGGCCTCCTGGACGAGGTTGCGCAGCTTGATCAGACCGTTGTAGGTGCCGACGGCCCACGCCACGACGGCGAGAAGCACGACGGCGATGATGATGGCGACGATGACGGTCACGGGGCCTCCTGGCAGCTGGCGTTTGGTCTAACCCTAGGCGTTTGAACGTGTGTCCTGCATCACATCCTCGCTAGGGTTGAGGGGCCCCGCAGGATCCCCCGACCGATAAGGCCCGTCATGGACACCATCGTCGTCGGCGTTGACAACAGCGAAGCCTCAACTCGTGCAGTCGAGTTCGCTATTGCCCGCGCTCAAGTCAACCAGTGGAAGCTCGTGCTCGCCCACGTCATCCCGTGGTCGCCGTTCTCCTTCCAGACCCCGAACGAGAACGAGCACCGATCTCGGGAGAAGAAGCGCGAGATCGCTGCCGCCAACGAACAGATCCTCGACCCGATGGCCGCGATCGCGGAGAAGGGTGGGGTGCCCTTCGATGAGGTCGTCCGCCACGGCAAGCCGTCGGAAACCCTGTTGGAGCTCAGTGACGAGGTGAAGGCGGTCCACATCATCGTGGGCCGCACGGGTGACTCGGGCCTTCGGGAGGCCGTCTTCGGCAGCGTCGCCAGCAGGCTCGCGCAACAGGCCAACGTGCCGGTCACGGTGGTGCCCTGATGAACCCCGTCGACATCTTCACCAGCATCTCCGACTGGATCACCAGCGTCGTCTTCTACTCCGTCGACATCGGTGACACCAGCCTCCCGCTCATCGTCGTGTGGCTGGTCGTCGCGGGCGCCTTCTTCACCGTGTGGCTCGGTTTCATGCAGGTCCGCGGTCCCAAGCTCGCCATCAACCTCGTGCGCGGCAAGTACTCCGACCCCGACGACGCGGGAGAGGTCTCGCACTTCCAGGCCCTCGCCACCGCCGTCTCGGGCACCGTCGGCCTCGGCAACATCGCCGGCGTCGCGGTGGCCATCTCCCTCGGCGGGCCGGGTGCGACCTTCTGGATGATCCTGGCGGGCCTCCTCGGCATGGCCACCAAGATGGCGGAGTGCACCCTCGGGGTGAAGTACCGCACCTACCGCGAGGACGGGTCCGTCTCCGGCGGCCCCATGTACTACCTGCGCGACGGCCTCGCCGAGCGTGGCATGGGCGGTCTGGGCAAGGTGCTTGCCGTGGCCTTCTCGATCTGCATGATCGGTGGCGCGGTCGGCGGCGGGAACATGTTCCAGTCCAACCAGGCCACCGCGCAGATCATCTCGGTCACCGGCGGCGACGACAGCTTCTTCGCCGATGCGCCGTGGATCCTCGGCATCGTCTTCGCGGTCGCGGTGGGTGCGGTCATCATCGGCGGCATCAAGAGCATCGCGAAGGTCACCGAGAAGATCGTGCCGTTCATGGCCGGTCTCTACCTCATCTCCTGCGCCATCGTCATCCTCGCCAACATCGGCTCGGTACCGGGCGCCATCGGCGACATCTTCGCCGGCGCCTTCACCGGTGCGGGTGTCACCGGTGGTGTGATCGGTGCCCTCATCGTCGGCTTCCAGCGCGCCGCGTTCTCCAACGAGGCGGGGCTCGGGTCGGCCTCGGTGGCCCACTCGGCGGTCAAGACCAAGGAGCCCGCCACGGAGGGCTTCGTGGCCATGCTCGAGCCGTTCATCGACACGGTCGTCGTCTGCACGGCGACCGCCCTGACGATCGTCATCACCAAGACCTACGCCGACCCCGATGCGTCCGAGCTCGGCGGGGTCGACCTCACGTCGAGGTCGTTCGAGACAGTGCTGCCGTGGTTCCCGATCGTGCTCGCCATTGCCGTCGTGCTCTTCGCGTTCTCGACGATGATCAGCTGGTCCTACTACGGGATGAAGGCCACGGGTTACCTCTTCGGCAACAACGTCCTCGCGGAGAACATCTTCAAGGGCGTCTTCCTGGTCTTCACCGTTGTCGGCTCGGCCGCCGCCCTCGGTCCGGTCATCAACTTCTCCGACTCGATGATCTTCCTCATGGGTATCCCCAACATCATCGGCCTGTACCTCCTGGCACGGGTCATCCGCAGGGAGATCCACTCCTACTACGAGCGGGTCAACAGCGGCGAGGTCAAGGAGTACGCCCACCGCTGAGCACCATGACGGATGCGACATTCCGTCGAGTGAACAGGACACGCCGTCTGCGCCTTCGCGCAGACGGCGTGTTCTGTTCACTCGAGGGGGTCTGCGGGTGTCAGGGTGGATCAATGACCGCCTCAGCCGACCAGCACCTCGCACCCGTCGCGGGGGTCCGCGGCATCCAGCGGGTCTGGGATCCGCGAGTGTGGGGCACGATCATCGGCGCGGTCGGCGCGAGCGTGTTCGTCATGGCCAACCGAGTCGACCTCCCCGGCGCACTCCCCCTCGTCGCGCTGCTCACCTGGGCGGTGGCGTTCGCCGCGTACGTGTGGTGTGTGTTCGTGGCCAGGAGGGCCTTCGGCCCCGTGCCGCCGGTGGGGCGCCCGTCCGGCCTGGTCTACGTGGCGAGCGTGCTCGGGATGCTTCTCCTGATCCGTCTCGGCACAGCCGTCGTGGATGCCGCGGACCGCCCGGGCCTGCGACCCGCGGTCATCGTGGTGGCCGTGGGCCTGCACTTCCTGCCGTTCGCCGCCGCGTTCCACACGCCGATGTTCACCCGGCTCGGCACCCTCATGGCACTCATCGGCGCGATCGGGCTGGGCCTGGGCTGGCTGCTCGACCCACGGTGGGCAGCAGCCGCAGCAGTGCTCACCGGAGTCGTGATGCTCGTCATGATCGCGGCCGACGCAGCAGCCCGCGTCAGGCCAGCCCGAGGTCGGTGAGCCCGAAGGCGTGCCGGTAGTCCAGGCCCGCCTCGGCGAAACGCTCCGCCGCCCCGGTGTCGCGGTCGGCGATGGTGGCGACCGCGACGACCGTCGCCCCCGCCTCCTGCGCGGCGCGAGCGGCCGCCAGGGGTGAGGACCCGGTCGTGGAGGTGTCTTCCACGACCAGCACCCGCCGGCCCTGGATGGAGGGACCCTCGATGCGCTGCTGCAGGCCGTGGGCCTTGCCCTCCTTGCGCACCACGAACGCATCCAGGCGACCACCGCCAGCCGCGCGAGCGTGCAGCATCGCGGTCGCCACGGGATCGGCGCCGAGCGTGAGCCCGCCGACGGCGTCGAAGTCCAGGTCTGCGGTGAGGTCGAGCATCACGCGCCCGACGAGCGGTGCCGCCTCGCCCTGCAGGGTGATCCGCCGCAGGTCGACGTAGTAGTCGGCCTCTCGTCCTGAGGAGAGCGTCACCCGGCCGTGGACCACGGCCTCGGCTCGGATGATCTCGAGGAGGCGGGCACGGTCGGCGGCGATGTCGGTCACGCCCCTACGGTATGCCGCGTCGCTCAGCCCCGCTCGCGACGCCGCGACGCGCGCGCCGGGAGGTACCACGCCTCGTCCATGCTCAGCCCGGGTGTGGCTCGCTGCTCGTGCCAGCGCTGGTGGTGGTCGCGCTCGGGAGGGTCCTCCCGGCGCCTCGGCGGCTCCGACCCGTCCCACACGTCGATTCCCACCGCGAGCAGCTGGCCCGCAGGGCTCGCCACGACCGCCACCGCGAGCTGCTCCACGAGGTGTGCGGGCAGACCGTCGAGCACGGTGCGGGGCCGGCGACGCTCCGCGAGCACGATGAGGCGAGACACGGCGTGCACGTCGTCCGGCCCCAGCCGGGTCCCGGCGAGCAGCAGGGCCTGCAGCCCCGTGAGGACCTCCGAGCGCAATCGAGGTGAGAACGACCACAGCGCGTGGCGGTGCGCCGTCTCCTGCCAGTCGGCGGAGGCGGTGCGCAGCAGGTGGCGGTACTCGTGGAGCACCACCGGCTCAGCGGCCGGGCCCATCCGATAATGGTAGGTCAGGCCACCCGCGTTCAGCCGCCAACGGACTGCGCAGCCAGCTGCTCGGCCGCCTTGCCCAGGGCCTCCTGCATCTCGGGTGCGTGGTCGTACTGCGCGGCGAGGCCGGCCGCTGCCAGGGCTGCCCCCGCGAAGACCATGCTGTCGTCCCAGCCTGCCGAGGTCTTCGGGTGTGGCCACTTGTGGGGCCACCCGGTGCCACACCAGTCGTCGACGTCGGCCATGAACGCGCTGGCCCCGCCACGCCCCCCGACGATGATGATCGAGGAGAGCAGGAGGTTGCGCAGCTGGACCGCGCCGACCTCGACCTCGACCGGTGGCAGCGGCTGAGGGTTGAGCGCGACCTCAGCACCGCGCTGCCTCCCGACCTCGGCGATCTGGAGGGGGCCTTGGGGAAAGATCACGTCATAGGCCGAGGGCGGGATGGCCCCGATCTTCGCGAGGAACGTCCAGGATGCCTGCATGTCGATCTCCTTGCTCGGGTGTGCCGCGCGGTGCGGACACCTGTGAGGAGGGCCTGACCCGCTCCGGTGATACCGGCTCAGGCGCGGCGGCGGAACCGCTCGAGCCGTCGCATCGCTCCACCGCGCAACGCTGAGCGCGGCAAGGCGCGGATCACGGTGGTCACGACCTTCCACTGAGCCCCCGGCACCGAGAGGACCTTCCCACGGGCGGCGTCGGACAACGCCTCCTGGACGACGGTGTCCGCGCCGAGCCAGAGCCAGCCCGGAAGCGCAGAGACCTGTATCCGGGCCCGGTCGTGGAACTCCGTCCGGGTGAAACCCGGGCAGAGCGCGGTGACGGTGACACCCGTGTCTTCCAGCTCGCTCGCGAGCGCCTCGGAGAAGACCGTGACATACGCCTTTGCGGCGGAGTAGGTGCCGTTGCTCAGGAAGGACGCGACCGACGAGACGTTGATGATCCTGCCGTGACCCCGCGACCGCATCGACCGCGCCGCGGCGTGGCAGGTGAGGACGACCGCTCGAACCATGACGTC